>JASLYJ010000005.1 GCA_030739855.1 Alphaproteobacteria bacterium | reverse complement strand
TGACGACCCATGGCACGGAAGTGTTGGTGGAAGCTGCATTACCACGGACGGGTCTGATGCCCGTAGCTTCGCTCTCACCAGCCTTGCCGGCTGACATATTGTGTGCCTGCCAGACGACTTCACCCGTATTGGCGTTGAGCGCCTGAAGGGTAGAATCGGCCAGACCCACAAAGATCTTACCATCGGCATAGGAAACGCCGCGGATCACGTTATCACAGCACATAACGCTGGTAACGCGAGCCTGGGTTTCACCGGAAGGATATTTGCCGCCCTGCACTGGAATATGCTTCCAGATGATGCGACCTTCGTTGTTAAGGTCGAGGGCAAACACAATGTTGGGAATCGGGGTCACGACATACATGACATCACCGATCACCAGCGGACCACCTTCGTGACCGCGTAGAACGCCAGTTGAGAACTGCCAAGCGACTTTCAGGCTGCCAACATTGCTCTTATTGACTTGAGAGAGCTCTGAATAGCGGGTACCTGCATAGTTACCACTTGGAATAGCCCAGTTGGCGGGGTCGGCACTTAACCTCAACAGTTCATCGTTCGCCTGGGCAAGGCCCGGGAGAGCGAAAACCGCAGAAGCTAAGAGAGTTGTTTTAAGAATACTCTTCATAGCTGAGATTTCCTCCCCATAAAGATACGTATCATTTGACTGGGCAAAAATCGCCCGACCAAACATTTCGGTTGCTTAAAGCTCGGTTGACTTCCCCTTCGGACCACAAACCGGCCCCGTCTATCTGAAGACAGGAACGAACGTGCTAAAACACACGCCGAACAGCCTACAATCACGTGGAGGTTGTTAACACTTCCAAACCTATACAACCCGTGAACGCATCTTAAGGGGCTTTTTTCTGACGGGTCAAGACTCTTTTGGTTTTGTAGGCTCTTGCCTCGTTTTGTTTTAAAAAAACGTTGACATATGGTTTCTAAGTGATGCAGCACTTTAAATTAACAATGTATGCCTCCACTCCCTGTCAAGATTCTAAATTTTCTTTGTTCTGCCTCCCCGTTTTAAGCTGTGGCTTGCCGGGATTACCGAGAAAGCGAAGCCAAATGCTGCAGCGGTCGGTCCCAGGTTCACCGTTCACGCGGGAAAGAAGCCACTGGCTCCGGGTTCTTACCCTTTTTTCCCCGATAGTTTTTCTAGCATCGACAGCCTGTGCAGAACCACTGGCAGTAGAAGAGGTGGCGGAAGGTATCTTTGTCCACACGGGTTCCCATCAAGACGCCAATAGGGAAAACCATGGGGATATTGCTAATATTGGCTTCGTGGTCGGGGACAGAGGCGTCGCTGTCGTCGATACTGGGGGGTCCTACCGGCTTGGTTGGAGGCTGCGCGAGGCGGTGAAGAGTGTCACGGACCTGCCGATCCTCTACGTCATCAATACCCACGTGCACCCAGACCATACCTTTGGCAACGCTGCCTTTGCTGGGGATGAGCCCGAATATATCGGCCATACCAAACTGCCCCGTCAGATGGCGGCGCGCGGAGACTATTACCTCGCCAGGCTCGATGAATTCATTGGCGAAGGACAGGCCGAAGGCACAAAGGTGGTGTCGCCAACCCGCACGGTGGCTATCGGCAAGCCGGTGGAACTGGATATTGGGGGGCGTGTGTTGATCCTGATCGCTTACCCTCAGGCCCATACCAATAACGACCTCACCGTGATGGACTTAAAAACCGGAACTTTGTGGACGGGTGATCTCGTCTTCATGGAACGCATCCCGTCCATGGATGGCAGCATTCTCGGCTGGAAAAAGGTACTGGAACGCTTGCGCGGGATGAAGATAACGAAAATCATTCCCGGCCACGGGCCCGCCTCTGCCTCATGGCCGGAAGCCCAAAACGCCCAGTCCCGGTATTTCGAAGAGCTGATTGCTGGCGTCCGTCCTATCATCAAACAGGGCGGCACCATCACTGATGCCGTGGCCGCCGTGGGAAAGGGCGAGGCGGACAAGTGGGAGCTCTTTGACGACTATAATCCTGGTAACGTCACTAAAACCTTTACGGAACTTGAATGGGAATGACGCTTCAGGGTTCCGGCATCAAGGGCACGTAATCCTTCACATTTTTTGATGAAGGGAGAGATGTTTTTTTTCTTGAAGTTTTCCGTTTTGTACTAAAACAGTTATATTACCCTTTGAAATAGTGGCGCCATGCACTTGGGTGGGGTATTCAGCATTTTGTGAGTGCGGCGTTTTTGGCGAGGGAGACAGAGATGTTTTTTGGATGGCGACAAGCTTCGTATGTTGGCAAGGCGGCTTTGGCCGTTTTATTGGCGGCTTTTATGGCGCTGGCACCTGCCTGGGCCGAGGAAGCCACGGATGATGTGCCCCCCGGCGATGACTACGATGTTTCAAACCATGACCCGGAAGACGATGTAAGCCCCGGCTATGAACACGATGCCTGGAACAATATCCGGGACATGCTCTACGAAGACCAGGTGATCGAGGACGGTAAGGACGTCATTTCCATGACAGCTCCCTACCGGGCGATGGACGCCGCCATCGTGCCCATCACCATTGCGGCCGCCAAGCCTCAGACCAAGGATGAATTTATCGAGTCCATCACGCTTGTGATAGACCAGAATCCTTCCCCCGTCGCCGCCGTCTTTCACCTGACACCAGATTCCGGGCTAGCCGCTATTGATACGCGTATTCGCATCAACGCCTATACCAAGGTCCGCGCTATTGCCAATATGAACGACGGCCGTCTTTTCATGGCGACGAAGTTCATTAAGGCTTCAGGAGGGTGTAGCGTCCCTGGCCTCAGCGGGATGGATGAAGCGCTTGCCCGTGCCGGCAAGATGAAGATGAAATTCCTCACCCCCGATGTGGAAGGCGCGGGCGGTAAGGCCCAGTTGATGATTAAGCATCCCAACTTTTCAGGGTTACAGATGGACCAGGTTAGCGGTGTTGTTATTCCAGCCCACTACGTCGATTCCATCAAGGTGACCCGCGGCGGCACCAAGATTCTCAGTGTGGAAGGCGATATTTCACTGAGCGAAGATCCCAACATTCGGTTTTATTACGGAGAAGAAACCTCAGGCGATTTCACGGCTGTGGTTACGGACACCAACGGCGAAACCTTCAAGAAAAGCTGGCCCGTCTTGAGGCTGGCGGAGAACTGACGCTTAAAAAAATACCAAGTGTGTCAGTTCTACAGGTATTTTGACAAACATCCTGAGGGTGATTCTTGTGGGGTTATGAGGGATAGGGGCCGGACCACCCCGAACGGTCTACAAAGCCGCAGCAGAAGAAAGGGCGCCCTCAAAAGCACTTCAATTCGGCGCTGGCCTGGGCCCTCAGGTATTTGTCCAGGAACATTCTCGCAAGCGCAACGGTCTGATAGACCTTTGAATTAGGTGTGTTGGCTTGCTGCAAGGTGCTCAGCGCCCTTGCCCTCAGGAACTCCTCATAGCTGAGATGGCTGGCGATGGCATCTACGACACAAGAACATTCTCGCAATGTCGTTGCGGTAACAACCCCGCCATCTAGACAGGAAATCACATATTCTGCCCGTGCCCCAGTAGGGAAATCATTGGCCCGCTTCTTGGCTATTGCGTCGCCGCTTGCCATCATCAGGAAAACCAGCAGGGCGCCGCAAATTACGCATATAGAAGATGTTTTCATTAGGTAGTTCCTTGCCTGAGAAGATGTTGCATAACTTTGCACTAGGTTATTTCTTTTTCGATTTGACGCCGAGGAAGGTCATGATGTTACTGGTCAGCGGCTCGTCCCCGCCACTGGACGGTGTCACGGCGCTGATCTGAAAAAAGCTTCCGGGGATGTTATCTGACAAAGTAAAAATATAGATTTTCCCGGTATATTTCGAAAATTTAGAAAATAGTTTCTCGCCGCCTTTGACTATCCCCACGGATTTCTTACTAAAGGGCATAATGATAATATTTTTCCCTTTAAAGGTTTTCCCGTCGAGTTCAAAAGTGGTGGGAACCACCTGGGAAGCTCCGGCTAGGGCATGGCGGATGCGGTTGCGGAAGAAAATCTCGTTGCCGCCCGTCAGGCGCCGCATTTGTCGGACATCATTTTCCAGAAAGGCCTGAAACACGAAATTTGTGTTGACTCCATTGGCTGAGGGTAAGCGGAACTTGTTCCTTCCCGTCAAAAACCGAAAGGAAAGGTTCTTGCGCCCCGATGGAAGGACCTTCTTGATACTAACCGTAACCTTATCCTCGAAACTTTTTCCAATTACGCCGGTCTTCTTGAAGTCATATACCAGCTGTACAGGCTCTTTGATGGATTCGAGATGATTGGTGCCAAACAGAAGCTTGTTTGCCCCTGCGATGTTTGCCTCATCAAATGAATACTTATCCTTGGTCGCAGGCTCGGCGCGTACAGGGATGTTCGATGCGCTTACGAGGAAAACAGCAAAAACGGCAGAAACAATCTTACACTTCACCAAACATTCTCCGTACTCGATGGGTGCTGGGTCATTTTCGGCCGATTTCGTCTCTTCTAGCCGATTCCGTTTGAACAGAACCTGAAACAGACGCCCAATTCGTCCGCCCCCGGCGGTAAAACTCGCATGCCGACACTTCCGGGCCTGCGGGGGAGGGTTATATGCCATGCCCCTTCCCTCATGTCTATGACGTGTGACTAGAACTCATAAATTGCTGGCCGGAGGGCTATTTGCTAGGTTGAGGCCTCTTTTCTCAAGGGTTTTCCCATTTTGGAGAAACGATATGGCAAAGAGCATGCCTTCAACACATTCTGGCTCGGTCGTAAGGGAGGGAGGCACGTTTTCCCCGGAGGTTGATCCGTCCCAGGCCCTCCCTCATTACCGCATTTTTGTTAAAGACCTTGTGTTGTCCGGCCTGATTGGCATTCACCCTCATGAGCAGGACCAGCCCCAGCGCATTCGTTTTAATGTTGATCTTCTGGTGGAAGATAATTGCGATGCAGCCGGCGACGACATTGCTAACGTGGTATCCTACGAGAATATCATTTCAGGGATCAAAACCCTTTTGGCTCGCGGCCACGTAGGCCTTGTGGAGACCCTGGCTGAGGAGATTGCCAATATGTGCTTGGATGACGAGCGGATCATGGTGGTGCGGGCGCGGGTCGAAAAGCTGGATGTATTTGATGAAGCGGCGAGCGTTGGGGTTGAAATCGAGCGGCGCGGCCGGAACTTCAAGGGATAAAGATGGCAAGAGAGCGGCTACGGGGCCGGCACCTTCCGACGGCCCTAGATGGCCGTCGTTCCTGAGGGGGAAAGCGAACCGTTTAGTTATGTGGGTGGTAAAACTGGGCGGTAGTCTAGCCCGAAACGGACAACTTTGCTCCTGGATACAGGCCGTTACGGGCCCTCACCATTACGCCCTTACCGTGGTGCCCGGAGGCGGCCCCTTCGCTGACCGGGTGCGAGACATGCAACTCCGGCTACAATTTGATGATTCCACTGCCCACAAAATGGCGGTTCTAGCCATGGAGCAATACGGTCTGATGCTGGCGGGTCTGTGCTCGGAGCTGGTTCCCGTTTCGTCAAAAGCAGCATTGCTGAGGGTCAGTCGGAACGGGAACATTCCCATATGGCTACCCTCGCGTATGGTTTTCGGGCGGGACGATATCCCTGGTGAATGGGAGGTCACTTCTGATTCCCTTGCTGCCTGGCTGGCTCGGCATCTGAAGGCTACATGCCTGGTTCTCGTCAAGTCAGTCGATCCCACATCCGGTGATTCCGGATACAATGAACACCTCTCCGTTCCACTGCTAACCCTTCAGGAAGAAGGAATCATAGATCGCACCTTCGGGACCTTCGCAAGAGGGGGTGGGCTTGATGTGCGCTGTGTGGGGCCCTCGAGCTTGACTGGGTTTGCCAAGGCCTTGGAGAGGGGCGTCGCTCCCGGGACGAAGGTTTTGTTGACGGGTTGACCTTGCTCCTATTCCCTTCCACAGCCTAAAAAGAGAAAGTGTTTATCCCAGACGCGAAAGACGGGAAATGTCAGCTGACCATAATAAACAACAAAGATGGGCATGGGTTCTAACCGGATCGGGGCATTTTTTCGATGAATGCCTAAATATTCTGTCACGGCTTGAAAGATGCGATGTCTTCGCCAGCCAGGCGGCGGAAGAAGTCATGCGTATGTATGGGCACAAAGACCCCTTTCCAGAAGGCACCCAGATATTCCGGGATACCACGGCGAGCGCGGCCCCAGTCGGCCAGTTCTACAAGGGCATATATCACACCTTGATCATGGCTCCGGTTTCCTCCAACACCGTGGCCAAATGCGTGGCAGGTATTTCCGACAGTCTGGCCACTAATGTTTTCGCCCAGGCTGGAAAATGCCGCGTGCCCTGCATCTATTTTGCCTGTGATACGGCGCCAGAGCTTCGATCCATGGCCCCCAAGGGTATGGTGGATGTTTATCCTCGCCATATCGACCTGGAAAACGTGGAACGTCTGAAAGCATTTGAAGCTACCCTAGTGGTGGACAGCGTGGTGGCGCTAGAAGAAGCCATCATGGAGAGGGAAGAGAATGTCTGAAAAAATTCTCTTCCTGACAGGCAGGCTTGCCGAAGGGCAATTACACCGGGTCCTCGATTCCATGCAGCCAGCCAATTTCATGTACAAAATCCAGCAAATTGGCATCAGCGTCGCTGCGCTGATGACGCCGAAGCTCATCCGTCGCCGCGTGCCAGAGCCTGGTGATGCTAATCGCATTCTCGTTCCCGGCCGTTGCCGCGGCGACCTCGAAGAGTTGAGCAGCCACTACCACGTTCCGGTAGAACGCGGGCCAGACGATTTGAAGGATTTGCCGACGTTTTTTGGGCGTGACAGAGGTCCTCGAGATCTGAGCCGCCACGATTGTCTTATATTCGCCGAAATTGTTGAGGCGCCACACATATCGGTTGAGGAAATCATGGCCCAGGCCACGGCATATGCCGGGGCCGGAGCCGATGTGATTGATCTAGGCTGTCTTCCTGACACCGAATTTCCCCATCTGGAAGACGCCGTTTCTGCCCTTAAAAATCATGGTTATAAGGTTAGTGTCGATTCCGCCGATATGAAGGAATTGCTCCGAGCGGGCCATGCACATGCCGACTACCTTCTCAGCTTGACCGAAGAGACCCTCCATCTGGCCGAGGAAGTAGACTCGGTCCCGGTGCTCATCCCCTCCAGCCCAGGGAACCTGGAATCGCTCTGTCGCTCCATTGACGCCATGAAGGCGAAGGGCAAACCCTTTCTTGCTGACCCCATCCTCGATCCCATCCATTTCGGATTTACGGAATCCCTGGTGCGCTACCGCGACCTCAGAAAACGCTACCCTGACGTGGACATCCTCATGGGGGTAGGTAATCTCACTGAACTGACTGACGCCGACACCACCGGCATTACGGCTCTACTGATGGGTGTGGTTTCGGAATTGCGTATTGGCGGCATTCTCGTGGTCCGGGTTAGTCCCCATTGCTGTCGTGCGGTGCACGAGGCCGATCTTGCCCGCCGTATCATGTATGCCGCCCATGAGGAAGGTGGACTTCCGGTGGGGATTAACCAAGGCCTGATGGGACTCCATGGTCGTCGGCCATACCCCTACAGCGCAGACGAAATAGCCGAACTTGCCTCACTGGTCCAGGACCCAAGTTTCCGTATTCAGATAAGCGAACAGGGCCTGCATGTATTTAACCGCGATGGTCATCACATGGGTGACGATCCCTTCAGCCTGTTTCCAGAACTGGGTGTGGATGCGGACGGCCCTCATGCTTTTTATCTTGGTGTGGAACTGGCACGGGCGCATATCGCTCGCCAGTTGGGCAAGGTCTATACTCAGGATGAGGAGCTGGATTGGGGATGTTCTGCCGAACGCAGCTCTACCGGCGTGGAAGAGGAGGGCACGTCTCCCGGCCATGCTCTGGTTATCGCTTTGGAAAGACGGGCGGCAGAAAAACGCGCCGCAAAGAAACGAAAAGAACGAGGCCAAGATGGCAATAAAAGCGAAGCCAAAGAGAAGAAAAACACATGATCCATGAGACCATCCTCACCACCATGAATACTGAGGGTGATGTTCACATCGCTCCCTTCGGCATCACTGTCGGGGAGGATAGTCTTGTGATCGCGCCTTTTCGTCCATCGCATACGTTGGACAACATTCTGGACAATCCACATGCTGTGATCAATTACACCGATGATGTCCAAGTTTTTGCCGGATGCCTGACCCACCGCCGTCACTGGGAAACCCGACCCGCGGTGGAGGTTCCCGGAGTTATTCTTTGTCAGGCCCTTGCTCATACCGAAGTTCGTGTGACAAAAATTAATGATGACAAACAGCGCCCTCATCTTCACTGCAAACCGGTCTATGATGAAATGCACGCCCCCTTTCAGGGGTTCAACCGTGCCCAGGGTGCCGTGATCGAGGCTGCTATCCTCATTAGCCGGTTGGAAATTCTGCCCTTGGAGGATGTAGAGAATGAAATCGCCTATCTTTCCACCGCCGTGGAAAAAACCGCTGGGCCTAAGGAATTGAAGGCCTGGGAATGGTTGATGGAATATCTCGAGGAATTCAAGGCCCACCCCGGTGAGAGCTCCCAGTTTGGATCCATGAAATGACAACATTACTGGCGAGCGTCGCTAATCTTGGCGAGGTAAAAATCGCTTGCGAGACCGATGTGGGTATTATCGACTTGAAAAATCCTGCCCTTGGAGCGCTTGGAGCTTGGGACTATCGTGATTTGGTCCGGGCTGTCCATCTTGTTGACGGTGTTAAGCCGGTGAGTGCAACCATCGGCGATCTGCCTATGGTACCGGAATATCTTTGCGCCGCGGTGACGGCGACGGCTGCCACGGGTGTAGATTTCGTGAAGGTGGGATTTTTCCCCGACGGTAGTGGAGGCGGGGACGGGTGGGCCTGTGCCGAAGCCATCGGCAACTGCGATACGGGCGCGGCGCGGCTGGTGGCGGTACTGTTCGCCGATCAGAACCCGGATTTCTCTCTGGTGGAGGAACTGGCTACAAATGGATTTTTTGGTGTGATGCTCGATACGGCGGATAAAAACGGCGGTAGCATTCGGGATTATCTTGAAGACAACCTGCTGGCACAGTTCGTGGAAACTGTGATGGAGAGGGGGCTTTTCTCTGGTCTTGCAGGATCTCTTACCCTTGATGATGTGCTGCCCTTGCTCAAACTAGGTCCTGACTGTCTAGGATTTCGTGGCGCTCTGTGTGGTAGTGAAAGTCGCCAGGGCAACCTTGATGCACATGCCCTTGGGGGACTGGTCTCGGTATTTCAGGATTGGAATACTTCCAGCCCCAGCCGGGCCACGGCAACGGCGGGGGCGCAGGCGGCCGCCTGCTCCTTGTCGTAGGTGCCCGGCAAAAGAAGATCTGCGAAGTCCAGGTATGGGCGTTCCAATTTCTTCGCCAGTTTCCTGATCATAGCACAGCCGCTTCCAGCTCCGACCACGGGGGCCTCCCTATCCATTCCTGTCCGCGAGGTTACTTCACGGCAGGCGGTGAGAAGTCTCTTTTCCTGGTGAGAAATGAAAACCCGCGCCAGGCTCCGCCATGCCGCCATTTCCGCATCGGCAAGATCACATCCCACCATCCGGGCAAGACGTCTTGCGCTGTCCCACTCTGTCTTACCTCCGCCATCTGCTGCGGGCAGAAGGTCGGCGCCCTCGGGAAGGGTATTGTTGAGCCTGTGGATATCGGCGGTAGTGGCAAAATGTTCCGCTACCACTCCCACACGCTTTCCTAGGAAAGGAACGCTTTCTGCGAGGGACATAAGCGGGCTGCGTACTACACCAGTATAGACAAGTTCCTTTTCCGCCAGACGCTGAAAATCAGTAAGTCCAGCTGCTGCAACACAGCCCTCGCTCAGGGGAATTATATCCGTGGTGCTGCTCCCCATGTCCACGAAAAGTCCCTCCCGCACCTCGCGGGCGGCCAGATGGGCGCTGGCTCGCCAGTTTGCCGAGGCCACGGCCTCAGTGTGTTCCAGCGCTCGGTTCGGGGGCAGCATGCCATCTAGACCGGCATAGATAAGAACATGACTTTTAAGAATTTTGGCCGATGTCACAGCGATGAGACGCCGCACTCCTTCTGTCCGGCTTTCGAAAATGTCAGCAAGTTCGCCGGTCATGGTGATGGCGTTTAGCCTGGTGGGGCCGAACCGCTCCAGGACTTCTTCCATGGCGGTTTCAAGATGCTCCAGTCCCTGCCACAGAGGGCAGGGACTCTGGATGATGTCGCGGATGCCGCTCTCGTCTAGAAGTGCTGCCTTTAGGTGAGCGCCCCCGAGGTCCCAGCCAGTTACGGAATCGTTATTCATGGGCCATATCAACGGTGACGACTTTCCGCGGATGGCACGGCGGAAGCGGCCCATCTTCCAGCAGGTCAAGGACAAGCTTAGCGGGGTTGCGGTCCAGGCTTTCTCCCAGTCCCACATAGGATGTAGTCAGGCGGGGATTGATTTCCAAAACCACAATGCCCTCTCTGCTGCACACAACGTCTATGCCGTTATACCCCCAAAGACCGGGAAGAAGGGAGGCAATGGCATCGGAAAGCCGGGAAAAGGCTCCCCGGTGTTCTTCCATGCCGCCTACCTCCAGCGCGAGGATACGGATCTCTCCGCCGGAGATGGCTACCCTCTGGCGGTTGCAGGACAGCAAACTCGCCAGACCATTCCGGCACAGGATCGAAAGACTGGCCACATCACCATCAACATAAGGCTGGACGATGTAGCCGGGATGGCTGGTCAGCCAGCGCCGCATATTCTCAAGGTCTCTGAAATGGTGAGTGTCTTCCGCGCCGACGCCATCATCGGGCTTGATCACCCAGCCTGTGGACGAGGGAGGGATCGCTTTTCCCACCTCATAGGTGGGGACCACGGTGACGCCACCACGGGAGAGGATTTCCGCAGTAGTCCGCTTCCCGGCGGCAGCATGAATGGCAGACGGATTGCCAGCTAGCAGGATAATGCCTTTCTTCTCGGCCATATTACAAAGACGTTCCAGCGCGCCCTTTGTTTCCGGCGCGATGGGCCACAGAGCATCGGCTTCCCCCATTTGGCGATCCCAGAAATCCCAGATATTTTCCTCCTCAGCGGGCGAGATAAAGGTTGCCGGAAGGGAGGGGCAGACAAGACGGGGGTCACGGGAAACCATGATCTCCCCGACTCTAGTCTGTATGGTGCTCAGGTCCGTTACCAAGGCGGCAAGTATCATCTCACCCTCATGGATGAGCGAAGGCGGCAGGTCTTCGTTTTGCATGCCACCGCCGGTAATGTATTCGCAAATGAAAATTCGCAAGGTGAAGCGCTCTTGAAACTGATCCCCGTTCTAGACCTAAGAGGCGGCCTGGTGGTGCATGCCCGCCGTGGCAAAAGAAGTGCCTACCGCCCCGTTAAAACCTGTCTCTGTCGGGGAAGCCACCCCCTGGATTTGTGCCGCGGGCTTTTGCGACTCTACGCTTTTACCACAATCTATATAGCTGATATCGATTCCATTGAAGGCACTGGAGTTAATGACGACACGATTACAGAATTGCACACGGCGTTTCCGCATGTGGAATTCTGGGTAGATGCGGGCCTCTCCAGCGATGTGGCCAGGGACTGGTTGCAATGTCACGAGGGCTGTTTTGTCCTAGGTAGCGAAAGCCAGATCCAAACGGAGGATGTGACGGAGTTTGCGGTCGGGGAGAAGGAAGGAGAGATAGACCGCGTGATTCTTTCTCTGGATTTTGGTGCTGAAGCGTTTCTGGGGCCCAGGGAACTTTTTTCGGAGACGCGGTCCTGGCCACAACGGGTGATCGTCATGACTCTGGCTCGTGTAGGCGCTAGGGAGGGTCCTGATTACGGCAGACTCGCCCATATTGTCAGTCGAGCTGGGGACCGGGAGGTTATTGCCGCAGGCGGTGTGCGGGATGGCGATGATCTGAACCGCTTGCGTGATATGGGTGTGGCAGGAGTTCTTCTGGCCAGTGCTCTCTTTGATGGCCGTATCGGAGAGGCGGAAATCACCAATTTCTGCGGTGCACAAAGACAAGGCTAGCAAATGGATATAAAAAAAGGGAGGCATTTACGCCTCCCTTTTTAAAATCCCTAAACGAGCCCTTCTGGCGTGAGAACGCTAGAGCCTTACTCACCCGTCAAGAGCTTAGCTAGCTTCGTGAACCAATCGTCACACGAGCCGCGGGACTGTCAACCGGCAGCAAACGGATGTGCTGCATCTTTTGCTTGGGAAACCACGTCCTTGGCTTTGGGCTCGCCGGCGACGGCGCGCTTGATGGATTCTTTTGTGGCTTCGTAATTGTAGTCCTGGATTTTGCGGTCATCGTCGGCTTCCCAGTGGATGAATACACCAACGCTGATGAATAGATCATCAGCTTCAGCGGCTGGAATAGTGCCGTCGGCAACGCAGTCGGTCACGGCTTGGGCCACACCGGCCTGGGCTGGGCCAAACATCTGAACGGCCTGTTTGGCGCCCTTCATTGTTACTTTGTTGAACATCACTGTGGCTGGCTTGGCCATCAGGTTCGGGGCAACAACAGCCAGGAGTGAAGTAAAACCATCCTTGTTGTTGGTCAACGAGTTGGCAAAAGCCGTCTCTGCGGCGGAGCCGCGGGGGCCGATAAGCAGATCAATGTGGGCAACTTCGTTGCCGTCACCGACCAGAGATTCACCAACCATCATTCTGTTTATTTTCGCCATGAAGGATATCCTCCCCTTAAGTAGATACGTTTGTTATTAAACGTTCTCGAGCACAATTATGCTCACAGTACACATAATCACGCCTCAATTTCTCCTAGGTAGAAATTGAATGAGCCAATATATCCTCAAGCTTGGTGGCGAGCAAGCTTGCAACCGTCAGGTCCGCGCTAGCTCCGGGGTTGAGGCCACGTTCTTTCAAATCAGAATCGAATTTCAGCATCTCCGCCTTTTTTGCTTCCGGGCCGGACAAGGAAGACAGTGTAATTTCTAGTTTCATGGCGCGGTTACGCACCTCCTCGGCGGCGCCGGCGGAATATTTGCGTTCAATATGACTGTCTGGAAAACTACTGAGAAACCCCAGATATACATGCGCTGCTGCTTCCTCTTCACGCATTCCCTTGGAAAGGGCCTCGCGCCAGCGTGGTACACCAATGGTAAACACGTCCTCGAAGCCATGGGTGTATTGAAAGGCAATACGGTCCCGTTCGGCCGCCGCCTTCATGGCCTCACGCAGGTCAACCGTGGGGTCATCGGCCACATCATGTTCGGGGCTTTCACCGAGACCGGCTGGGGAAGCGATGCGTATGGCTTTATAAACGAAGCGCGCGTCGTCAATGCTTAAAGCGCACAGAACCCGGCACAGGCGCGGCAACAGTGTTTTCTCTTCATCCGCTGCCAATGCCGCCTGGGCTAGAGGCGTGCAAAGAAGCACAATGCCCAGATTGGTGTTACAGCCCACTTTCGCCACGGTGGATTCCACGGCGATCAATATTTTTTCTCCTAAGGGGACATCCCGACGTGAAAGATGAGCGGCAGCAATGGTGGCGCTGGTCCGGAAGTCTTCCACGGTCATGTCATGCCCTTCTGCATAGACATGCACATTTCCTGGCTTCAGCGCTTCAAGCTCCCTCAGGCAGGCCTGCTCGATAGCGTCACGGACGCTCTTTTCAGAACAGGGTCTGCCTTCGGCCATAAAATATCCTCAACCGGTTACAGCCCACGGGGCTTTCGCCGGAAGCCGGGAGAGAAAATCATCGGCGATGGTCTGGGCGAGGTCGCTTTCGCACACGCCCTGAAGCCCCTTCCAGGCAGGGATGCTATTGACCTCAATTACGAAATGGATACCTTGCTGGTCGCGGATGATATCAACTCCGGCGTAGTCTGCGCCGAGGGTAGCGGCTGCCTTCACGGCCATGTGGGAAAGGGTATCGTCTAGGGTGGCGGCTTCGCAGGTGGCGCCCTGCAGTACATTGGTGATCCAGCCCTTGCCACGGCGGATCATGGCGGCTACGGCTTTGCCGCCCACAACCAGAACCCGCCAATCGTGGCAAGTGCCTGCCGTGCCGTTACTTCCCGTATCAATAAACCGCTGCAGGTAGTATACGCCGTCAACCTCCTCCGGTTTGGGAAGTTGTGACGGGGATTGGAGGAGGCGCAAGCCCTTCCCCTGTGCACCGAACAGGGGCTTGAGCACTAGCTTGCCGTTGTCTTTAATCTCCTGATCGAGGATGGTCTGTGCAGCGTCGGGAGATTCAGTAACCCAAGTGAGCGGCGTGGGAAGTCCGGCCTTGTTCAGTAGGAAACTGGCCATGGACTTATCTACCGTGTTTTCAATGGTCCGGGCGTCGTTATAGACGGGAACTCCCAGTGCACGCAGGCCGTGGAGAAACCCCAGTCGCAGCGTAATTTGTTCCAGGGAACCCGAATCAATGAGCCGCACCAAGGCACCGTCGGGAAGGGCGTCATCGAAGCCTGGGAGGCTGAGTCCGGGAACTCCGCCCTGGGTATTAAAGGCGCATTGCGCGAAGGACAACCAGACCACCTCAGCCCCCCGCTTCTTCAACGCCTCAGTCAACCTCCTGGCGTGCCAGTCTGGGTCGTCGCTGAACAGGGCGATTCTGCTATGTTCCGTCATATCCAAAGGATGTGTTCAGAAGGTCCTCGTTTATCTCTCCGGCGTGGAAGCTGCGGCCGCTCTCCATGGCCGTTACAATGACTCGCGCCGGGCTGAAAAGGCTGCCATCTATGGCGTAGAAATCACCTTTGACTGCCTTGAAAGTTTTCTCGAAAGGCTTGCCGTAATCGCGTGAGTTGCTGCTGGGGAGGTCATTGGCGAGTTGCTGGACGTCATCATCTGGGCCGGACACGAAAAGATGAGCTGTGCCACCATAGATGATGGCGTCGTTGGTGCGTCCCATCCCGGCGAGGAAGTTGCCGGCTACGGGTGGCACTGGCGCGCTGGCCATGCCGTCAATGATGCGTTCCAAGGGAAAGTGGAGTTCATGGATCTTGTGCATGGCTACCTCCAGCACCCGCCCCACAACCTGAAGGTTTCCTGCAAGGCTGGTGGTGGGGGTGAGAACCAGGGTCAGGTTCTGCGCCGAAATACTGCAATCGGCGGAAACCTTTTCCACTAGTTCCTGTGGTGGGGTCTTGTCTACTTCAAGTACGAGACAAGCAGTATCAGCCTTATCCTGGTAGCCAAACTCCTGGAATAGATCTTCGCGCCCGGCCAGCGCCCGGGCGGGTCCTGACCCCAGCGAGGAGAAGTCGCCGAAGGTAAGGTTCCACCCTGCATATTGGCTACCGAGACAGGAAAGAACCGGATTCGAGGAATGAATGTTGATGGTCCAGGGCCACCGGGCAAAGCTCCAGACTGGTTGTAGGGTCGCGCTTCCCAGCCCGCCCATGCAGATTTCCGTGACCAGAAGCCCGGCTTCCAGCCCGCCGGGATGCCCGATGCCGCAATCCACCACGGTACAGCCCTTTGGACCCTTCTCGACACCGATTCGTAAACTTGCTGCACCGCCCACAAGGCGTTCCACCAACGGCGCCGCCGCGGCGTTGATGCTGGGCCAGTGACCAGGTTTCTGATTGGTAAGATGCTCGGTCACGAAATCTGATCTTTCCTGGTTTTTGTCAGTGGTCTGCACCCTTACACCGGGCGAGGTCGTTCCGTAAAGCCCCGGCTCGTTCCGCGATGAATTCCATGGCTTGCGCCGGTGTGCCGCCCTCCGCGAATATGGTGCAAATTGGGTCGCCAATGGCGAAAGCCGTTCCTGTTCGCGGCCGGTCGGCGCCCCATACCGGCCAGTCCATGTCCTCTCCCATGTGAAAAGACGTATCCGCGTAAAGAATACCGCAGGCACGGAAAACATCCGCCTGCCCGCGCGGGATTTCGGAATCATGGGGCAGATTTCCCGCCACTGCCTCCACATGAAGGTCGAACAGGGGCGTTCCCGCCAGGGGATCGAAAAGATCCAGGGTGGCACCGGGGCGGGGATTCACTTCAAGCACAGATAACTCCCCCGCCTCGTCCATCAGGGCATCGAGACTGTTCAACCCTACCAGCCCATACACCTTGGTCAGGGCCATGGCGGTGCGGGTCAGCCCGGTCATCAGCGTTGCATCGCCATCGGGAAGCGTCACCGCGAAGCCGAAGCGAAAGGGATGGTCGGGAGGGAAGGGCGTGGGGAACTGTTCGCTCAGACCCAGCGCACATATGCGCTTGCCGTCGCCCAGAAACAGCAGGGAGACCGCGCGTCCGGCCAGCTCACGTTGATAATAAAAGGGGGGGTAATAGACGGGGGCAGAGGGGTTATTCTCCCATATCTCCCGGATATGGTGTCCGCCGCTTCCCCCCACCGGCTTTACCAGCCAGCCTGCGGGGGAATTCTCAGGGAGGGTGAGGCTCGTTTGCGGATGGCGGATGCCCAAGCCGTCCAGGGTGACGAAGAAATCGCCGGGGTCCTTGATGCGGGTTAGGGTCTGTGGGGAATTTCCGCACAGGGTCCGGCCCTCGGCCAGCCGCCCTAAAAGCTCCGGACGGTCCTCGAATCCCGCTCCAAATACCAGCGGGGCCTCGCCGCACTTTAGCTCTCCCGCCGCGCCAAGAAGGGACTCGCCATCGAAGCCGCCGCCGGCATCGGCCTCCACGGGAGCGCTTTTCCGGGCAAGGGTGGCCAGATCGCTGTCATTGAAAAGGTCGAGTACGAAAACTCCGTGGCCCGCCCTCGCCGCCGCCGCCGCTAAGCTGCGGCCAGACAGGGCGGCAATCAGAAAGCCGTGGTCAGCCAACTCCCACCAGTGCGCGGGCTCTTTCGGTGGCTTCCTGGAAACTGAGGTAAAGCGGCGTATCCGAGGTGCACATGGCCTGGAACAGCTCGCGCTGTATCTTCACTTTGATGTCGCCGAAGGTCAGCGGACCCAGCGACAGCACTCCAGGCTCGATGGGCTCGCCGTCATCCTTCAGGCCCACGCCCTCGATGCCTGCCGGGGGAACCGCGTTGGCGTCGGCTACCACAAGGACCTGCGGCGCGGTAGCCATTTGTTCCTTGTTCAGCACCTGTGTGCCGGCCCGCGCCGCGCAGAAGACGATATCGGCGTCGGCTAAAAGGGCCGTGTTCTTCTCGTCGGTGGTGCCGTCGGCTGGGATAAGGTCGACGCCGAACCTCGCCTTGCTGTCGTCGGCCCGCTTCTTCACGTTCTCGATTCCGTCATAGCCTACCAGGGTGGCAGTGGCGCCGGACTGAGTACAGATGATGCCACTGACGGTGCCAACGATTCCCTTGCCGCCGTAAATGACTACCTTTTTGCCATCCAGGGTGGTGCCGTGCTTGTCCTTCAGAAGCTTTTCGGTGCAGGCCACCATGGCCGCGGCGGTAGTAAAGGAACCCGCCGGGTCGGGGAAAACTGAAATCTCGAAGGGCGGCACCATGGCTTTCTTCGCCGCGTCAAGCATGTCCAGGGCGAGCTGCGTGTCCTTGCCGCAGATGAAGATGCCGGTGCGCTTGGCGTCGTTGACCGAACGCGAGAAGATGGAGTCCTGGACCAGCCCCTGAATCTCGTTCAGCGCTACATTGGTATATGGCAGGACGAGGTCGAAACCGGCGTCCACAGCCATATTCACGTCAAAGGGGCTGACATGGGTCTGGGGGGTAAGCATGTGAAGGATATATTTTCTGCTCATTCCTCTGCTCTTTTTCCTCTGCTTTTTAATTTTTCTATCGCACGAAGGCGTGATCAGGCCCAGCAAGACTCATCGGAATCTGGCGGACGGGACGCCATCAGCTCCTCTCGCCAAAGAGATTCCGGGATTGATTTACGCAATTTCGACCAAACATCCCTGATTACGGCCCCCGCATATCATGAATTGCAATCCGCCGTCATCCCTCCATTTTTGCTCTGCGGCTTTGATCATACGGGTCGCTTCCGCCTGGCTTTCGAAAAAAGCGAAGCCCGTGGGACCCCAGGAACTCTGCCCGTAGCCCCTAACTTCCTGCCCGGAAAGCCAAGAAAGAACCTCTTCCACTCGGGAGCTGCTGTAACGTCCCCCCTGCACCGAGACGAAATGGTCGCCCACGGCTTTCTGCAACGCGGTGACGGCGCGGCCGAAGTCGGAGATGTTTTTTTCCATCAATGCCGGCAGCGCCTGCATCAGGACCATCCGGCACAAATTTGCGGCTTGCCCTGGCTGGCAGGGAGGCAGAGCGTCGAAGGCGTCGCTTTCCTTGCTCCCGTGCAGACCCTTGGACTTGAGGTCGAGAATCAGCATCAACCGCCATTCATCGGGAAAAGCAAGGCGGCTGGTCACGGGTGGCGGCGGCCCGTTTTTGCCATTATCAGCACCATCATCAGAACCGTCCCCTGCGACCCCGCCGTCAAGAATCACGCCCCCCTGTTCGAAGACGCCGATGCCGATGCCCGATCTCGCACCACGGCCCAAAAGCCGTGCCATCTCGCCCGCGCCAAGATCGAGGCCGTGAAGTTTGGTCAGCGCCGTCGCCACCGCCAGCCCAAGCTGTGTCCCCGAGCCCAGCCCCGCATGGTCGGGAATGGCCTCTTCGATGGTGATGGCGGCGGCGCGCCCCAGGTCCAGGCTATCAGTGATGGTGCGGGCGAAGCTCGAGGCGCGCTTGATGGTTTGCCGGTAATGGTCCGGGCCTTCCACGCGAAGATTTTCCGTGTTGGTGGTGGGCACGGCGCAAAGCCGCGTCGAGAGACCGTCCAGGGCCATGCCGAAACTTCCGAAACGGCGTCCGAGACCGCCGTGAAGGTCGAAAAAGCCGAAATGAAGGCGCGCCGGCGCCGTGACGGAAACCCTGTGTGGCTTCGCTTCCTTGGGGTCCTTGGCTGTGTTTTTGTGATTATTCGTCACTTTTTCGGGAATCGAAATTATATGTAAGTTTCAAAGGGAAGAGAAAAACCACCATGTTCATAGCAGTTTTCATGACGGCGTTCATGCCCGCGTAGATGATAAGGAGGAGAAGTCCGTGCAGTCAAAAGGAGAACACATCACTATATCTTGGTATGGATAAAGTTTTTCTTCTATATTTTGAAAAAATATGTTTAGAATCAAGCTACCTGTGATTTTTTTTACCAGGGGACTTGCGTTGCAGGGGGAAAGCCATATATTAACCAACACTTTTACTGGGTTATTAAGTTCTGGTTGACGGTGGTCGACCACGGTTGAGAGAAGCGGTGAAGAAATACTAGCTTCATCCCCTTGCGGGGAAGAAGGAGGTCGAAATGGAAGTTCTGAGTACAAAAGCACTAATGGCAGGTCTGTTTTCCTGGATTAGTCTATACACGGGATACGAGATCCCCGAGAAAGCTCCAGATGTTGTCTTCGCGAGCCATGAAAAACTTGTGGAACTAGCCTGCCAGGACGAATGTCCGGTACTCGGCTTCTATCACCCCTCTCACGTAGTCTATCTGGATATTGCGCTGAAGCCGGAAACAAACCTCTGCGCCCGGTCGATTCTGGCCCATGAGCTCGTCCATGCGCTGCAGCACGAGAACGGTAGTTTCTACGACGTCGATGCTCGTGAGCGCTCGATTCTGCGTGAGAATGAGGCTTTGCTCGTGCATAGAAACTTCCTTAGGCAAAATGGCCGGGGAAACATGTTCAAACGTAATTTGCGCCTACGGACAACGGCGAACGGAGCTGAGGTTCGGGAAGGCGCCAAAGACTGGCGTTTGCCTCTGCAGGCCTATTTTGGGCGCGACTGCTAATGCTTGGCTGAGGTTTCTCCGGCCGTTCTCCTGAGGGGTTGTGATGGAAAAGGGGTTTCCTTTTCGTTGCCCCTGTTCCATGGCCTCTTTTTATGGTGAGGTTGGCGGGTTACTCTGCGCATTCCTTTAGATCGACCGGTTCGTCGCACCCTGTAAATTAAAAAAATGGTGTGGCGACCGGCCGGCGTTTTATGGATGTGTGGCCCATGACCGGTGACCAAAACGATCCCTGGCTTCTGACGCCGGGCCCCCTGACAACGGCGCGCGAGACACGCGAAGCGATGCTGCGCGATCGCGGTTCCCGCGATGAGGCTTTTCTGGAAATAAACAACCGCGTCTGTCAGCGTCTTGTGGCCCTAGTTGGCGGGGAAGGCGGATACGCCTGCGTACCCGTTCAAGGCAGCGGCACCTTCGCCGTGGAAGCAGCCATCGGCACCTTGGTCCCGGCCAAGGGCAAGGTGCTGGTTCTGGTCAATGGCGCCTATGGGGCGCGCATGGCTAGGATCTGCGCCGTGCTGGGCCGTAGCCATGAGGTTCTTGAAAACGCCGAGGATGAACCCACGGATGTGAAGGCACTGGAGGCCAAGCTCAAAAGCGATTCTGCCATCACTCATGTGGCTGCCGTGCATTGCGAAACCACCAGCGGCATCCTCAACCCCTTAGAAGATATTGCACGGGCCGTCGCCAAAGGCGGCCGCCGCCTTCTGATAGACGCCATGAGTTCTTTCGGGGCCTTGCCGCTGGACGTAAAAGCCATGCCCTGCGAGGCGGTGATAGCGTCCAGCAGCAAATGTCTGGAAGGTGTGCCGGGGCTGGGATTCGTCATCACCAGCAAACAAGCTCTGCGGGAATCGGCCGGAAACGCCCATTCCCTCTGCCTCGATCTTGAAGACCAGTGGCGGGCCATGACGGAAACCGGCCAATGGCGCTTTACGCCGCCGGTACATGTGATAGCCGCCCTTGATGCCGCCATCGCGCAGCACGCCGAAGAGGGCGGGGTCGCGGGCAGGGGCGCACGATATGCGGAAAACCACCGAATTCTGGTGGAAGGCATGCGGGAGCTTGGTTTCGAGACCCTGCTGCCAGATACCATGCAGGCGCCGATTATCGTTACCTTCCACACGCCGCAGGATTCGAACTTTCAGTTCACCCCTTTTTACGATCGTCTTCGTGACCGTGGCTACGTCATCTATCCCGGCAAGCTAACCAAGGTAGATTCCTTCCGCATTGGTTGTATCGGCCAGGTGGGGAGTGAGGAGATACACGGCCTCATCGGAGCCGTGGGGGCATCTCTGAAGGAAATGGGCATCTCCCATTAGTCCTTGGAAAGAAACTCCTTAAACCGGCGAGCCACCTCGCAAGGCTTCACTGCGGGCCGGCCCAGCGGCGACATGGAGCCTGGTATAATTCGCATATGGATGAGGTTTGGCCCCCCGCCGTTGGAAGCGTTCACCAACGCTCGTTCGAACCCCTCAAGGGAGTCACAAGACGCAGCGCGGGCGTAGCCGCAGGCTAACGCCACTTGGGCAAAATCTACGTGTTTCGAGACCGTGGCCTGGCCACCCGTGGAATCGTGAACACCGTTATCGAGAATAATGTGCACCAGTCCGGGGGGCGCATAGGCGCCGATGGTGGCGAGTGTACCCATCTTCATCAGTGATGCACCATCGCCGTCGAGAACCACCACGGACCGGGATGTATTCAGGGCCACGCCCAGTCCCATGCCGGCAGCGCAGCCCATGGATCCTACTTGGTAGAGATGCTGTACTCGGTCATTGAGCGTGAAAAGCTCGCGTCCACATTTACCTGTGGTGGCGATGACGGCAGCCTTGTCCGGCACCAATCCCAGAAAACGCTCCAAGACCTGTTGCCGGGAGGGGCGGTCCACGTTTTCTAGAAGGCAAGAATACTCTCCCGGCGGCCGGGAGGGGAGCGGTGCTTGGTGGAGTACATCATCGCGCAGGCTGCCCTTTTTCATGATAAAGGCGAAAGGTAGGGATGTTTTCTCCATAACGGCGTCAGCTTTTTCCAGCGCTGGAGAAATAAGGTCGCTTTCATCGGGGAATAGGTCATGGGGTATGGCTATGGTCTCAAGCAGCCTGTCGGTGATTTGCCCCATGACCTCGTGCTGTGGTTCGTCCTGTAACCCCGGCTGGCCCCGCCAGGTAGTTATGAAGAGGGTGGGGATGCGGAAAGGATGGTTGAGAGAGGTCAAGGGGTTGACGGCATTGCCGAGGCCTGAATTCTGGCACATGACAACCGTCTTACGGGTCGCTAGCCACGCCCCAGCAGCGATGGCCACAGCCTCGCCCTCGCTGGCCGCACCCACATAATCGAGCCTCCGGTCACTGATGACGCCATTGAGGATAGGAGTCAGAAAGGAACAGGGAACTCCGGTATAGAAGTCGTAACCGATACCCTTGGCTGAGTTGATAAATTCACTGGCCGGAATCATGGGGCGGGGAAAAGCTGGATGGGGAAAAGTTTAAGAAATGGATTAGGTGAAGTTCCGCGCCTTGGCGAGATCAAAGGCGTCGTCTACGTCTAGCCAATGGCCGGCTACATACAAGGCTTCCACATGGTGTCCAGCCTCGAGGATGTTCGAAAAAAGATCCAGCATGGTGGAGGTCTCCAGACATCCGTCCTTTTTCATGGTGCCGAGTTGCTCCTGGATGATCTTGGAGCCGCGGGCGCTGGTGCGGGCCAGGCCTATCCATTCGCCGTGGACGTCGTCACTGGGTAGGTCATTGCCAATTTTCACCACTGAGACGGGGGGGGTCTCCTCAAAATAATCGCCGCTGAAGGAGCGGGTGCAGCTCACCAGGTCTACCTTGCGCTCCACATCATGGAAATCGAAGCCATGTCCACGGGCATCCACAGCAAGGACGATATCGGCCGATGCAGCTAGGAGGGCATCAAGGATGGAACGGCGGAACAGGATGTCCCCATAGCTGAAGACACAGTCGCCCTCAATATGCTGAAGAGCACAAGAAAGGGAATAGGCCTCGTTCGTAGTGTTGTAGGAATCGTTGTCTACGGTGGTGATTGAAGGAAGGTTGATCTTTTCCTTCTTGTAGCCACGTACCACCATGATGTCACGCACGCCGCCCTTTTTCATGGTCGAGATCAGACGCCTCAGTAGCGGTTTACCACGGATATCCACCATGCATTTCGGCTGATCTGCCGTAAGGTCGCCCAGCTTCCTACCCCTGGAGGCCGCGATTACTATGCCGTGGGTTTTCTTCTCCGTAGAGGTTAGATAGCGCCTTTCGGCTTCGGCCAGCTCCTGATTGCCCACAAGTTCGAATACATCCTGCACACTTGTAATTTTATCCTCGATATCCACCAGCCTCTGTTCCTCACAGATTTTCCGGCACACATCACGCATGGCTGAGATGGAAGCGCGAAGATTATGGTTGGCCCAGATCACCATGGAGATACCGGCCGTTCTGAAGGCTTCGGTGGGAGTTTCGTAATACATGGTGGGCACGATCACCACTGGGCACCTCTCGCCCCAGTCATGTTTGAAGGCTAGAATCTCGTCGGCGGTGGAAAGCTTGGAATGAATTAATATGGCATCGGCGCCAGCGGCGTGATAGGCCTCGGCCCGGTGCAGAGCCTCGTCAATCCCCCATCCTGCTACCAATGCCTCGATACGGGCGATGAGCGAAAAATCGTCATCAAGCTGGCTGTCTTTCCCGGCCTTGATCTTGCCACAGAATTCCTCGATGTTGGCCAATGGCTGCGCCTCGCCGATAAAAGAGTTTGTCTTGGGGAAAAGCTTGTCTTCGATACAGACCCCGGCGATGTTGTACTGGCACAGTTTCTTGACTAGCCGCCGCAGATTATTGAAGTTGCCATAGCCCGTATCACCGTCCACGAGGACGGGGATGGTGGTGGCATCGGACATGAACTCCAGGACTTCAAGCACTTGTGTCCAGGACGCTTCGTTGCTGTCCCTGACGCCAAGGGTGGCCGAGACGGAAAGGCCCGATGCCCAAATGCCGCGGAAGCCGGCTTCTTCGACGATTTTTGCGGACAGGCCGTTATGAGCTTCCATGAGGAAGGAAAGCTCTGGCGAGGTCAGTTCACGGCGCAGCTGCGCCGCTTTTGACAGGGGCGTTGGGGCGACACTAAGTGCTGGTTTGGCGGCCGTTGTCATGTCGGCGCTCCGTTCCTTACAATGCTGTACAGCATATTCTGCCAGCCTGCGTCATCCTTCCCGAAGGCTTTCGGCAATTATATACGGATGTGACGAAGACGGCATATTTTGTTCCACGCGGTGTTGTTAGGGAGTTAGTGTCTTATTCCTGATTTTTTCCGTTTTTTTCTTCATGCTGGCGATAAGCTTCGGAAAGCCACCGTCGCGTATCAGGGAGGAATACTCAGACTTTCGCGTGGCCAGTTCGCTGAAGGTGCCTTTAAGAAAGATGTCGATAACCTGCCATTTACCGCCAAATTCCCGCATCATGTAGTTCAGGGCGATTTTTTCGCCATCATTCTTTACGATCCTGGTTTTAACGATGATAGAATCTCTTGGTCCTTCCTTGACTGCGACGGTTTCAAATATTTCCCCGGAATATCCGTCAAAACGTGATGCGTAGTTAGCGATTGTCATATTGGTAAAGGCGTCGATCAGATCCTGGTGTTCTTCGTTGGAAGCCCTCTTCCAGTGATAACCGGTCGAACGGCTGGTCATAAAGGATAGGTTAAAACTCTCCCTTATAGCCGGGGTCAGCCGCTCAAAGCGGCCTTCGTAGCCAAGGTTCTCTGCTTCCTTCATGACGAAGAGCAGCGTGTCATGAAAGCGTTCAACGATAGGACGGGCTGGCCCTTGCTCGGCATTGGCCGGAGACGTTATAAGCACGCTTAAACCAAAGGTGATTACAATGGCCAATCGGCTTGTCAGGCGATAACGCGCCATCTCAACTCCTTCTTTGGACTATGACAATTTCTTCTATTTTGGTAATTAACGACTGCGTGATCATACCACGAATTTTTGAAATCTTGGGTGTAACCAAGTGTTTCTCCATGAGGATTATGGCGTGATCAAGGCGTTCGGAGACACTTACCTGCGGTTTCTTGCGTGCTGGGTAGATGCTGCGAGAAAAGCCGCGGTCCCAATTCTTCTTGTGGCGGCTTCGGTCGCCGGTATGTCGCTGTTCTATACGGTGGAGCATCTTAGAATCAACACCTCCACGTCGGACATGCTGTCCTCAGATCTCCCCTTCCGCAAGATTTACGACGAATACAGGCGCGCCTTTCCCAATCTCAGGAACAACATCACCATCGTCGTGGAAGGCGAAACCCCGGACATAACGGAGGATGCCACCGCAGCACTGGCGGCGCGGCTCAAGACAGAAACCGAGGAATTCAAATTCGTTTTCGACCCGGCAAGCAATCCCTTTTTTATCACCAACGGCCTGCTGTTCCTGGACGAAGACGAGTTGGCCGATCTTTCCAACCGCCTGGCCGATGCCCAACCTCTGCTGGCAGCCTTGGCAGGAGATATGAACCTTCGTGGTTTTTTCGACGTGCTCAACGAGGCCATAGACGAAGTGACCAAGGGCGATGAAGACCCTTCACGCCTGGTTAGAATTTTTCATAACATTTCCGAAACTATTGAGAAACAACAGGAAGGCAATCCGCGTCCCATGTCGTGGCGCAAGATGATGATGGGTGGTGAGGTGGAACAAGATGATCTTCGCCGCTTTATCCTGGTGCAACCAAAACTTGACAAATCTTCTCTGCAGCCCGCTAGACAGGCGGTAAAAATCATCCGTGCGGCGGCCAGAGCGCTTCATCTCGATTCCGAACACGGGGTGCAGGTGCGGTTGACAGGTGGCACGGTCCTGAGTCAAGAAGAAATGGTGAGTGTCACCGAAGGGGCAAGTGCTGCGGTCGCCCTGGCCCTTATACTTGTGGGCGTGTTAGTGACCATAGGCCTGGGCTCGTTGCGTCTTGCCGCGGCGACTCTGATCACATTAGTTATGGGGCTCATGTGGACGGGGGGATACGCCACCTTCGCCGTAGGACAGCTCAATCTTATTTCCGTGGCCTTTGGCGTTCTGTTTATCGGGATCGGAGTGGATTTTGGAATCCAGTTCTGCCTTCGCTACCGCGAGGCTGTAGATCGCGGCCAGTCCCACGAGGAGGCACTTCGCGAATCGGCTACGGGGGTCGGCGGCGCGTTGACACTAGCTGCTATTGCCGCGGCCATTGGATTTTTCTCGTTTGTGCCCACGGACTATCTTGGCTTGTCGGAACTGGGAATTATTTCCGGCGGCAGCATGATGATCGCTTTGTTAGCCAATCTTACGGTCCTGCCGGCCTGTCTGACCGTAATGTCACTTAAACACGGGGAGGGCCTGCTCCCGGCTTGGAAAGGGTGGCGAAAAATAAAGTGGGGACCAAACCCGGCGCCTGGGTTCCTGCTGGAGCATGCCGAAAGCATTTCCTTTTGGGCGCTGGTGTTGGGGGTTGCCGCTGCCGTAGCATTCCTGCCACGGCTGCAATTCGATTTCGATCCTATGAACCTAAAAGACCCCACCACGGAATCCGTGCAGACGGCGCTCGATTTAATGAAGGACAGCAAAACGTCTTTTTATACCATCCAGATTCTCGCCGATAATGTGGAGGAGGCGCAAAACCTTGTCCAAAGGCTGGAGGCCTTGCCGCAGGTTGATCACACGGTGAGCTTGGCTGATTTTGTGCCGCAGGACCAGGAAGAGAAACTCTTCATGGTTGACGACATGGCGCTGTTCCTTTTTCCCATTCTCGACGCTTCCCCATTGGACAGGCCACTGGACAATAATGGGCGCAAAAAGGTGGTTTCCGAATTAAAGAAAAACCTGGAACACCTCATTGACACATCCCTAGTGAGCATTCTCGACGCGCCCGCCAGACGGCTGATCAATGCTCTGACGCGGTTCGAAGAATCGAGCCACGAGAACGGACAATCGCTGGAAGACCTGGAAATGCTGCTGTTGTCCTCCCTGCCCAAGCGGCTGGAAAAGCTGCAACAGTCCTTAAATGCCCGGGAGGTCGCGGCTGAGGACCTACCGGAACTTTTGCGCCAACGAAAAATCACCGCCGATGGCCGCACCCTGGTGGAGGTCTTTCCCTCCGAAGCTCTGACCAGCAATGACGCCCTGCGACGATTCGTGACCGCCATACGCAAGGTGGCTCCCAACGCCACCGAAGATCCGGTTATTTTACTGGAAGGGGGGGCCGCCGTCACAACAGCCTTCAAACAGGCCGGGTTTCTATCCCTGGTCGCTATCACTGTTCTTCTCTTGATCGTGCTGCGAAGTGTAATTGATACGCTTCTTGTCCTGTTGCCATTAACTTTGGCCGCAGTGTTTACGGCCTCAAGCTCCGTGATTTTCGGCATTCCCTTCAACTTCGCCAACATTATCGCGATACCGCTGTTGCTCAGCCTCGGCGTTGCCTACGGTATCTACCTCGTTTTGCGTGAACGCAGTGCAGATTCTATCGCCGATGTCATGACCACCAATACGCCACGGGCCATTCTTTTCAGTGCGCTTACCACCATGTGTTCGTTCGGCACTCTGGCCATTTCAAGCCATTTAGGCACCGCAAGCATGGGCCAGCTTTTGGCCATTTCCCTGACCTTTGCCTTAGTGTGTACGCTGGTAGCTCTGCCTTGCCTTTTGGTTTGCCGGGAGCACTATTTCCCCCGCACCGGGAGAGGTTGAACATGAGGGCGATTATCCTTGCAGCTGGCGTTGGCGCTCGGTTGGGCTTGGGAGAGGACCATCCGCCAAAGGCCATGCTGCGTTTTGCAGAGAGGACGCTTCTTTCCCGGCATCTGAAAATTTTACATCATTGCGGGTTGGAGGAAGTTGTTGTCGTTACCGGGTACAACGCCGAGATCTTAGAGGAGGCGGTGTCTCTCCAAAAAGCAGAAGGTTTTGTGCGCACCCTCATGAACCCGGATTTTCGATTGGGCAGTATTCTTTCCTTGTGGACGGCCCAGAACGTTCTTCGTTGTGGTGATGAAATTCTTCTTATGGATGCCGATGTACTTAGTGATTTTCGCATGATCGAGCGCCTGCGGGATTCAGGGAACGCTAACTGCTTCCTCATAGACCGCGATTTTGAGGCCGGGGACGAGCCGGTGAAGCTTTGTATTAGGGACGGTAAGATTGTCGATTTCCACAAGAAGATCGCAAGCACCTACGACTTTTGCGGGGAGTCTGTCGGGTTTTTCCGTTTTTCGCCGGGTATCGCGAGGCGTCTTGCCAGTAGGACCCAGGCCTACGTGGATGAGGGAAGAGGGGAGGAATGGTACGAAGAGGCTATTCGGGACCTTGTTGTAGAGTGTCCCTCCGGGACCTTTGGGTTTGAAGACGTGACGGACCTTCCTTGGATCGAGATCGACTTTCCAGAAGACGTGGAGCGTGCTCGGGAAGAAATTCTTCCCCAGCTGAAGGATCCGGAAGCATGAGTAATCCCTTGGAAAATATTGCTTGGGACCAGCGTCTAGCTCGCATCCTGGCTGGGTTGCTGGCTCATACCTCCATCCATCCCAACGCTGTTACCACCCTGGGTTTGATGATGGGGCTGTTGGCGGGATGCCTCTTCGCTCAGGGAGATCTAGTCCTTGCAAACTGGGCCGCCGGGGTATTCATGTTTGCCGCCTTCATGGACCATGCCGACGGGGAACTTGCGCGTCTGGTGAATAAGACCAGCACTTTCGGTCATTATTACGATCACGTAGCAGTGGCCGTCAGCTACGTTTCTTTGTTCGTGGGGATGGGAATTGGCTTGCGTCACGGACCGTTGGGGGATTGGGCGGTGCCATTGGGCGTGGCGGCCAGTCTCGCAGTGGTGGCGACCATGAGCGTGCGGATGTGGATCGAAGTCCGGGAAGGCGTGGAAGCTGTCAAGCAGCGCAGTATTGCCGGGTTTGAGCCAGAAGATACCCTTTATATCATCGGCCCGGTTACCTGGCTGGGTTATGACCCCCTCTTTCTTGTGGCTGCCGGGATCGGCGCACCCTTGTTCCTGCTGTGGGTGATCTGGAAATGCGTGCAGAGTTCAAAAGGGCAAGGCCAACCATGACCACGCTTGTGACCGGAGCATCGGGATTCGTCGGCTCAGCCGTACTGCGTGAAGCGGTGCAAGCCGGACACGAGGTGAAGGCGCTGCTGCGCCCCACCAGCGATCGTCGCAACCTGACAGGACAGAAAGTTGAAATCGCCATTGGTGATTTGTCCAACCGTAATTCCCTGGTCAAGGCCCTGGCTGGGTGCGACGCCCTGTTTCATGTGGCCGCCGATTACCGGCTCTGGGCGTCGAACCCAGAGGAAATCTACGAGTCAAACGTTCGCGGTACCCGCAATATCATGGAGGTTGCTAGTGAGGTTGGAGTAAAACGCATCGTCTATACTAGCAGCGTGGCAACCTTGGGGCTTAACGCAGACGGCACGCCCTCCGATGAAGACACAGTCGTATCCTTGAAGGATATGATCGGGGATTACAAACGCTCAAAATTTCTGGCCGAGGAGGAAGTTAGGCGCCTCATCGCCGAAGACTCTCTGCCTGCGGTGATCGTTAATCCCGCCGCCCCTATCGGTCCGCGCGATATCAAGCCCACCCCCACTGGCAAGATGATCGTTCAGGCCGCCGCCGGGAAAATGCCTGCCTTCGTGGATACTGGTCTTAATTTTGTACATGTGGACGACGTGGCAAAGGGGCACGTGTTGGCCTATGAAAAGGGGCAGGTGGGGGAGCGCTATATTCTTGGCGCTGAGAACCTCACTCTACGTCAGGTGCTAGCTGAGATCGCCCGCCTCACCCGGCGCCGCCCGCCTTTCATCAACCTTCCCCACAATCTGATCCTCCCCATCGCCTATATAACGGAGGCCTTTGCCAGGCTGCGAGGCGGCCCGGAGCCGATGATCACCGTGGATGCGCTTAAACTGTCGAAAAAACATATGTTTTTTTCTATTGAAAAGGCCCGGCGCGAACTGGATTACGTGCCACGTCCTGCGGTGGAAGCCCTCAGTGACGCCGTGGATTGGTTCTGTCGCAACGGCTATTTGCCGCGCAGGACTGTAGCGAGGGTCCACAGCGTATAGATTACCGCGCCAGCCACGCTGAGGGCGAAAAACGGCGTCAGGAATCCGGCCCAGGTTATGGGCCCGATCAGATAGATGCCGTCCTCCAGTTCGAATCCCGCAAATCTAGGATATCCGACGGTCTTACCTTCCTTGAGTTGGTTCTGCTTGTCGATGTGCAGATTGAGGAACATGGAGATTACGGCGCCGCCAGCCGCGGCCAGCCCCAGAATAATGGCCCATTCGCCGAGGAAGGACTCCCGCACCCCGATGCCGATGCCGAGAAACAGTCCGCCGTAACTCAAGCCCCCGGCCACATAGTCGAGATAGTAGCCGAGACGGGATGCTTTGCCCGTCATCCTGGCCAGTTCACCATCAAAATGATCCATGAAGCGGGCCAGGATGAATAGCCCCGCCGCCCAGTTGGCCGCCGTTTTGTCCCCCACCGCGAACAGGGCGGTGGCGGCCAGCGCCAGCACAAGGGTAAAGATTGTCACCTGATTGGGGGTGATGGGCGTGCGGGCCAGGGGGCGGACCATGATTCTGGCCAGTCTCTGATCCCAGGGGGGCACCTGTTTCATGTCCGGGGTTTTCGTGGGGAGGCAGGCTCTCCAGACACTTCCGGGGAGACCTCCTCGGCCATTTGCGGTGAAAAGGAAGAAAATCCACCCAACAACATGCCCCACGTAATCCAGACGATTTCTCGGAACCTGCGTATCATGGCCACGGCCAGACCCAGCACGCCCCGCCCCGTCATGGCTTCGATGACGATCATGAAAGCCCCTTCTTGGATACCAAGGGCTCCCGGAATGAAAAAGGCGCCGCTACGTACCAGCTGGGCGATGGCCTCGATGATCCAGGCTTCGCCGAAGGTCACCGGGTGGCCGAGGAAAAGCAGCGTGACATACAGTTCCAGAGCGCCGATCACCCAGTTGACGAAGGCCAGAACAAGCGCCAGCAGGAAACGCAAGCGATGACGGGTGTAGAAATGAATCAGCCGGTCTTCCATGTCGTGGATGTGATGGAGAAGGTTCTCCAGGAAACGTCCAAGCCGCGTTTGTGCCATCCAGGTTCCAGCGAGAGAGGAGATTTTGTAACGCTGTACCAGGAAAAGCAGGACGATGCCTGCTGTGAAGGTGATAAGCCCGGCCCCGGCCACGAAGTTATAGAAGGGCGGCAGCACTTCGGTTACAAGCATGAGGCCGAATCCGGTGGCAAGAAACGCGATCAAGGCCAGAAGATTCGTGGTCTTGGCGATAATGAGCGAGGCCGTGCCCTCGCGGTAGCCCGTGCCGAAATTCTTTTTAAGCAAGACGGCCTTAACCGGTTCGCCGCCTATTGTGGCCAGCGGCGTCGCGTTATTTACAGCTTCGCCGACCATGCGGATTTTCCAAACCCTACAAATGGTTAGCGAATCGAAATTTAAGGGAAGCAGGGCCAGTTGCCAGGAAACGGAATCAAGGACGAAGGCAATAAGATAGAGGGTGAGGATTACCCCTATTCCCCATCCCACCCGCACGGTCTGGTCCCATAATTGGCTGAGATCGGTATGGGCAAGGACGAGAGCGAGCAGGACAAGACCAACGAGCAAATAGAGAAATTTAAGATTCTTCACCACGGGTTTCCAGAATGGGTAGCGGATATTGTTATCAATGCGTACCGGGGAATTTTCCCATGGCACAGGTTATGACACAGGGCTTCGTCCATATATAGCTTCCGGGCCTTCATTCGGGCGTAAGGGGAAGAAAATATAGATATCAGAATTGCATTGTCTCTTTTCTTTTGCGGCGCCATATGAAAATTAAATCCGTTTATATCCTTATGGCAGAGGGATTTGTGGCAGGTCTCCCAACGTGTTATGAAGCACGTTGCCATTGTTTAAGTCGTGATCATGGAAAAAATCCTATGACCGCTAAGAAAAACCTTCGGGTCATTCTTGCTTGCCCTAGGGGGTTTTGCGCCGGGGTAGAGCGAGCTATTGAAATTGTAGAACGGGCGCTGGATCTCTATGGGCCTCCCGTCTACGTGCGCCATGAAATCGTCCATAACAAACGGGTGGTGGAAGGATTGAAAGACATGGGCGCGGTATTTGTTGAAGAGCTCGATGAAATCCCCGATGGTGGCGTAACCATATTTAGCGCCCACGGAGTTGCTCAGTCGGTGGAAGACACTGCCAACGCTCGTAATCTTCCTCTTCTCGATGCCACCTGTCCCCTGGTGGCTAAAGTGCACAAGGAAGGTCAGGGCTATGCCGAAGACGACTACGAGGTCGTTCTTATCGGGCATGAAGGCCACCCAGAAGTGGAAGGTACCATGGGCCGCATTCCTGGGAAGGTCTATCTTGTATCCAGTGCTGAGGACGTTTTTAAGCTTGAGGTCTCCGACTCAAGTAGACTTTCTTATGTCAGCCAGACAACGCTTTCGGTGGATGATACCAAGGACACCATAGGGGCCCTTAAAGCACGCTTTCCCGCGATCATCGGCCCCGATGTGAAGGATATTTGCTATGCCACGCAAAATCGTCAGACCTCGGTGCGTGCACTCTCGCGGCAGGTTGATATGCTTCTGGTGGTGGGGGCCAGCAACAGTTCAAACTCTAATCGTCTTCAGGAAATCGGCTCCGAGACGGGAGTGGCCACCCATCTGATCGAAGACCCCCAGGCCTTTGATCCCGCTTGGCTGGAAGGTGTGGCCACGTTGGGTATCACTGCCGGGGCGTCGACACCCGAGGAGTTGGTTCAGGAAGTGATTGACAGACTTCGCACGTGTCGGAAGGTGAGGCTCGAGTCTTCTAAAGGGGAGGATGAGAACGTTCAGTTCAAACTACCTCCACAATTGTCTGAGAGCGTGTTGGCACAACGGGCCTAAAGCAGGAATACTGACGAAAGAAATATCTTCGTGGCAATCCCTCTTATTCAACAAGCGCGAGTCGGCGCCTATATCATTAAACAGCGCCTGTTTGGTGCTAAGCGTTATCCCTTGGTGCTGATGCTTGAACCCCTTTTCCGCTGTAATCTTGTCTGTGCGGGATGTGGCAAGATCGATTATCCCGATGCCGTTCTCAATAAACGCCTAAGCGTTCAGGAATGTCTTGATGCAGTTGATGAATGCGGTGCCCCTATCGTTTCCATCCCTGGGGGGGAGCCCTTGTTGCACGGGGAAATCAAGGAGATTGTTGAAGGATTGATCGCCAAAAGGAAGTTTGTCTATCTTTGTACCAACGCCTTATTGCTGGAAAAACGCCTAGACCTATTCAAGCCCAGTCCCTATCTCACCTTTTCAATCCATCTCGATGGCGATAGAGAAATACATGATGCAGCGGTATGCCAGGACGGCGTGTTTGACCAAGCGGTCAGCGCTATCCGTGAAGCCCACAGGCGGGGTTTCCGCATCAATATAAACTCCACGCTTTTCGAGGGTGTTGACACGAAACGTATGGCAAATTTTTTTGACCATATGATGGAACTAGACGTGGAGGGGATTACCGTATCGCCAGGTTTTTCCTATGAAAGGGCACCAGATCAGGACCATTTCCTCAAACGGGAGAAAACTCGTCAGTTGTTCCGGGATATTTTCCGCCACAACGGGAAAAGAAAATGGCGATTTAGCCACTCCTTCATGTTCCTGGATTTTCTGGCCGGAAATCAGACCTATCATTGCACACCTTGGGGAAACCCGACCCGCAACATATTTGGCTGGCAGCGGCCATGTTATCTCCTCGATGAAGGATATGCCGGGAACTTTAAGGAACTGATGGAAGAAACTGACTGGCAGTCCTACGGTACTGGGAATTATGAAAAATGCGCTAACTGCATGGCTCATTGTGGATACGAGGCCACGGCCGTGACGGATATCGTTGCCAAGCCATGGAAGGCTGTCATCTTAGCTCTGCGCGGCATCAGAACCGAAGGCCCCATGGCACTGGATATTGCTCTTGAGAATGCCCGTCCCGCCGAATACGCACGCGATGAACGGGTTGAAATCGCCATGAAGGAGGACGCGGAATTGAAGTCCCGGAACTCAGGAGGAAGAAAAGCTACTATCTGCGACGCGGCGTAAAGAGCGCAGTCCTTTTTGTGTATCCAGCGCCAGTCGAAGCAGGTCGGGCAATTCCCAAGGATGAAGCAATAAATTTCCTAGTGCAGCCAGGATGCGAGTGTGACCATCCGGGCTGAGGCCGCCCATGGCGGAGACTGGTACGGTCCTGCACGCGGGGTCGGCTATAGCCCGCAGGGCCAGGAATGGCACTCCCGTTTTGGTAGCCACCCTAGCCACGGCATGACTTTCCATATCTACGGCGGCGGCCCCAGTTGCGGCGAAGAGGTCGCTCTTAGCTCGGGGTGATGTAATGGCATGATCGCTGCCGGCTATCCCGGCAATGACCAACGGGCCGGGGGTTAGTTTCTGAATATGATTTTGCCAGGCGGAATCAGTTCTTATTTTGTCCCCTTCCGGCGTAATGACCATGGTGGCCACAACTAGAGACCCAGGGTGTAGGGAAGGATCCAATCCACCGCCGATACCAAAGCTCACCAGCCCCGTAGCGCCAGAATCAACCATTTGTTGGGCGCCTTCTGTTGCGCGTCGTGGGTGGCCTCCAGAACAGAAGGTGGAAAAGGAGATGTTTTCAAGATGTGCGGCCTCTGCCATGAGGCCGGTTACGAAACCGGGTCTATCTGGTGGGGTAAAAGTCACATTCCGTAGGGTACGGTTTTGGCGTTTCCCCGCAATAAATTGCGATATCTGGACAGCGCCCAGAGGGGGAAATACTTCGCGTATCCGTGATAGCGCAGATAAAAGACCCTTGGAAATCCGACGGCGGTAAAGAGATTTTCGTCCCAGCGAGCACCGCTTCTGGGAGAGGCAAGAAGATAGTCGATGCCGTGTCTCACGGTGTTGCTTCGCACCTCGCCTGCCGCCATAAGCCCTAGCACCGCCCAGGCGGTTTGAGAGGGGGTGCTTTCCTTAACTTCTTCCTTGCGTTCCAGCCAATAGGTGGCGCCATCCTCGCCCCATCCACCATCGTTACGCTGACGGGATTTAAGCCAGTCCACGGCCTTGCGGATATGGGGGGTATCCATATCCTCGCCTGCGGCATTAAAGGCGCTTAAGACGGACCATGTGCCGTAGATATAGTTGATTCCCCAGCGGCCGAACCAAGAGCCATCATCTTCTTGGGTTTTCCTTAAATACTCGAGTCCCAGGGAAAAGGCCGGATGGGTTTCCTTGTGTCCCAGCTGGGCCAGCATACTGACGCAGCGGGCCGACACATCCGCAGTTGGGGGGTCAAGAAGCGCTCCGTGATCAGCGAAGGGGATGTGGTTCAAATAGTAACTTGTGCCGTCAGCATCGAAGGCGCCCCAGCCACCGTTCTGGTTTTGCATGCCGATGGTCCATTCGGTGGCGCGGGTAATGGCTGGTTGGTAATGGTGGCGGCCACTGCGGTCGAGTGCCATGATCACGACTGCCGTATCGTCCACATCCGGGTAATAGTCATTCCAATACTGGAAGGCCCAGCCCCCGGGGCGGAGACTGGGCCGGTCACTGGCCCAGTCACCCTTTGCATCGAGTATTTGCCGATCAACAAGCCAATCCATGGCCTTGCGGATACACGGGCCGTTATGGGGTTCGCCGGCCACCATCAGGGCTTGTGCTGCAAGACCTGTATCCCATACCGGGGACGTGCAGGGTCGGCAGAATCCTTGGTCCTCCTCCAGGTAGAGAAGCTTGTGTATGGCCTTTTTAGCGACGGCAAAATCGGGATGGCCTTTTGGGTAGCCCAGGGCGTGATAGGCCATGACGGCATTGGTCATGGCCGGAAAGATTGCACCTAGGCCATCTTCACCGTTCAGGCGTTCGGTAAACCATTGGGTGGCCGCGTCTATGGCCCGCTTGTGGAATGCCTTAGGGAAGAACGGCTCAATAACGTGAAGAACCTTGTCTATAGCCAGGAAAACCTCACCCCAAACCCCCCCCGTCGGATTGGTTATATAGCGGCGATGTTCTTCAGGTGGAGTGACAAACAATTCCCGCACGCTGACGTTATTGGGGTTAACCGCTTTTGGCTTCAGGGCCATGAGCACAAGCAGAGGAACGATTACGGTCCGCGACCAATAGGAGACTTTGCTCAGATGGAAAGGAGACCAGGTTGGCAACAGCATGATTTCAACCGGCATGACTGGAACCGCACGCCAGGGTATTTCGCCGAACAGGCAAAGTGAGATACGGGTGAAGACATTGCTTTTTGCCGCGCCACCGTGGGCGAGAATAGCCGCGCGCGTTTTTTTCATATGTGGGGCGTTGATGTCGTCGCCGACGATTTTCAGGGCGTAATAAGCCTTTACACTGCAGCTCACATCCATGTCTCCGGCATGGAACAGGGGCCATCCTCCGTCATCGCACTGAATCGAACGGATGTAATTGGCGAGCTTAGCCTCAATATCCTCCTCTACTTCTCCGATGAAGTGGTTGAGCAGGATATATTCCGCAGGGATGGTGGCGTCTGCCTCGAGCTTGAAGGCCCAGTGCCCGTCTTCATGTTGTGTTTCTTTCAGCGCTTGCCACGCATCCTCAATGACCGACTCAACGGCCTTAAGATGATCGTCTTTAGAATTATTGAGCTTGTTCAGCATGAATCGGCCATGTTCCGTCACGTGGAACGAGGGAGGTATCTTGACAAAAAAAGGGTTGTCAAGGCCAGAGACCATTCCTCCTGCTTTTCTCCTTATCTTCCAAAACGGCCTCGGCGGCGGCAAATCCCGACTTTACGGCCCCTTCGATGGTGGCTGGAAGGCCGGTATCCGTCCAATCGCCTGCTAGGAAAAGATTATTGTAGGCTGTCCTTGTTTTTGCCCTGAGGGGAAGCTGGTCGGGTATTTGCGCAAAGGTGCCGCGTTTTTCCTTAATAACGCGGTAGGGAGATAAGGGGCTCTCTTTACCCATACCTAGAGCGCTGACGACTTCGGGCCAGATACGTTGCGCGATAGTTTCTGCTTGTTCCAACGCCACTTTATCAGCGGCACTGACTGTTGCCGAAGCGACATCTTCCCGCAAAAAAAGCCATTGCGCGTGTCCGCCGATAATACCCATGAGGCGAGTTTTCCGAGCATCTTCGGGAGGAGGGTGAGGTAGCAGAAAGTGTACATTGACGATGGCGCGGCTATTGCTGGGAACAGGTATATCGGGAAGCAGGGAAGACGCGGAATCGGGGGGAACCGCCAGAATCACACGATCCTTGTTCAAAATGGGAATTGAAGCATTGGCAAAGTCGAGTTCCGTTATGGTACTTCCGTTTGTGTCCGAACGTCTCTTGAAGCCGCGTATCCGATGCTGGAAATTCACTTCGGCACCGTTTACGGAAAGCCAAGCTAGTGCCGGATCAACAAAGGTTCCAGATAGTCCCTGGCAGGGAAAGCAAGGCCGGCAGGCGGCTTCGCCCTTGCCGAAGGTCAGTTGGATCACCGGCCACAGTAAACAGGCGGCGCCCTCGTGGGCGCCGGCGTTAAGCACGGCAACGGTCAGGGGTTCCCAGAATCGTTCGAAAATTTTCCGGTCTGTATCGAAATATTCTGCCACGGTCTTTCCATGTTTCACCCGGGAAAGACCCAGGGCGGCAAAATAATCCCAGGGCCGGGAATCCGGCACACGCCTCGATTCTGACAATACCCACCAAGGGAAACGTCCTCTATTGGGCCTTACGGACCATCGTTTGCCATCACGGATGTCGACGAAGGTATAAACTGCACGTGGCGCTACAGCCAGTTCTTCACGGGCGCCAATGATCTTGAGATAGTCCATGGTGGCGTGGTTGCCGCTGAGTAGGAGATGATTTCCGTTGTCGATGAGACGGTTAAGCGTGGGTTCGAACAGGGAGCGGCACCGCCCGCCGGCGTGGTCTGTAGATTCGTAGATTACGGGCTGGCAGCCGGCTTGGACTAGCCGTACGGCACTAGCCAGACCGGAAAGGCCACCGCCGATGATGTGGACGGAGCCCTCTTCGGGATTGTGGAGTCTCTCTGGCGTAGGGACGGAGGTCACGGGATTAAACCAGGCCGTAGCGTAGGGTGATCCAAAACTTTTCCAGTTTTGGTACGCGCACGGGCTCATCGAGCCTTTCCCATCCTCTTTTGATGAGTCGCGTGAGGATACCACGATACATGGCGCCCATGATGCGGGCGGGCCGCAAGGCCTCCTTGTCACAATCCTCAAGGGCCGTTGCTGCCTCACTAAAACGTTCCTGGGCGAGCTCTGCTAGATCGGCGCACACCCCCCCGATGGAAGGATGACGAAGAACCATGCGGGGATCTATATCTGTAATACCGTGGGCGAGAAGCATTTCCTTGGGCAGGTAAAGACGTCCCCGCGCCGCGTCTTCATATAGGTCCCGCAGGATGTTGGTGGTCTGAAGAGCACATCCCAAGGCCAGGGCGTGATCCTTGGCGCGGGGGCTGGCATCCCCGAAGACACGGGTGGAAAGAAGGCCTACGGCGCCCGCTACACGGGCGCAGTAAAGTTCAAAATTTTTCATTTCCGGACCACGCATTTGTTCTCGTGCGTCCATTTCCATGCCGTCAATGACGGCGAGAAAATCCAGTTTACGGAGATTGAATTCCCTGACCGGTTCGAGCAGCGCACGGGCAGTGGGATAGTTGGGCCTGCCCGCAAACAGGCAGTCAATCTCCCCGCGCCATAGGGTAAGCTGCATTAGCTTTTCCGCCTCGGATTCATCGCTGTCGGCAATGTCGTCCACTTCACGGCAAAAGGCGTATACGGCGAACATACCATTGCGTCTTTCCGGGGAGAGAATGCGCATGCCCCAATAAAATGACGTACCGGAGGCTTTGACTATCTCACCAACATGCTCGCGAGCGTCGATATCGTCTGTCGTATTCTTGGCAATATCGTTCATCCCTGGAGGCGTTCCTCTCCCGTTTCCGGTCATTTATAACCGCGTTGGCACCCTACGTATGGTCCGCATGTGCCTCAAGGGAAAACACGGGGAAAGTGTCCTTTTCGTGGGGGCTAGAGTCCAGAGTGGGCTACGTTACGGCGGAACTTGAATAGCACGCTACTCACGCCTTTGACGCTGCATAGTAAAAATGCAAATGGGGAGAGCGCAACGCGGCCGGCCACGGGATCGTTTTGCCGTAACAGCTGGGTAAGTCGCACCGCAACGCGGTATATCATTTCTGTTTCCATGGCAAGACGGCGACTTTTAAGGAGATCGGGAAGCGCCCGGGCGGTTACGAGAAGGTTTTCCACGCCGTCGAGGCAACGGTCCAAAATACCGCGAAGCTCTCGGGATGCGCACGTATCGCCAAGGGCGGCAACGGTGATGCCTGATTCCGCTAGCCAGTTCTCAGGGATATAGACACGATCTAAGGCAAGATAATCATCCTTACAATCCTGCAGATGATTGATGACCTGCAGGGCGTTGCACAGGGCATCTGATGCTTCGTAGCCGCAGGGTTCTCCATGCAGGTCGAGCAGAAATCGGCCAACTGGCGCGGCTGAGTGATCACAGTAATTCATTAAGTCGTTCCAGTCCCGGTAACGGAGCTTCACGGCATCCTGTTTGAAGGCGCTGATGAGGTCGCGGCTGTGATTTGTGGTTATGCCAATATCCGTCAGGCTTTTCAGCAGCCGGATGGATTTTTCATAACGGGAATCGTCGATGAGTTTTCCCGTCAGAGCCATGTCAAATCCGTCAAGGCGGGCCAGTTTTTCTTCAGGTGACAGGTTGGGGTTGTCGGCGATGTCATCTGTGGCCCGCGCCAGGGCGTAGAAGAGCGCGACATGTGGGCGAAGATGTGCGGGCAACAGCCATGAGCCCACGGGGAAATTCTCTGTGCCTGTATTTTTTCCGGAGGGGGTTTCAATGAAGGCGGATGAGGCCACGAGAAGACTTTCTGAATGCGTGTCAGGGTTCATGTTCCTGAGTTTGCCGGGATTTCTAGGCCATCACAAGGCGGGTCTTGGCAAAGGGTTTCACGGAGGGTATTCGGTAAACAGCTGTACGGTCATACCAGTTTTTAGGCTGTAAGATTCAAGGGTAAATTTTGTTGTAAATATATTACACGTTGGCACTGACTTTCCGGGATGGACTAGATTCGCAACGCGTTATTGTAGCAAAAGAAGCTCATTTCATGATTAATTAATATGCAAGATAATCTTGGTGCCTATATATTAGGCTATTTCCCCACTTACTTTCGTTGGAACAGTATCCGTGTAATTACTGTTGGAATACGACTAACAAATTGTTTTATAATAATAAAATATTATTCTTTAACAAAAAGACAGGATGGTACGGATATTGCGCAGGTATTTAGCTTGATAGACTGTTTAGAGTAGTTGTATTTAAGGCTTGTGACACGGTTGATGTACGCAACCAAGAAGGTGCAATATACCAAAGTGTGACCTCAACGAATGCAACTTTTGAGGAAGATCGATGGAGACAAAAATGAAAAGAACATATCTGGCTTTTGGTGCAATGGTTTTTGCAATGGGAATTTCGCAGGCTGGTGCTGAATCGCTGCTTCCCGCCGAGAGCATTCCTGGCGAGTTTTCCGCGAGTGTAGCTATAGGCTCTGACTACGTTTTTCGCGGCGTGTCGCAGACTGTGAACGACTCCCCTACCGTTCAGGGTAGCCTTGACTACTCCATCGATTCCTTTGTGGAAGGCATCGGCATATATGCGGGCGTTTGGGGATCCAATGTCCAGTTTGGTACCGATGACGGCAGCATCGAGCTCGATTGGTATGGCGGCTTGACTGGTGATGCTAGTGGTATCGCTCCTGATCCCATCAGTTGGGATATCGGATTCGTCTACTTCCACTATCCAGATTCACCCGATTCTAGCAATCTTGACTATTGGGAAGGTAACATTTCCCTTGGCTACGACCTCGGCCCATACTCCCTTTCTGCTGGGCTCGCTATGTCACCTGACTTTACCGGTGAAACTGGAGACTCCGCCTATTTAAACTTGGGCGTAGAGGTTCCGCTAAAAATTCCTTTTGCTGGCCTGACAGCCGGCGGGTATTGGGGCACTCAGTGGGTTGATGAAAGTGATGACTACAGCGACGTCAAGCTGGCACTTTCGGCAGATGTGCTAGGTTTTGATGCGGAGCTCGCTTTCCATGACACCATCGGCCATGAAGACGGCGACACATCTGACGCACGGGTCGTAATCATGGTTGGCCGATCCTTCTGATGAGCCTCTCCGGAGACAGGGGAAGCCTCTGATTTCTTAGAGAGATTTATACGGACCACAAGCCAACTTCGAAAAGGCCCGGGTTCCGGGCCTTTTCTTTATTACGTTCAGGGAAGGGAAATTTTACCTTTGTGGTAGTTGGCCTCGCAATTCGTAGGTAGTCCATAGAGCCAGAGTGAAAAGCACAAGCGCTCCGGCCTGATGGATCGCCGCCAGAGACACGGGAACGAAGAGAAGGAGCGTCGAGATCCCTAGCACCACCTGAAACAGCACCATTATGGCCAAGGCATGTATTGCCCGGACGGCACGTCCCGACAGGGCCGAATGGTGCCTCCGTAGCCACAGAAAAAGAACCGTTATGAAGGTGACAATGGCCAGCACTCGGTGGTCAAACTGTACCGTGGCAACGTTCTCGAAGAAATTGAGGCTCCAGGGACTCATATCGAATATACCTTCTGGTACCAGCCGGTCCTCCATGAGAGGAAAAGTGTTGTAGGCCATTCCCGCACCCAGCCCTGCCATCAAGGCACCGGACAGTACCGTGACAAAGATTATTACTACGATCAGCGTAGCCAGGCGTTTGAGACCGGCTGCGGCCGAAGAAGGAGGGCCGCCGGGAACCGGGAACAATAACTTCAGAATAATCCAGAAGATATATCCATAAATGGCAAAAGCCGCGACCAGATGGGCGGCAAGCCGGTAATGGCTCACATCGGGCCGATCCACAAGCCCGCTTTGCACCATATACCACCCCAAAAGGCCCTGTAATCCCCCCAGTAAGAAAATCCCTGCTAGATGGAAACCTAGCTTTCTTCCGATCCAGCCTTTGACGAGGAAGCAAACAAAAGGAAGCAGAAAAACTGCGCCGATTGCCCGACCCCACAGCCGATGGATGTATTCCAGCCAAAAGATGCCTTTGAATTCCTCAAGATCCATCCCCTTATTTGTTTCCCAGTACTCTGGGAATTCCTGATATTTATCAAAAATGTTCAGCCATTCTTCCTCTCCTAGCGGCGGGAGCAAGCCAGTGACGGGTTTCCATTCCACCATGGAAAGGCCGGAATGGGTCAGTCGCGTTACGCCGCCCAGAACAACCATCACGAAAATCATGCCGCAACAGATGGAAAGCCATATGGCCAGAGGCCTGTTCGGGGTCGAGTGTAAAACCGTGACCCCTTTGGGATCGGAGGCGGAAGAAGGGCTTCGCGTCATGGAGAGTTTCTCTCACCTGGGGGTTGGTTATCTACGTCACAAGGGCTTGGGGATGCAAGGCGATGGGACAAGATATTTCTGGACATGTTATATATAACACTATTACTACTGTATATATAATAATTATACACTAAAAATATTTGACAATATGTTATTATACACTATGATTGGCGCATAATTAGCATTTAACGATATCTGACGCTGGGTTTTGGGAGCATACGCCATGTCTGACGTGACCTCTGCGCAGGCTCTAAGCCGGGATTGGGAAACCGCCATAGAGCCTCTCTCGAGTCTTTCCGATTTCGAGGAATACAAGGCGGCCTATGCCAGCTTCACCTCCGGTGAATGGGATGATGAACGCTGGACGGCTTTTCGCCTTCGTTTTGGCGTATACGGGCAGCTACAACCCGGCGTTCAGATGATCCGCATCAAGCTGCCGGGGGGCATCCTGCCCATCGAATGGCTGCGCAGCATTGCCGCCATCAACCGGAAATATGCCGAGGGTGAGGCCCACATCACCACGCGCCAGGATTTCCAGCTCTATTTCGTCCCTCTTGCGCGCACCCCGGACCTTCTCAAGGAGTTGTATTCGGCTGGGCTGACCACGCGGGAGGGCTGCGGCAATACCCTTCGCAACATGACCTCCTGCCAGCTGTCAGGGGCGTGCCCCCGGGAGCATGTTGATGCAGGTGTCGTGGCCGACAGAATTTCAAGAAGTCTGCTGCGCAATCCGCTGGTTCAGCATATGCCGCGAAAGTTCAAGGTTTCTGTTTCCGGATGCGAGACCGATTGCGGGGCTTCCGGGATTCATGACCTGGGGCTTATCGCCACCGAAAAGGACGGGAAAAAGGGATTTATTGTCAATGGCGGCGGCGGAACCGGCGGCATACCCATTGTCGCCGTGCGTCTCTTGGATTTTGTTACCGAAGAAGACGTGCCGGCTGTGCTCGAAGCCCTGATCCGCCTCCATCAGCGCTATTCCAACCGCATCAACCGTAATGCCGCGCGAATCAAATTCCTTATCAAGCGGTTCGGTGAAGAGAAATTCCGCGTCCTTTTCGAGGAGGAGTTCGAGCGGGTGCGCATCCTGCCCCAGCGCCCCTCGACGCCCCTGGACTGGCGTGATCCGGACGAGGTCCCGGATCCCGTCTCGCCGGGCGGTGTGGTGAGACAGCATGACGGCCGTTCGGCGGTGGTTGTCAATCCTTCCCTGGGCCTCTTTACCTCGGAACAGATGGAAGCCTTGGCGGATATTGCCGAACAGAACGGTGCGGAAGAGTTCCGGATTACCCGGGACCAGAATTTCATTTTCATGGGCTTACCTCGGGACGCCACCGAAGCGGTGAAAAAAGCAGTGAGAGCGCTCGGTTTTGGCGTCGAGGAAAAGCCGGGTGATGTGGCGAATGTCATTGCCTGTCCCGGGACCACCACCTGCCGTATCGGCATCACCAACTCCCAGAACTTCGGGCACGAGCTTGCAAGCTTGGCACTCGACTACGAGGCCAAGCCCGAGGTTTCTTTGATGATTTCGGGGTGCCAGAACGGGTGCGGCCTTCACCATGTGGCCGATTTCGGTTTCCGTGGCATGGGTAAGAAAATCGATGGCCGTAATGCGCCCCACTACCAGATTTACGTGGGCGGAAATCCGCGAAACCTTGGCGATATTGGCCTTTCCGGCCCCATTGTGGTGGCACGCTATGCCCCGGAAGCTCTGAATATTCTGATGCGGGAATATGCGGAAAACCGCAAGGAAGGCGAAAGCATCCGCCAATGGAGTGAACAGCTGGGTAAACAAGGCCTGTCGGATGTTCTCGCCCCGGTGCTGGAAAAGGCAACCGCCGATACCGAAAACATCTATCTCGACTGGGGCGAGAGAGAGGTCTATGAGCCTCCCGCTCCGGCGAAAAGCGAGTGCGCCGCTACCTTTGCTGTGGATGATCTGTTGATGGACCTTGCCGATGATGCCCTGATCGGCTTCGACCGCGCCCTGTTCGGCGAGCAGTCGGAGGAAGGGAGGATTTTTGGCCATGAAGGCATCTATTACGCGGCCCGCCGTCTGCTGGTGCGTCAGGGCGATGTCAGGGAAGGCCTGTCCCATGATGAAACCCTGCACACGGTGCGTGGCGGCTATGCCGACAACCCCCAGGTGCTGGCGGCGCTGGACAAGGTCATTGAGGCCGAGAATACAGCTGCCAATGGAGGTGGAAATGGCGTCCTGGATTCATTCCGCGAGGCATTGGCCGTGTGGATCGACACCGCCGCTGATCTTGTGGAGAAACCTTTTGAGCAGTCGCTATTCGATGCATCGGCGCTGGAGGATTCGTCGGGTTCGGTTATGGACATGATCCGCAACCAGCAAAAGGGCGTCTGATGAACACTTCAGCAAATATCCAGGACATGGTCAAAACCGAGGGCCGGCAAAGGCTGTGCGAGGAACGAGCAGCGGAGCTGGTGTGCGCCTATGGTGGTCTCGACGGGCTCGACCTTCTTGCGCCCATGATCGAAAAGGAATTTCCCGGCCGTATCGCCCTGTCCTCTTCCTTCGGGACCGAGGCCGCGGTGCTTCTTGACCTCGTGGCCCAGGTGGACCTCGCCGTGCCGGTAATCTTTCTCGATACGGGAAAGCTGTTCGAGGAAACCTATAACTACCTCGCCCTGCTTTCCGATCATCTGGGGCTGACGGACGTGCGCACCATCAGCCCCGACCCAGCGCGATTGCAGGAAAGCGACCCGAATGGAAACCTTTGGGAGAGCGATCCCGACGACTGCTGCCATATCCGCAAGGTGGAGCCCTTGGCGCACGCATTGACCGATTTCGATGCTTGGATTACCGGCCGCAAGCAATATCACGGCGATCTCAGGCTGAATCTGGAGCCGATTGAAGCGGTGGACGGGTTCGTCAAGATCAACCCCCTGGTGAACTGGAGCCACAAAAAAATCCAGGCCGTTTTTTCCGAGAGAAAGCTCCCCCAACACCCCTTGGTGGCCAGGGGCTATCCGTCCGTAGGGTGTTACCATTGCACCCGTGAGGTGGCCGAAGGCGAGGACCTGCGCGCAGGACGCTGGGAAGAGGAAGAGAAAACCGAATGCGGCATCCACCGCGCAAGCTGGGCATCCGGTCAATGAATCACCTCGACATTCTGGAAAGCCAGAGCATTTACATCTTGCGTGAGGCTTTTAAGAGCTTCGACAAACTGGCCATGCTGTGGTCCATCGGCAAGGACAGCAACGTTATGCTGTGGCTGGCGCGCAAGGCCTTTCTCGGCCACGTTCCCTTTCCGGTGGTCCATGTGGATACCTCGTACAAGATTCCTGAAATGATCACTTTTCGCGACCACATGGCCAAGGAATGGAATCTCGATCTTATCGTTGGCCAGAATACAAAAGCACTGGAAGCCGGAATGGATCCTGAAAAAGGCAAGGTGGTCTGTTGTTCCGCTCTGAAGACCGAGGCGCTTAAGGCCACGTTGTCAGAACACGGGTTTACCGGCGTCTTTGCCGGGATTCGCCGGGATGAAGAGGGGACGCGCTCAAAGGAGCGTGTCTTCAGCCCCCGTGGCGAGAACGCAGAGTGGGATTTTAGGGACCAGCCTCCGGAGTTCTGGGACCAGTTCAAGACCGAATTCGCGCCCGGGACCCATTTGCGGATTCATCCCCTGCTGCACTGGACCGAAATCGATGTGTGGCACTATATCCAGCGCGAGGATATTCCGGTCATTGACCTGTATTTCGCCAAAAACGGCAAGCGCCACCGTTCCTTGGGCTGCGCGCCCTGTACCGCGCCTATCGAAAGCAACGCCGCGACACTTGACGATATCATCACCGAACTGGAAACGACCCGTGTTTCCGAGCGTTCCGGCCGTGCTCAAGACAAGGAAGCCGAAGATGCCTTCGAACGGCTGCGGGCCGAGGGGTATATGTAATGGCCGACAGGAAAAAGACAAAATCGCAAGCCAGAAAAGCTCCCGCAAAGGGGAAAGCTGCTGTGGCGCAGAGTGAAGACATTATGGATAACAAGCCCCTGAAGATCGTCATCGTCGGCCATGTGGATCATGGAAAGTCGACCTTGGTGGGGCGGCTTATCCATGACACCGGCTCCCTGCCAGAAGGCAAGGTGGAGACGATCCAGGACATGTGTGACCGCCGCGGCATGCCTTTTGAGTGGGCGTTCCTTATGGACGCGCTCAAATCGGAGCGGGATCAGGGGGTCACTATCGATACGTCCCAGATCTGGTTTTCCACCGATCACCGCAAATACGTTCTCATCGATGCGCCGGGCCATAAAGAATTCCTGAAGAACATGGTGAGCGGCGCCGCCCACGCGGAGGCCGCGCTTCTTGTGATTGACGCCGAGGAAGGCGTGCGCGAACAATCCCGCAGGCATGGATACCTGCTGCATCTTCTGGGTGTGCGTCAGGTGGCGGTGGCCGTCAACAAGATGGACCTGGTGAAATATTCAAAGGGCCGGTTCGATGAAATCAAGGCCGAAATTCATGATTATCTCAACGAAATCGGGATCGCGCCCACCCATATTATTCCGGTGTCTTCCCGCGAGGGGGATATGATCGTCAACGAATCCCGGCATATGGACTGGTACAAAGGCCCCACCGTTGCTCAGGCCCTAGACCTTTTCGAGGCGCCAGTGGTACCGACGGATCTTCCTTTGCGGTTCCCGGTGCAGGATGTGTACAAATTTGACAAAAAACGGATCATCGTCGGTCGTGTTGAAAGCGGACGTCTTCGCGTCGGGGACACTCTGCTTATTTCACCTACCAACAAGACCGTGCGTGTGGCCTCCATCGAATCATGGAACTCCCCAGCGCCAGTTCTGGCAGCTTCGGCCGGGCAGTCCATTGGCATTACGCTAGAAGACCAGGTTTTCATCGAGCGCGGCCAGGTCGCTAGCAACATTGGAAACTTACCCGTGGAGACTAATGTCTTCCGGGCGCGGATATTCTGGTTAGGAAGGGAGCCACTCACTACGGGCAAGACCTACAAGCTGAAGCTGGCTACGTCTCATCACAATGTAGTGGTCCAAGCTATTGAGCGGGTGATTGACACTGATGATTTGTCTTCTACCGAGGCCGACAAGTTAGAGCGCAATGCCGTGGCCGAGGTGGTCCTGCGGTCGCGGGGTATGATGGTTCTCGACGAGTTCATAAATAACCCTGTTATGGGACGGTTCGTTCTGGTGGATAAATATGATGCCGTGGGTGGTGGCATTGTCAGCATGGAGGGATATCCCGACCAGCGCCAGAGCGTCACCGTGAAATCCACTAATATCTTTTCTGTGGATCACCGGATTACACCGGCGGCGCGCAGCGCCAATCACGGCCATCGCCCGGGGATTCTCTGGCTCACTGGATTATCTGGTTCTGGCAAGAGCACCATTGCCGTGGAGTTGGAGCGCCAGCTCTTTCTCAAGGGCTATCATGTCTATGTAATAGATGGGGACAACCTGCGTCATGGGTTGTGCGCTGATCTCGGTTTTTCCCCTGAGGACCGCACTGAAAACATCCGTCGCGTGGGCGAAGTGGCAAACCTGTTCGCCGATGCCGGTTTCATCGTCATCGCCGCGTTTATTTCCCCTTATCGTGCCGATCGTCAGCGCGCCCGCGCTATCCGCTCAGAACAATTCCATGAAATCTACATCAAAGCCGGACTTGAGGTCTGTGAAAGGCGGGACCCCAAGGGGCTCTATAAAAAGGCGAGAAAGGGTGAAATTAAAATGTTTTCTGGTATTTCAGCGCCCTATGAAGAACCGGAAGAACCGGAGTGCGTCATCGATACCACCTTCCTTCCCGTGAGTGAAAACGTAGCCGAACTGATGGAGTATATCGACCAGAATCTCGGCGGTATCGACCATCATCACGAGACCGGGAAGGAAGAAAAGGCGGCCCAGACCGGCTGACAAGACCGTCTGGGCAAACAGGCGAGCGTACCTGAGGGGCGTTTCCTGCCGGTAAGGAGTTACCGTGGGTGGTGGTTAGTTCCGGAAGTAGGCCTAGCGCTGGTCTCCACCGTTTTTACTTTTTTTAAGTTCCCGACTTGACAGCTCCGAACCCGTCGCATACATGATTGGCACTCAAGCGCCATGACTGCTAACACTTCTTGGCGTGTATAAAGTTCACATTTAATTTACGGAGACTCTGAATGAAGTTCAGACCGCTTCACGACCGGGTGCTTGTGCACCGAGTGGAAAGTAATGAAAAGACCGCTGGCGGGATCATCATTCCCGATACGGCCCAGGAGAAACCCATGGAAGGCAAAGTGATCGCTGTGGGTTCTGGCGTCCGCAGCGAGGATGGAAAAGTCCATCCCCTGGACATCAAAAAAGGTGACCGCATTCTGTTCGGCAAGTGGTCGGGGAATGAGGTCGAGATCGACGGTGAAGAGCTGTTGATCATGAAAGAGTCAGACATTCTGGGCGTAATCGAATAAGGAGTGACCGAGACATGGCAGCTAAAGAAGTTAAATTCAGTTCCGACGCCCGGGCCAGCATGCTCGAAGGCGTTGATACTATCGCCAACGCTGTGAAGGTGACTTTGGGGCCCAAAGGCCGCAACGTTATCCTCGACAAGGCATTCGGCGCACCACGTATTACCAAGGACGGTGTTACCGTGGCCAAGGATATCGAGCTTGGAGAAAAGTTTGAAAACATGGGCGCGCAGATGCTACGCGAGGTGGCATCAAAAACCAGTGACCTTGCTGGAGACGGAACTACAACGGCTACTGTTCTTGCCCAGGCTATCTTTACCGAGGGTGTCAAGGCGGTTGCTGCCGGCATGAATCCCATGGACCTTAAGCGAGGAATCGATATTGCCACTGACGCCGTCATCGAGGACATTCATTCGCGTTCCAAGAAAGTCACCGGCTACGAGAAAATTGCCCAAGTGGGCACCATTTCGGCCAATGGAGAGCAAGAAATCGGTAAAATGATCTCCGACGCCATGGAAAAAGTAGGCAAAGAAGGCGTTATTACCGTTGAAGAAGCCAAGACCCGTGACACCGAACTCGAAGTGGTTGAGGGTATGCAGTTCGACCGTGGCTATCTCTCCCCTTACTTTATCACCAATGCAGAGAAGATGATTTGCGAACTGGAGGATCCTTATGTCCTTCTTCACGAGACGAAGCTTTCAGGTCTTCAACCGATTCTTCCGATCCTGGAGGCTGTCATGCAGTCGGGCCGTCCGCTCCTCATACTTTCTGAGGACGTGGAAGGCGAGGCGCTGGCTACCCTGGTGGTCAATAAGCTGCGCGGCGGTCTCAAAGTATCTGCCGTTAAGGCCCCTGGTTTCGGCGATCGCCGCAAGGCCATGCTGGAAGACATCGCTCTTCTCACCGGCGGCCAACTTGTAAGCGAGGATCTCGGTATCAAGCTCGAGAATCTGACTATCGATATGCTGGGTTCCGCCAAGCGCGTTGTCATTACCAAGGAAGAGACCACCATAGTGGCTGGCGCTGGTGATAAAGCCGGCATTAAAGCCCGCTGTGGTCAGATCCGTCAGCAGATTGAGGAAACTTCCTCCGACTATGACCGTGAAAAGCTGCAGGAGCGGCTGGCCAAGCTGGCCGGTGGCGTTGCCGTAATCAAGGTTGGCGGCTCAACAGAAGTGGAAGTCAAGGAGCGCAAGGATCGTGTAGAGGACGCCATGCACGCCACTCGTGCAGCCGTGGAAGAAGGTGTTGTCCCCGGCGGCGGAACGGCTTTGCTTTATGCCAGCCGTGCTTTGAAAAAGGTTAAGGACAAGGTAGAAAATCACGACCAGCAGGTCGGCATTGACATCGTTTGCAAGGCACTGCGGTCCCCCACTAAGCAGATTGCTGACAACGCTGGCGCGGAAGGCGCTATTGTTGTGGGTAAGCTTCTTGAAAGCGAGGATACCAACTTTGGCTTTGATGCCCAGGCCGAGAAATATACCAATCTTGTGAGGGCCGGTATCATCGATCCCACGAAGGTGGTACGAACGGCATTGATAGATGCGGCGTCCGTGGCCGGCCTGTTGCTGACCACCGAAGCGATGGTTGCTGAAAAGCCAGAACCCAAGGAGGCTGTGGGTGGCCACGCTCATGGTGGTGGCGGCATGCCTGATATGGGTGGTGGTATGGGTTTTTAAGTCCTGTCCTTGTAAAAGGATCACACAGAACAAAGGGGCCGCGTTCGCGCGGCCCTTTTTTATGGGGGGATGAGAATACTGGGGCCGCGGCCTAGGGAAGAGTGAGATGCAGTGGGGATGAGAAAGGCGTCTGGTTCATAATCGGGGATCACGATATAGGGTGACTGTCGTAGCGGTATGCGAATCAGTCATCCCCGTCTTCGGCAGGGACACGAACCAGAGCTAGTTTCACGCCAGCTTCTTTCAGCATTTCCACAGTGATTTTCTCTTCTTGGCCCCATCGATCGGCAAATCCCGAATCACTATGACTGTCTTCATCAACCACCACCTTGGAAATCCCCACCTGGATAATGGCACGGGCGCAGTCGGCGCATGGGAGGTGGGTCACGTACATAATACAGCCGCCGAGAGCCATACCGATGCGGGCGGCATTATAAATGGCATTGCGTTCGGCGTGTTCTGTCCAGTCATATTTTATGGGGCGTGTGTGACGCTTTTCCAATTCATCGTCGATATAGCGTGGAAACCCGTTGTAACCGTAGGGGCCGGGGGTGCGATCAGCCCGGACGATGACGGCACCAACACGTGTGGAACGATCCTTCGACCATTTGGAGACCTCACGGGCTAGGCGGAGAAAGCGCGCGTCCCATTTGGACACCTTCTTTCTGATCATTTTGGAAGTGGGTTTTTTAATCTGACGCTTAGCTGGCATGGTAGCTTACAGTTATCCATTATTTCGGTAATTGACGCACATGCGGCTTGCACCTAGGTTCTGTGCGCCAAACTATACGTTCTATAGGACCGATCGGCCTTATCATCAATGACGGATATTAGTGAACTTGCCAACAATGCTCGGGCCTGGCCCTTTGAAGAGGCCCGCAAGCTACTCTCGCGTACCAACGGTGAAACCCCAGAGAAAGGATATGTACTTTTCGAGACTGGCTACGGACCGTCAGGACTTCCCCATATTGGCACCTTTGGTGAGGTAGTGCGCACCTCCATGGTGTGCCATGCTTTCGCCACGCTTTCCGACATCCCCACCCGGCTCTATACCTTTTCTGATGACATGGACGGCCTACGGAAGGTGCCCGACAATGTTCCTAATCGCGACATGGTTGCCGAACATCTAGGCAAACCCTTGACGGCGATTCCCGATCCTTTCGGCACTCATGAGAGCTTCGGGCATCATAACAATGCGCGGCTGCGAGCTTTTCTCGATCCCCTTGGTTTCGACTATGAATTCCAGAGCGCTACCGAGTGGTACCAAAGCGGCCGTTTCGATGATGTCCTCCTAAAGATGTTGGTTCACTTCGAGGAAGTGCGAGAAATTATCCTGCCCACGCTGGGAAAGGAGCGGCAGACCACCTATAGCCCCTTCCTTCCGGTATGCGCAAAAACAGGCAAAATACTTCAGGCGCCGGTGGTGGCTACCGACGTGGATGCCGGAACCATCACCTATCGCGATGAGGAAACGGGGGAGATGATAGAAACTCCCGTCACAGGCGGCCACTGCAAGATGCAATGGAAGGCCGACTGGGCCATGCGCTGGATGGCGCTGGGTGTGGACTACGAGATGTCTGGTAAAGACCTGATTGATTCGATCCATCTGTCGGGAAAGATCGCCAGGTTACTAGGAGTAAATCCTCCGGAATCCTGTACCTACGAACTGTTCCTGGACGAGAATGGGGAGAAGATTTCCAAGTCCCGAGGGAATGGCCTGACAGTGGAGGACTGGTTGAAATACGCGCCGCAGGAAAGCCTGTCCCTGTTTATGTATCACAGGCCGCGTAGGGCGAAGCGGCTCTATTTCGACGTTATCCCTAAAAATGTGGACGAATATCTGACATTTCTGGGAAAGTTCAAGGAAGAGGACGATCCCGCCCATCTCGAAAACCCCGTCTGGCATATCCACAACGGAACCCCGCCCCAGGAAAAGGCGCATCTGAGCTTCAGCACCCTACTTAATCTGGCCGGGGTCTGTCATGCCCATGACAAGAAGGTGTTATGGGGGTTTATTTCCCGTTATGCGCCGGAGACAAATCCGGAAAACGATTCCATTCTCGATACGCTGGTGGGGCACGCTATTACTTATTTCAACGATTTCGTCAAACCCACCAAACGTTACCGGGCGCCAGACGACATCGAACGCCGGGCTCTGGAAGACCTGGTGGCTGAATTGGAGGGGTTGGACTGCGATGCCGATGACAAAACCATCCAGACCCACATCTACGAGGTGGGGAAGCGCCACCCCTTTGGCGATCTGAAATCTTGGTTCGGAGCATTGTACCAGATTTTGCTTGGTCAGGAACAGGGACCGCGTATGGGCTCCTTCGTTGCTCTGTATGGGATTTCAGAAACCGTTACCCTGATCAAAAAGGCGCTGGCCGGCGAAGATCTGGAGGCGGATGGATAATGGACGCCTTCCATGTCATCGGTCCTCTATTGCGGTTGTTGCCGCCGGAGACCGCCCACGGGTTGAGCCTGTGGGCTCTGAGTCACGGGCTGGCTCCCAACGCGACAGATGAGATGATGCCGACCGACCCACTTCTAATGAGCCGTGTCTGGGGACTGAATTTTCCCCATCCCCTAGGCCTCGCTGCCGGTTTTGACAAGGATGCTCGTGCCTTGAAGGCTTTGTTGAAAATGGGTTTCGGTTTTGTGGAGGTGGGCACGGTGACACCACTTCCCCAGCCGGGTAACCCCAAACCCCGCATGTTCCGCCTTGCCGCTGATGGGGCAGTGATCAACCGTTTTGGCTTCAACAATCAGGGCTTAGATGTCTTTGCGGCAAGGCTTGAGGCTTTTCGCGGCACGCCGGACGGCAGAGGGATCGTCGGCGTTAATATTGGCTGTAACCACCCCACTACTGACGCAGCCATCGATTATGCCGCTGGGGTTTCCTGCTGCGCGCCGCTGGCGAACTATCTGGTGATCAACGTTTCCTCGCCCAACACGCCGGGTCTACGTGACCTTCAAGCCGGGGAACGTCTAAGAGAGTTGCTCGAACAAGTGATCGTGTCACGGGATACGGCATGTGCCGGTGGCAGGCGGAGGACGCCATTATTGCTGAAGTTAGCTCCGGATCTGGTTCCACAAGAGCGCGAGGCCATTGCCGGGGTAGTTATGGATTCAGTGTCGGGGAGTTCAGCAAAACAGGAGTCTGGTATAGACGGCCTGATTATCAGTAACACCACCGTATCCCGGCCTCATACTCTGCAGGGCCGCCACCGGGACGAAGTAGGCGGTTTGTCGGGGCGCCCCCTATTCGATCTTTCAACCAAGGTGCTGCGCGATTTCTACCGCCTGACCAAAGGCAGGCTTCCCCTTGTGGGCGTGGGCGGGGTGGGTAGCGGCCGCGATGCCTACCGCAAGATCAGGGCTGGGGCCTCTCTGGTCCAGCTCTACACAGCCTTTTCCTACTATGGCCCGGCATTGATCGCTCGGATCAGTGAGGATTTGGCCCAGCTGCTACGTGAGGACGGGTTTTCCTCTGTGGCCGAAGCTGTGGGAGCGGACGAGCGATGAGGGGGTTCTCGTGGCACAGGGTGACGCTATGACCGTCTCCCCTACCACACCCCCGACCGGTAAGGAGCCTCTTGTTATATACTCCAGCATGAGGGAACTGGTCGCGGATTACGAGGGATATATTCTCGACCTGTGGGGGGTCATTCACGATGGCCACGCCGTCTTTCCTGGCGTAATCGACTGCTTGTCCTGTCTGCGTGAGGCGAGAAAGCGAATTGTCCTTCTCTCCAACGCTCCACGCCGTTCCCATGTGATAGTGGAGCAACTAGAGGAATTCGGTGTACCCAGTAAGCTTTACGATGGCATCATATCTTCGGGCCAAGAGGCCTATGACCACCTCATTGCCAGAGACGACCCTTGGTATGCGTCGTTGGGGAGGCGCTGTTTCCATATTGGGCCGGAGCGCGACATGAACATGCTCGAGGGCCTCTTGCTGCAGGAGGTGCGTACGCTCGCGGAGGCTAGCTTCATCCTCAACACCGGGCCATGGGATGACGGCGCAACGGTGGCCGATTACGAGGATGTTCTTTCTGAAGGGGTGCGCCATAAGGTGCCTATGATCTGTTCCAACCCGGACTTGGAGGTAGTGCGCGCGGGGGTGCGCATGATCTGCGCCGGAGCACTAGCCAGCCGCTACGAAGAACTGGGTGGTGAGGTGTGTTACCACGGCAAGCCGAATAGGGACATATATGAAAGTTGCTTCCGTTGCCTCGGCATTGCCGATCACACCCGTATTCTAGCGGTGGGCGATTCCCTGCGTACCGACATTGCCGGCGCCGAAAACGCCGGGATTGATTCTCTACTAGTGACGGACGGCCTGCATGGGGAAGAAATCGGCCTCGCCAGGGGGGAGACGCCGGACCCCGTCCGTCTAGCTAGGTTTTGCCGTACTATCGGGCATTTTCCCAACGGCGCTATCATGGCGTTTAGTTGGGAGGTGGAGTAGAAGGCCGGAAAGTCTCGGTATTTTTCCGGAAGGCTAAAAATCCTGCTTTCGACTTGACGTTAAGCTATAGGTGGCCTAAAAGCCACGGCTCCGGTCTGGATACTGGCGAAGAGCGCCATCGTCTTTGCCTAATTTCGGTCGTTTCGTCGTTTTATCTTGTGAGGATCAAGCATGACCAGGTGTTGTGAAGTGACGGGGAAAAGTGTCATGACCGGCAATAATGTCAGTCACGCCCACAACAAGACTCGCCGTCGCTTTCTGCCTAATCTCCAGGTAACTTCACTCTTTTCTGAGGCTCTGGGGAAGATGGTGCGCCTACGGATCAGCAGCCAAGCCCTTCGCACCATCGAGCATAAAGGTGGGTTTGATGTGTTCCTCGTCGCGGCGAAAGACGTCCAACTTTCCGACAACATGCGACGCGTCAAGAAGCGTATCAAGAAGGCACTAGCTAAAACCGCGGCTTAGCGGCTTTTTATGAGTGGGAGCGTTCCCTGGCTTGCAGGACTCTACGGGGTTTTTGCACCCGGCAGGTCGCGATTACTACTCCAGCTAATGCAGAGGGCGCCTTCCGCGTTGTGGTCCTAGTCTAGGTGAGGCCAGCGAGGGCTGATCGTCGAAAAGTTCCGCAATTTTTCCCAGCATAGTCCCGCCGAGCTGTTCAGCGTCAACAATGGTGACGGCTCTTTTGTAATACTGGGTCACGTCATGGCCGATCCCGATGGCGACCAGTTCCACCGGCGAATATATCTCGATCCACTCGATCACGTCCCGCAGGTGGCGTTCGAGAAGGTTTCCGGGATTTACTGAGAGGGTTGAATCATCCACTGGCGCACCGTCGGAGATGACCATCAGAATACGGCGTTGCTCGGAGCGGGCAAGAAGCCTTTGATGTGCCCAGAGGAGTGCTTCACCGTCGATATTCTCCTTGAGGATTCCTTCTCTCAGCATCAACCCCAAATTCTTGCGTGATCTGCGCCATGGCGCATCGGCTGCCTTGTAGACAATATGCCGCAAATCGTTGAGACGGCCGGGAGACGGAGGTTTACTGGCTTCGACCCACTTTTCACGGGCCTCCCCACCTTTCCAAGCCTTGGTGGTGAAGCCTAGGATTTCCACCTTGATCCCGCATCGTTCCAGAGTGCGGGCAAAGATATCGGCGCTTATGGCCGCCACGGCAATGGGTCGGCCCCGCATGGAGCCGGAATTATCAATGAGAAGCGTGACTACAGTATCGCGGAAATCCGTTTCTTTCTCCACCTTGTAGGAAGGGGAGTGTAGGGGGTTAGCGACAATTCGTGCCAGACGTGACGAATCCAGCAGTCCATCGTCGATATCGAATTCCCAGTCCCGAGACTGCTTTGCCAAAAGCCGGCGTTGTAGGCGGTTGGCGAGACGGCCGATAATGTTCTGAAGGTGAGCAATCTGGTCGTCGAGATTAAGGCGCAGCCGCGACATTTCCTCTTCCGTGCATAGCGACTCGGCCGATATAATTTCATCGAATTCGGTTGTGAAAGCGGTATAGGTGGAGGCGTCGAAATTACCCAGATTGTCGCCTGGCCCAACGGGGCGTTTTGCAGCGGAGGGCTGTTCCTGCCCCATGGGTGGAAGGGATTCATCAAATTCCGAGGCAATACCGTCTCCGGCCTCCTCGCCGATCTCCATAGAGTCTATTTCGGCAGCATTGAATTCGGCTTCCATCTGACCTTCGCCTCGAGGTTGGTTCTGCCCGTTATTTTCTCCTTCAGGGGTTTTTTCTTCTGGGTAGGGTTCCAGTTCACCCAATTCTTCGGCAAGGTCGAGATTGGCGATTAACCGTCTAGCGGCCTCGGAATATTTCCTCTGATCTTCAATATATGTGCACAAGGTTTTTAGATCTTTTTTCACCTTCGAATCCACACGGGTGTGCCAAAGCTCCATCATATGCTCCCCAGATGACGGGATCTTTTCCCCCGTCACGGTTTGCTGAGCCATCAAACGGATGGCCTCGGCTAGCGGTACGTCTTCAATGGATTGACAGGCTGCAAAATTTTGACAGCGCTCTTCTAGGACAGCGTCAAGATTGGTGGCCACTCCCGGCAAACGTCGCCTGCCAAGGGCCTCTATCCGCACTTCTTCCACGGCGTCGAACACCGCGCACGCGTTTTCTCCTTGCGGACGATAGCGCCTGTGTACGTGTTCATCGTGATAGCGTAAGGTCAGCGCGATGGCGTCGGCCTTGCCCCGAAGGGGCGCCGCCGTGGTGGGGCGCAAGTCAGATGGTGGCGCCGGAAGTTGAGCGGCAGAACCGGTTCCTGCGGTAGGCGCTTCGTTTTCTAGGTGCGGAGGGAGTTCTTGGTCGGAAGAACCGAAGGTTACATTCGTTCTGATCTTTCCGCTTATGGCGCGAACGACGGCCGCCGTTGCTCGTTTGAAGAGTTCAATCTGTTCTTTTCCGGATTCCGGGGGGCTGTAATTTTCCGTGACCATTTGATGGCAATGAGCGGGTATCAGATGTCGTCTGTGATCAACGCCGATTCGGGAAGTTCTTCATCGAAACATCGCTGATAGTACTCGGCAATAGTGGCACGCTCCATCTCGTCGCATTTGTTGAGGAAGGTGAGACGGAAGGAAAGGGGAAGATCGTCGCTAAGGATTTTAGCGTTTTCGGCCCAAGTAATCACCGTTCGTGGCGACATGACGGTGGAGATATCACCAGCTATAAATCCATCGCGGGTCATGGCGGCGATATGGACCATGGATTCCACCGTCTTCCGTCCCTTCTTGTTGTTGTATTCTGGTGCCTTAGCGAGGACGATATTCGTCTCTTCGTCATGGGGTAGGTAGTTCAGGGTGGCTACGATGTTCCAGCGGTCCATTTGACCCTGATTGATTTGCTGGGTGCCGTGATAGAGGCCGGTGGTATCGCCCAGACCTACAGTATTCGTGGTGGAAAAAAGACGAAAAGCAGGATGGGGGTGAATCACCCTGTTCTGGTCGAGAAGGGTAAACTTGCCATCAGCCTCTAGGATTCTTTGGATGACAAACATCACATCTGGCCGCCCGGCGTCATATTCATCGAAAACTAGGGCCGTGGGGTGCTGCAAAGACCACGGTAGAATCCCTTCACGGAATTCCGTCACCTGCTTGCCGTCACGCAACACAATAGCGTCCTTACCGATGAGGTCGATACGGCTGATATGGCTGTCGAGATTGACCCGGAAACAAGGCCAGTTAAGCCGCGCTGCCACCTGTTCGATATGAGTGGATTTCCCGGTGCCGTGATAGCCCTGAATTATGACCCGCCGGTTGAAGGCAAACCCGGAAAGGATAGCCAACGTAGTTTCAGAGTTGAAGCAATAGGCCTCATCAATCTCGGGGACTAGTTCACTGGGTTTGCTGAAGGCCGGACAGACAATATCCGAATCGATACCAAAAACCTGATGGACCGAAACGGAGATGTCCGGAAGGTTTGGTTGCGAGGCGTCGTTATCGAGTTGTGCCGTGGTCATAAAGTCAACTATCCAGTTTTTATATATTAGTGGGGGGCGTGTCAGTTCCCTTAGGTGGCATATGGTTGGTTAGGGGTGGCAATGGAGGTTTTGAGCACGCCGTAGGCTTCATTGACCTGTTTGAGATGTTCCTCGGATTCCTTGTCTCCACCATTGGCGTCAGGGTGGTAACGTTTGACCAACTCCTTATAACGGGTTTTAAGCCGCGCCAGGGTAAATGGTGATTGTATGCCAAACAGGTCTAGCGCTTTGGCTTGTGCGATGTCCGTCCGGTGGACATTAAAATGGGTGCTACTGTTCCTGTTTTCTGGCGATGCCGGATCAGGAGCGAAGGAATTAGTAAAACGAGACCAGGCGGCCTGCATATGCACCATTCGCTCACCCATTGGCCAGCTAGGTCGCCACCCCACCGTATCGCTCCGGTTATAGGCTTCGATTTCCGCTGGAGACATGTGGGCAAAGAAATTCCATGCCTTGTTATAGGAGCGCACATGATCAAGGCATAGCCAGTATTTGGTTCCTAGGTTATCAGGGGCGTAAGGTGCTTCGTAAAGCCCCTCTCCGGTGCATCCATTATAGTCACACAGGCGTAACTTTCCCTCCTTTTCCCAAGGCAATGGATCAAGGGGTATGGACCTGCGGTCTCTCATACCCAAATTATGGGTTGTTGTGCTGATTCTTACAAGCATGTCCTGGTATGCAGATGTATGAGAAATCGTGGGTGTTATAGATATCATTAAGGAAAAACTGACACATTCATTGGAGCCGCGGCACTTGGTGAATGCGAATGAATCTACCAGTCATGCTAGCCGCGTTGGGGCCTTGGCAGATTGGGAAAGCCGTTTCCGGATTAAAATTGTTTCCGGGGCTTTTTCTGATTTTTCCGCCTGGACCGGCAACGAATGATCCACGGTCTTCTCGTTGAGGAATTGGTTGGGCCGGTTCACGCATCAGCTTTGAAAACTGGGGCTTCCGAAGCAAGCTAGGTTAATAAATTCGGGGTCCATCCCCCCGTATTTCTACCGTAAAGATGCTATTGCTAACCGCCGTATCCCGCCCCGAAGATAAAGGCGTCGCGATCCTTTAGGTCGTCTTCAAGCTGGGATTTGGCAGAGGCATAAAGGTCGCGCACCGAAACCATCCCGACGATCTTGTCCTTGTCCACTACAGGAAGATGGCGGAAACCCCTGTTACACATTTTCTGAAGCACGCTTATAGCCAGGTCATCCGGACCAACGGTTTCAGGATTCTCCGTCATGACCTCGAATACTTTGGTCTTTTCTGGGTCCTTTCCTTGGGCCACGATTCTTGCGGAAAGATCGCGCTCCGTAAAAATACCTTCCAGTCTGTTACGTTTGGTCACAAGAAGGGCGCCAATATGATATTTGGCTAAGATCTTGGCTGCTTCTTGTACGGTTGTGGAGCCCGTAACACATTGAATTTTCTGATTATTGACGACATCAGGAATAATTTTCATCGGCATGTCGCCTCTCTCCTCCCCTTATTCTCATGTTCTGTAATCATGGTATAGGATTGTTAACTCTCGCAGTCGCAGACGACATTGGTCAAGTGCTATGGTTCTACAGGGTTTGTCACGTCTAAATAGGAGCAGGTTTTTCATGGTACGGGTTCGACCTTTTTCTCTCTGGGAGGCGAAAGACGGATAGAGGTAACCTGGTTTTTCTTGCGGCGCAGAATCTCAAACCTAAAGTCATAAAAATTAAAAACCTGGCCTATATTTGGAATGCGACGGGATTCATGAAGGACCAGACCGGCCAGAGTTGCCGCCTCATCGTCAGGCAGGTGCCAGTCGAATTGCCTGTTTAGATCACGAATGGTCACACCACCATTGATAATGAAAGAACCGTCATCCTGGTGGCGCACGCCGGGAACATTTACGTCAAACTCATCGGTGATGTCCCCGACGATTTCTTCAAGGATATCCTCTAAAGTCACAATACCCATCAGGGCACCGTATTCGTCCACCACAAGCGCGAAATGTTCCCGTTTCTTCCGGAAAACATGCAGCTGTTGCAACAAGGTGGTAGATTCGGGAACGAACCATGGTTTTGCTGCAAGGTTAGCCATGTTCAGCCCCTCCTTTGCCGTAGCTGAAGGTTTGACGGCGGAAAGCAGTGTCTTGGCGTGCAAGACACCAATAATATTATCGGGCTCCTTACTCCACATGGGAATGCGGGTATAGGGGCTGGCGACGATCTGTTCGAGGATGGTGGCTGAGGGAAGATCAGCATCTACCGTGAAGATATCCTTGCGATGGATCATAATTTCCCCAATTTCCACGTGGTCGAGGTCAAGGATGCTACGCAACATGGCGCGCTCCTGATTGTCGGTGGCGCTGCTTTCTGCGTGAAGGTCGATAGCGCCTCGTAGTTCATCGTCGGTGATGGAGCCAATATTGCTTTTAGTACTTACCCCAAACATACGCAAAGTGGTTCGCACCACCACCTGTACGATATCGGAAATGGGGGATAACACTGACACTAGGAGGCGCACTACCGGAGCTACGGCAAGGGCGGTGCGATCCGCGTTGTTGATGGCGTAAGTCTTGGGCAAGACCTCAGCGAAAATCAAGACTAGGACCGTCATGACAAGGGTAGCGTAGGCAACACCGGTGTCGCCGAAAAAACCGATCAGCAGGCTTGTAGCTAAGGCCGACGCCAGAATGTTAACAAGATTGTTTGCCAACAGGATGGTGCCGATCAGACGCTCCATGCGTGCGTGAAGTTTCTGGATGGTTCCCGCTCGTTTGTTGCCCGTCTTCAAGAGATGGTGCATGCGCGGCCGTGATACCGCCGTCAGCGCCGTTTCGGATCCTGAAAAGAAAGCCGAAAGTAGAAGCAGAAGAAAAATCGCGCCGATTGTGATCCAGATTTCCGTATCCATGATTTGGACCTTACGTATTCAGCAGGCTGGTGGCGACGGTTCCTGGCCTGACCGCGGGTATCTGGAACACAGGCGCTCTCACTGGGAAAGAGCGTCCTGCAAGGTGCTTTCAAGCGCATCCATACTGACGTCGGAAGTCAGGAAGGCCTTACCAATGCCATTCGTAAGGACAAAAGTAATTTTTTCGTTTCGGACCTTTTTATCTCGCGTCATGTGGTTTACCAACGTCTGCGGTGTCCAATCCGGTCCAGCAATTTCCCTTAGCTTTGTGGGAAGCCCCACCGTTTCGAAATGATGGGCCACGCGTTCACATTCCTGTTTCGGGCATAGTTTAAGGTGCGACGAAAGGTCGAAGGCAAGCTTAATGCCAATTGCCACCGCTTCGCCGTGAATGAGGGAATCACCGTATCCGGTTTCGGCCTCCAGGGCGTGGGCGAAGGTATGACCGAGATTGAGAAGAGCCCGTGCACCGACTTCCCTTTCATCGGTGGCAACAATAACCGCTTTCGCTCGGCAACTCCTAACAACGACTTCTTGGCGCAAGGCTTGGTCGCCTTTGCATAGGGCTGGGCCCTGTTCTTCGAGCCAGGCAAAAAAGTCGGAATCATTGATTAACCCGTATTTCACCGTTTCGGCATAGCCTGCGAGGAGTTCCCGCTGCGGAAGTGTGTCCAAGGTACCTATATCAGCGAGAACCAGACGGGGCTGGTAAAAGCTCCCGATGAGATTCTTTCCATGGGGGGAGTTGATCCCCGTCTTTCCCCCCACGGAACTGTCAACTTGAGAAAGTAGCGTGGTAGGTACCTGAATGAAATCAATGCCACGCAGAACGATGCTTGCGGCAAATCCTGTGATATCGCCGATAACGCCGCCACCAAGGGCGATTAGTGCAGTCCCGCGTTCCATCTTGTTTTTAAGAAGCTGTTCCACAAGCCGCTGCAGACAGGTGAAGTCTTTAGTTTGTTCGCCATGGGGCAGAATGGTGTGTGAATGGTTGATCCCGGCAGCGGAGAGGGATGTCTCCAGTGTTTCAAGGTAGAGAGGAGCAACGTTGTCGTCCGTGATGATGGCAACCCTCGGCTGTCTGAGGATCGGCAATAGCTCTTCCCCAGCTTGTTGCAGAAGACCAATGCCTACAAGAATGTCGTAACTGCGTTTTCCTAGCTCGACCGGAACTCGATTTATGTAGCTCATGATGCCTTTCAGGATGAAGATGGATTATCGTTTAAATATGCCGCTAGGGCCTTACATGTTTTTTCCACGGTAATTTCGGGTGGTGCATCGACGGAATCAACAATGACATCAGCCTGAGCATAAACCGGATAACGTTCTTCAATTAGTTTTTCTAAAATCTCGCGAGGGTCCCCCTTTCCCAGCAAGGGGCGAGTGTCGTGCCGGAGAACCCGGCTCAGTAACAGCTCGATATCAGCACGTAGCCATACCGAAACCGATTGTTCGGCAATCAGCGCGCGTGTTTTGGGGTCCATGGAGGCGCCGCCACCAATGGAAAGCACATGGATGGGTTCACCGAGAAGGCGGGAGATCACGCGACGTTCGCCATCCCGGAAGGCCTCTTCTCCATGACGCTTAAAAATTTCGGAGATGCCGCAACCCGCCGCCTCAGTGATTTGGACGTCGGCATCGACGAAGGGGAGACCAAGCTTTTCAGCGAGTCTTCGTCCGATACATGTTTTCCCCGCGCCCATCATTCCAGTAAGCACAATAGTTTTGTTGAGCGAGAGAATAGGTTTTGGCGGGGTCATCTACGGGTAAGCGTTCGGTCTGCCGGCGCCCGGTCAAACTACAGCCGGGACTATGAAGAAACAGGGCGACGAGCTGAAAAAACACTGTAGATGTCCTCCTCAACTTGCCGCATTATCGCCACACTCGAAGCTTATCACACACAATTGCATGTGGCACCAGTTCTCCTTTGTCGGACAAGCGGAAGAAGGAAGGGCTTATTTTCTCTGCAATCATTACCCGGCTACATTTGAAACTATGCGAAACATTACCCGTTTATTGATTATTATGTTATTTGCTGGCTTCATCGCTGGTGTTGCTTTTCTGAGCACATGGAACATTCCCGCACCCTCCGCGCCAGTCGAAAAAGTGATTCCAGATGAAAAATTTCCACGCTGATGCTTCATGGAAAAACGGAGATGCTTTCTCCGCCATCAGGCTTCTGGTGGCTAGTTCTCTTGTGTTCTCCATGTCGTATACAGGATTTGTCGCCGCTCGTGAGGCGCGGTCCGATCCAGTCTTTTCGCCTCAGTCGCGGCCACCGGTAGTACTTACACCATCCTCGGATGGAGAAAAGCCTGCGGGAGGGGCGGGTTTGCCGCTTCCGAAGAGAACGGAACCTGCTTCTGTCACCGACGTGGAATCAGGAGCCCATATCGAAACAGACATGCTTCAGACCATTGATCCTGATTCCGTAGGTATTTGGGATGTGGAACAGGGCGGGTTCGGCACAGAAATGTGGAGTGGAAGCAATCGTCAAACCGTCGAATGGTTATTGCCGAAACTTCCCGTCACGACTCATTCCCGGACCATGCGGGATCTTATGCGGCGCCTCCTGTTGTCGAATGCTACAGCGCCGTATGGGGTGTCTGAAGGGGTGAGTCTCATGGCTCTTCGCATTGCTCGCCTTATGGCCATGGGCGACACGGAAGCCGTTGAATCATTACTCGGGGTGGCGCCAGTACATCTTGATGACGAAGCTCTTCTCAGGGCCCAGGTGAACAATCTGTTTCTTGTCAATGACAGCGCCGAGGCCTGTCCCCATATCATGGTGGCCGTACGTAAATCACAGGATTCCTTCTGGCAGAAAGGCCTGATTTTTTGCCAGGTACTAAATGGCGAAAATGCCCGTGCGGCCTTGGGTGTCAACCTGATGCGGGAACAGGGGATGGATGCGGACTCGGTATTTTTCAGACTCGTCGGTTCCCTTCTCGGGGAATGGGAAGGGGAGATCAACAGTCTTTCCTATCCCACGGCCCTGCAATTGGCCATAGCGCGGGCGGGAAATCTGAGATTGCCCGGTGATGTCACACAAACACAAAATCCGGCCCTTTTGGCCGCTATTGCCATCAGTCCCAATGCCGACCCGGAAATCCGTCTTACCGCGGCCGAGAAGGCCGAATCGGCGGGCGTCCTGTCCACGGAATCTCTGCGCCAGATTTACGCCAGCATTGAATTTACCTCCGAAGAACTGGAATCCGCCCTGACCACGGCCGAAGCCATTGACGGGCCCCGGGGCCGGGCATTGCTGTTGCGCACGGCTAAGGTTCAGGATGTGCCGACTGCCCGTGCCGAGGTGCTTCTGACCTTTCTGGAATCGGCAAGGAATGGAGATCTCTACGAGACTGCGGCACGTGTCATTTCTCCGATTCTGATCGACATAGCCCCCGCTGCCGAACTCATATGGTTCGCAGAGGAGGCAGGACGGGTCCTAATTTTCACCGGGGCCTTGGAACAGGCTATGGATTGGTACGACTTGGCAGAACGAGAAGCTCCTGGCCTTCCAGAGGCGAGGCAAGTAACGGCGCGCTTATGGCCTTTGATCCAGCTCTCCAATCCTGATGAACCCACCCCTCTAGATGGAGCTATGACCAAGGCCTGGGTGAAACAAGGCGTAGTAGTTTTAATGTCGTCTGATGAAGATGGCGACGACCCCTCGGCCGGGATCAAGAATGCAGAATCGGTGGCGAGATACCGTGGAGATATGCTTCTAGGCCTCCTCGATTCTGTGGGAAAGCCGGTAGACATTTCTGTTTGGGAAGACCGTTTCCAAAAGGCTCTTGGCGAAAAGGAGGAGGCACAGAAAAGTGTCTCGCTTCCCGATCTGTCCCTGCCGTCCCCTGTTCTGTGGTATGGTCTCCGGATGGCTGCGGAGGAACTGCGTCTGGGGGAAACCATTCTTTTTTCTCTGGTTGCTCTCGGGAGCGGTGACCTGAGCTTGGTTCATCCTATCACTTTGAACGAGATTATTAGCCACCTGCGTCTAGTAGGGCTCGATAAAGAGGCCCGTGCCCTGGCCTTGGAAGCCGCCATTGCCGCTGGGCTCTGAGGCGGATAACGCGAGCAGTGTCATGGACAGACGATTCGATGCCACTAATCCTAAAAAAAAGGCTTCCGAGAAGAAACTTATCGCCAGGAAATCCCCCAAGAAAAAAACGCTCGTCTCCCGCCATGTGGAATCTTTCCTCGAAATGCTGGTAGCTGAAAGAGGGCTTTCAAGTAATACACTTGATGCTTATTCCAACGACCTGACCCAGTTCGAAGAGTTTCTGAAAGCTCGAGGGGAAACTTTAGAATCTGCCGATACGCAGGCTATACGGGATTATCTTGCAAAACAGGTGGATCTCGGCATGGCGCCACGCACCACCGCTCGCCGCCTTTCTGCAATACGACAGTTCTTCTGGTTTCTCTTTAGCCAGGGCCATCGCCAAGATAATCCCGTTCTACAGGACGACCTTAGTTCCGCGGTGGATAGTCCCCGCCAGGGGCGGGTTCTACCGAAAGTGTTGAGCGAGGAAGAAGTGGAAAAACTTCTCGATCTTGCCCACCGACATGTCACGGAAGGCAAGGCCCGTTATGGCCATATCCGTCAGCAGATCGAGAAAACTTCCTCTGATTATGACCGCAAAAAGCTGCAGAAACAGCTAGCCAAGCTGGCTGGTGGCGTTGCCAGGGATATCCGCCTTATTGCCCTTCTTGAGATTCTCTACGCTACCGGCCTGCGCGTTTCGGAACTGGTGGGGCTTCCCCTGTCGGCACCGGAACGGGATCTTTCTCTTCTTCTCGTGCGTGGCAAGGGTGATCGGGAGCGCATGGTTCCCCTGAGTGATCCCGCAGGCGAGGCTCTGGCCGACTATCTTATGGTGCGGGATACCTTCTTGCCGGGGGGTAAAGGCGAAGGTTCAGCCTCGTCCTCTCCCTGGCTCTTTCCCTCCCGTTCAGCTAGCGGCCAGCTCACCCGCCAACGTTTTGCCCAGATATTAAAACAGTTGGTGATGGATGCGAATATGGACGCAAGCCGGGTATATCCCCATATACTTCGACATGCCTTTGCAACCCACCTTCTCAATCATGACGCCGATTTGCGCAGTGTTCAAAAAATGCTGGGACACGCCGATATCACCACCACCCAAATTTACACCTATGTTCAGGACAAGCGCCTTAAATCCTTGGTTGAAGAGCATCACCCGCTATCGGAGTTCTATGATGACAAGGCCAAAAAATCGTCCTCTCGTTGACTTTTGTAGGTCGTTCAATCATGTTCCCCTTCCTTTTAGGCCCCTTTTTCCTGAAAAACCGTTTCACCCAGCCATCCTTTCGCTAATGAGGCAAGAATGAGCTTTCATATTATTGAGCAAGCACCTGCGCGTCTAAACCGCAGTGAACTAGCCGTGCCGGGTAGTAATCCCGACTTATTTGAAAAAGCGGCGTTATCCGATGTGGATGTGATTTTCCTGGACCTGGAAGATGCCGTTGCGCCCGATGAAAAGGAACAGGCGCGCAAGAACATCATCGAAGCTCTCAACGATATAGACTGGAAGGGCAAAACCCTGTCGGTGCGCATCAACGGCCTCGATACCCATTACATGTATCGCGACGTGGTGGACCTTATCGAACAGGCTACCGACAAGCTCGACCTCATCATGATTCCAAAGATTGGCACGGTCTCAGATGTTTATGCTGTGGATATGCTTGTGACCCAGGTGGAAGATGCTGTAGGTGCAAAAAAGCGCATTGGTTTTGAGCTCATTATCGAGACCGCGCTGGGGATGCAGAACGTGAACGAGATTTCCGCCGCCAGCAAACGGCTTGAATCCCTGCATTTCGGCGTCGCCGACTATGCCGCCTCCACCAAGGCCAAGACCACCGTTATCGGTGGCCCCCACCCCAACTATCACGTCCTCACTGATCCTGATGACGATGGCAACCGAGACATCCATTGGGGTGACATGTGGCATTACGCGGTGGCACGTATGGTGGTTGCCGCTCGCGCCAACGGCTTACGGCCAATTGACGGCCCCTTCGGCGATTTCGGCGATGCCGACGGCTATACTGCCCAAGCTAACCGTTCCGCGACGCTAGGCTGCGAGGGCAAATGGGCTATTCACCCCAGCCAGATTGAACTTGCTAATTCGGTCTTCAGCCCCACCGAGGAAGAAGTCACTAAAGCCAAGCGCATCCTTGACGCTATGGCTGAGGCCACAAAGGCCGGCAAGGGCGCAGTAACCCTTGATGGTCGGCTTATCGATATCGCCTCTATCAAGCAGGCGGAAGTTATGGTCGAAAAGGCGAAACAGATCGTTGGCACTTAAGCCCCCCCATAGCGATTTTCTATGAGGTGGCGTCGGGGGATTCTACCGCCTTTTTCCCCACCATCACAGCAATCACCGTTATGCTATTGATTCTACTTCAGGAAGCACACAATGCATAATTTTCTAGATTTTGAAAAACCGCTTTCCGAACTAGAGGCTAAGATTGAAAACCTGCGTCATCTCAGTGAAGACGACGCTGTGAACATCACCGATGAAATTACTAGGCTCCAGGCTAAGTCTGACAAGATCCTCAAGCAGATCTATTCAAAACTCACGTCCTGGCAGAAAGTACAAGTGGCACGTCATCCAGATCGGCCCCATTTCACCGACTATATCGAGGGTCTAGTTGAGGACTTTACGCCCCTAGCTGGAGATCGTGCCTTCGCCGACGACCAAGCTATCATTGGTGGACTGGGCCGGTTCCGTGGCCACACGGCCATGATTATTGGCCACGAAAAGGGTGTGGATACCAATACACGTATGCAACATAACTTTGGTATGGCCCGTCCCGAAGGCTACCGCAAAGCTATCCGACTGATGAAAATGGCCGACCATTTCGGCCTGCCGGTTCTGACTCTGGTGGATACACCTGGCGCTTATCCCGGTGTCGGCGCTGAGGAGCGTGGCCAAGCAGAGGCCATCGCCGCTTCCATAGAAACCTGTCTCGCGCTCAAGGTACCGCTTATCAGCGCCGTAATCGGCGAGGGCGGTTCAGGCGGGGCTATTGCCCTGGCCACCGCCAATAGGGTGCTCATGCTTGAAAACGCCATCTATTCGGTGATTTCACCGGAAGGCTGTGCTTCGATCCTGTGGCGCAACGGTGATCAGGCCCGGGACGCCGCCGAAGCCATGAAGCTTACAGCCCAGGACCTTCTGAAGTTCGGTGTAGTGGATGCTGTGGTGCCCGAACCCGTAGGGGCTGCCCACCGCTTTCCTGGCCCCGCTATTACCGCCCTCGGTGATGCGGTGGAAGGAGCGCTGAAGGAGCTTGTGGGAATGGACCCCACCTCGTTGCGCCACCGCCGCCAAGAGAAATTTCTGGCCATGGGTGCCGTGGAAGGGGAATAACCGGTTCTGTCCGTAGAGGCTGCTTTATGTGCGGCCGTGGCAGTGTTTATATTTTTTTTCGCTGCCGCAAGGACAGGGTGTATTGCGGGGAATTTTGCCCCAGGTGACGGGATCATTGCGGTCGATTTCTGCTTCAGCTGCCCGTTTCAGCACGGTACTGGAACGCGGCTGCAGTCCCGGTTCTTCACCGGGCTGGATATCACCTTCGATATTTTGATGCATTTCTTGATGGGCACGCAAAGGTACGCTGTTCTCGGGATCACCGACACGGATGTCGAGATGGGAAAGCACCCCGGTGATAGTTTCCCGTAAGCGCACCAGCATTTTTTCAAATAGGTTGAAGGCTTCATATTTATACTCATTCAAAGGGTCGCGTTGGGCATAAGCGCGCAGACCTATCCCATGCCGCAGGTGGTCCAAGGACAAGAGATGGTCTTTCCAACTCTGATCGAGAAGCTGCAATAATAGGTTTTTTTCTGCCATGCGCATCATTTCTTG
>JASLYJ010000059.1 GCA_030739855.1 Alphaproteobacteria bacterium | reverse complement strand
GTTTCAAGTCGGCTTTTCGCGTCATTCCCCGCTATGTCAGCAGCTACAAGGACATCCATTCCCTTGAGTATGAGGAAGTGGTGACTGAAACAAACACCTGCAGCCGCGAGGACTTCCTGTGTCTGCGCCTGTTTCAGTTCCTGATCCATGTTCTGGGGAGCGAACTTTTCATCGAGTTCACGCGCTGTCTCGACATTTGCGGACTGGATTATGCCACCCTTGCAGACAGGATCACCCGCGATGGGGACAACTGGACGCCACAATGGCGTGCTCTTCTCGAAGCTTTCCGCCAGTCCTGCAAAGACGAGCTCATCCCCGCTGATCAGGTGAAGCTGGAGTTCAGCGCAGAGGACCTCAGGACGGTCGACACCCATCAACTGGCCCTCGTCCCGTTTTACATGGCGAACCTCGTTGCGAATGCAGCGATCATTACCGATCTCAGAACCTATCTGAAGGAAGGCCTGGGGCGTTTCTTTGGCGAGAAATTAAGCGGTGAAGAGATGGGTGAACTTGAAACTACCCTGGATATGGGATTAGACAAGATCGTTTGTTACGAGAATCCCCTTTCCTCGAAGGTGGTCGAATACGAGTACGATCTGGAATCCTGGCTTGCGGATGAGGGCTATGCGCCGTTGCGGGACTATTATTTGGGGAAAGCCGTTCCGTTTCATTTTCAACTTGACGATGCCATCCTCTCCTCCGTCGAGAAGGCCAGATCCTATACCTCGTCCATGGCTGAGGCCGTCTACCGCGTGAGAATCAATGTCATTGGCCCGACCGGAGACCGTATCTACTGCTATCAACGGAACCTCGACCCCAATATGCCCGGAGATGTGCGCAAGCGAATTGACAAGGTAAACGAGGAGCGCACCATCGCCCGACAACATGCCGAAATCGCTTCGCGTATGTCTTGATCGTGACGGGATGGGGGCGATCTAAAAAATAGTGGGCGTGGCAGTATTTGCTACTTAATATAATGATAATATATGAACGAATTGAACCACGACTTAAGTGCCGGTTCATGGGTTTGTGGAAATCCATATGAAATCCATATACGGCAATGAAATATATTCCTTACGTCCGGTTCCTTTTAATAAATTTGGATCAACGCAATGATCAAGAAGATACTTCTTATAAATACTCCAAGAATTGCACTAGAAGCTCTGAATGCAGGGATCGAACGCGAGATCTATCCCCCGTTGGGCTTGATGTATATATCTGCCAGTACCAAGGAGGCATTTCCCGATATTGAGGTTTCTGTTCTCGATTTACATTATGAGACACTCAAGCGCAGTCACGATAAACGCCCTGTCGATTGGTATGAAATATGCGATGAAAAGATAAAATCTTTTTCACCGGATATTATCGGCTTCAGTGTGCTGTTCGGAAATTCCCTTGCCCGGGCCGGCGAGTTATCAAAACAGATTCGCAAAAATTACCCCCATATACTTCTCGTGGCGGGGGGGGTTCACATCACAGGCATGCTTTCTACTGGCAGGGAAAAAAGCAAGGCGACAGAGATATTTGACGCTATCTGTATGAGTGAAAGTGAGAATCACTTTCCCGGTCTGATTCGTTACCTGAACGGAATTGAAGACAGCTTGCAAGGGGTGGTTATCAACACGGCTAAATTACTAAGGAATCCCGAAGACCTTGTTCTGGGGCTTGACCGTCCTCAAGTTCTCGATTCTCTCCCGATTCCGGACTTTGGCTGCGTCGACCTCACCCGTTATAGCCAATATGGTATCGTCTCAGGATCGCAAACCTATGAGCGTCATGTGCCAATAGCCACGCTGCAAACAACAAGGGGCTGTATTGCCGCATGCACTTTTTGCAGTGTAAGAAATTTCAACGGCAAGGGAGTGCGATTGTCTTCGCCGGAACGGGTCTTGCAGGAAATTGATATTCTTTACAATCGTTATGACATTCGTCATATCGATTTTGTGGACGATGACTTCACTTATGATAAGGATAGGTGCCATAAGATTTTAGATGGACTGATCGATCGTAGGTTTGATTTAACCTGGTCTATCGGGAATGGCATTCGCTTGGGAAGCTTGGACGAGCCCTTGCTTGATAAAATGGCACGCTCGGGCTGCCGTTATTTTTCCATTGGCATTGAATCCGGCGATCCAAAAGTTCTTCGAGAGACGAAAAAACCCCTGACCCTCAGGATATTGAGGGAGAAGGCGCCATTGCTGCATAAATTCCCGGAAATATATTATCGGGCAAATTTCATCGTTGGATTTCCGGGGGAAACTGCGGAGCAACGACAGATGACATATGATCTTGCTGAGGAGATAGCATTAGACTGGAATCAGTTTTCCATTCTGACGCCTCTTCCAGATACCCCGATTTTTGAAAAGATCAGGGAGGAGGAAACAACTCTGACGGCTGACGACATCAATTATACGTTTGATGCCTCGACCGCAAATTCATCCTTTTTAAAAGAAAAAATAGTTGATGAGATTTACACCAGAAATCTTGAAATAA
>JASLYJ010000058.1 GCA_030739855.1 Alphaproteobacteria bacterium | reverse complement strand
AAAATGCCAGAGGCGGGGATTTGGTCAGGGACCGCACCAAGCGGGATCCTACCTCGCGGATGTCTTCCATACGAGCCGCCAGATAATAATCATCCATGGCCGCAAACCCCTTGCCAATTTCTGAAATTTCCGCCTGTACGGCGGCTCCGGCATTGAGAAGCCTCTCGGCAATACGGTTCTCCACACCGCGGATTAGACGCGAACCTTCGAGCATGTGGAGGTGAGCGTCGAGAAGATATCCAAGTTCTTCCGCGGTGGTATCGGGAAGGGTCTGGGCCTCGGATTTGAGCTTCAGGAGTTGCCGCCTGGTGCGCTTCACGGCCTTGGCAAAGCGGGCCAGTTCGGACTTCACATGCTTGGGGGAGATGCGGTATTCGGAAACCTCCACCGCGCCGCTTTCGCGCACATGGATGGGGCCAATAGCAATACCAGGGGAAACGCCTAGCCCCTCAAGGATTCGTTCCTTGCACGGTGGCGCCTTTTGTTTCCTCATTCTGGTCATGGCCTAGTTTTCGTCAAAGTTTCTGGCTACTAAGTCTTTCAGTGCAGCCAACGCGTCTTCTGCTTGGTTTCCCATCGATTCGATCACGATCTCAGTGCCAGGTGTAGCGGCAAGCATCATCAGCCCCATTATGGAGAGCCCCGAAACTTCGTTGTCGTCCTTGCGGACGGTGATGTCGGCGTCGAATTGCCCCGCCGTCTCGACGAACTTGGCGGCGGCGCGTGCGTGCAGGCCTAGCCGGTTAGTTATAGTCATGGGTATTTTGAGTGCTAGCTTACCTTTGGCACAGTCTTTTCCCGACCGAAGTTCGCTCACGTCTTTTCTTCCCTAAGCAGGCCCGAGGCCACGTTGATATACTTACGTCCCGCCTTCTGGGCGCTGGCCACGGCCTCCGCCAGGCTCATTTCCTGGCGTACGTCTGCCAGCTTAATCAGCATGGGCAGGTTGACCCCGGCGATGACCTCCACCGGGGTTTTCTCCATGATCGAGATGGCCAGATTGGACGGGGTGCCGCCGAACATATCTGTCAGAAGGACCACGCCGCTGCCGTTGTCCACGGCGGCGATGCTCGCCAGAATGTCCTTCCTGCGCTGTTCCATGTCGTCACTGGTGCCGATACAGATAGCGCAAATATTGTCCTGAGGCCCCATCACATGCTCCAGCGCCGCCACAAACTCCGAGGCTAGCCTTCCGTGGGTGACGAGAACCATTCCAATCATGAACAAGCCCTTCCAACTTGTGAACGGCGGTCAAATCTAAATCCCGGGTGTAGAGATTGACCTGATGTTCTTTATCACGCAACTATGAAACAAGTTCTTAGGCTACGAAAGCTGGTTTCTGCTTTCTGTCGTTCACGCTGACCCTCTGGCTTCCCCGGCCAGAGACCGCGCGGCAAGGCGGAGTTTGGCCGCCGCCGAAGCCTCGAAAGGATCGAGTCGGAGCAAGGGTAGCACAATGCCCATGATTTCGGCGGTTTCAGGCTCCGGCATGCGTTCGGGTGGGTCCGTCACCAGATCCACTACCAGTCCTAAAATACCCGATTCCTCAGCTTCTACTTCAAGGACACCCACTCCCCTTACCTCTATTTGTCCGGCGATGGTTTCCGGGGCCGTCGCCGTCAGCTGCCCTGCCAGCGATTCAACCATGGTCTGGTCATCGGCGATCAGTCGCGCGCCACCATCTAGGAGCCGCATGGCGAGATCGCTTTTGCCGCTGCCGGGTGGGCCGCGCAAAAGCACGGCCATTTCGTCGAGTGCTACGCACGTACCGTGGATCAAGGTCATAGGATGACGGTGCCCCCAACAGCAACCACTGTCAACGTCGGCTGGTTGGATAGGGACGCTAGTCGCGGGGCAGGTGGACGGTAAAAAGGGCGCCGCATACCCTATCGTTCCTGTCGGTTAAGTTCTCAGCACGCAGCGTGCCGCCGTGGGCCTCGACGATCTGTCTGGAGATGCTCAATCCCAACCCGGAATGGGTGCCAAATTTTTCTCCTTCGGGGCGTTCAGTGTAAAAGCGCTCAAAAATGGTCTCGCGCTTGCTTTCCGGGATTCCGGGGCCTTGGTCCTCTACAGTCACCGCTACGATCTCACCGTCCCCGGCATTTCCCTGGGTGATGCGGCAGGTGATGCGTCCCCCCGGAGGGCTGAAGGAAACAGCATTCGCGATGAGGTTGCGGAAGACCTGTGCCAGACGGTCTTCTATGGCCGCCACGTGGAAATCAGTTCCCACTTTGGCCTCCACTGTCAGAAATGGCCCTTCCGCACTACTGCTAGTGGTATTGTGCATGTCACTGAGCGTGACGAGAAGCGCTGCCACGTCCACCGGCACGCGCGTGGCCCGGGAAAGTTCAGCATCAAGCCTGGAGGCGTCGGAAATATCGCTGATGAGACGATCGATTCTCTGCACGTCGTCAAGGACCACCGCCAGAAGTTTGTCCCGTTGTTCCGGGTCCTTGACGCCCGCTACCGTCTCCACTGCGCTGTGTAGAGAGGTGAGCGGATTCTTGATCTCATGGGCCACATCAGCAGCGAAGCTCTCAATGGCATCCATGCGCTGCCACAAAGCCGC
>JASLYJ010000057.1 GCA_030739855.1 Alphaproteobacteria bacterium | reverse complement strand
ATGGCGGACTCGGCCTTGCCGAGGGTATGACCATCGGTAGCCAGTTCACTGTCCAGGCCGTGGGCGTCATCGCCACCCTGGTGTGGTCTGCGGTGGTGAGTTACATCATCATCAAGGTGGTTGCCGCCGTGGTGGGTCTTTCCGTCGGCGAAAACGAAGAGCTAGAAGGGCTGGACATCACGGTGCATGGCGAAAAGGGCTACGAACTATAAAATCCTTCACCGTGGCCAGAATCTTACTGACCGTTGGTTTCTCCCTCCGGCGAGTTTCCCCGTTGCCGGGGGGCGGTCATCCGGTCGTCTGACGGAAATTAGGCAGGCCCTAGGACTGAAAAGATCAAGATGGGCACCCCAGGAGGCACCTATATCCGTGAAGCCGGGATCAGCCCTCATGCGTCGTCGAGCGCCTGGGAAAGATCGCTCATGATGTCGTCGATGTGCTCGAGTCCTATGGAAAGGCGGACGTAGCCCGGGGAGACGCCCGTGGCGAATTGCTCTTCCTCCGTGAGTTGGGAATGGGTCGTGCTTGCCGGGTGGATAGCGAGGCTGCGCGCATCGCCTATATTGGCGAGATGGTAGAAAAGCTTGAGCGAGTCGATGAACTTGCGCCCGGATTCAGTCCCGCCCTCAAGCTCGAAACCGACGAGCCCTCCGTAGCCGCCCTCAAGATAGGCATCGGCGCGGCGGCGGTGCTCTCCCTCCATCAGGCTCGGGTAAATGACGCGCGTGACCTTTGCGTGGCCGTCGAGAAAGGTGGCTATTTTTTCAGCGTTTCCGCAATGCCGTTCCATGCGCAGCGGGAGAGTCTCAAGACCCTGTAGGATGAGAAAGGCGTTGAAGGGGCTCATGGCCTGGCCGCAATCCCGCAGGAGTGTGACCCGCGCCTTAATGATATAGGCGACGGGCCCAAGCGGCTTGACCGCCTCGGTCCATACCGCGCCATGATAGCTGGGGTCAGGCTCGTTGAGCATGGGGAAGCGTTCCTTATGGGCCTCCCAGTCGAAATTGCCTCCGTCAATAATGATTCCGCCGATGGAATTGCCGTGGCCGCCGATATACTTGGTGCATGATGAGGCGATGATGGCGGCGCCATGGTCGAAGGGACGGCACAAACCGTGCGCCGCCGTGTGATCCATAATCAGCGGTACCCCCAACTCGCGACCGATATCCGCTACCTCCTTGATGGGGAACACCTGGAGCTTCGGGTTGGGGAGGGTCTCGGCGTAATAGGCCCGGGTCTTGTCGTCGGTGGCCCCGCGGAAGACCTCCGGATCTTCCGGATCCACGAAGCGCACCTCAATCCCCATGGTCTTCAGCGAATTTGCGAAGAGGTTCCAAGTGCCACCATAAAGATCGGTGGAACTCACGATATTGTCGCCGGCCTGCGCTATGTTTTGAACCGCTATCATCGAGGCGGCCTGGCCCGACGAGACCGCAAGCGCCGCCGCGCCGCCCTCAAGTGCGGTAAGCCTCTGCTCCAGCACATCGCAGGTGGGGTTCATGATGCGCGTGTAGATATTACCAAATTCCTTGAGTGCGAATAGATTTCCCGCATGTTCGGTGTTGTCGAATTGGTATGAGGTGGTCTGGTAGATGGGCACGGCCACCGCGTTGGTGGTCTCGTCCTTACGGTGCCCCGCGTGCAGGACGATGGTTTCCTGATGTGTGCTTTCGACGCTCATGGCGTTATCCCCCCCTGATGTCACGTTATTTCCTTAATACCGTGAAAAAGGGGCTTTACGACCCCCTTTTCTTGTGTGCTGCCAGCTGATTTTGAGATGTTTTTCTACTCCCTGCAAATCTTGGAGGACCCCCTCCACTAGACACCACCCATAGGGATTATTTTTTCCGGCACCTACCCAATCATGTGTATTTTTAGGTAAGCGCCCTTGTAGCCAGAAAAGCACCAGCATACAATCGGAGAGTTTTTCAAGGCGTATTTTCCATAATTCGGGCACCCGGATGACGGCAAAGATCGGACAGCCCAAAAAGATCACCTTTCTTCCTTTCGGAACCGGCGCTTTTTTCCGCCGCCGCCTGATCGAGCTTTCCGGGCTGGCGCTGCTTTTGTTGGGCGCTGCGCTAGCGATAGCTTTTTTCGGCTATAACCACATGGACCCGTCCCTTAACACATCAACCGAGAGGGCGGCCCTTAACCCTCTGGGGCTAGCGGGATCTTATACCGCAGATCTAACTTTCCAGATTCTTGGCTTTTCCGGTTATCTGTTGGCCTCTGTGTTCGTCGTCTGGGGCTGGCGTCTACTTAGTAAGAAGGCCAATCATCATTTCTGGCTCTCGTTCACCGCGCTTCCCTTAACCCTGATTTTCGCCGCTATTGCCTTATCGATCCTGCCGGTGCCGCAAGATTGGCCCTTGACCTCGGGGCTCGGCGGGACCACCGGACAGTTCTTGCTTTCGTTTCTGACAGAGTGGACTTCGGGGCTTGGCACCAGCATGACGCAGATTAATCTGAACATCATTCTTGCCTCCCTAGCGGTGTTTCTAGCGCTGCTTGGCTTTGGTGTGTCGCTGGGTTTGTCGGGTCAGGAGTGGGCGTCCCTTTTGCGCCGCGCTGGGGGCATCCTGGGCGGGCTGGTACTTGTGGTGTCCCATCTTTGCACCGTTTTTGCGCGGGAGTTATGGCATCTTGTGCGTTCCCTTCTGTCAGGTAAAAACCCGGCACTACGCATAAAGCCTCACCATGCTGCCGCCCCAGCAAACGTCACTGCCAAACCAAAAACTGGCGCCACGACCCTAGTGGCAGCGCGTTCCCCTGCGCCAACCCGGGGCAAACTCGCCAATAGCGCACGCCAGACGCAGCTTAAATTCAACTCTCATGACCATTACGCCATTCCGCCATTCAATCTTCTTGATATTTCCGATAAAGAAAACAAGAGCCCATCAATGGATGACGAGGCCCTGTCTCAAAATGCGCGTTTTCTTGAATCGGTTCTTGATGAATTCGGCATCCGTGGTGCTATCATAAAGGTGCGGCCCGGCCCC
>JASLYJ010000056.1 GCA_030739855.1 Alphaproteobacteria bacterium | reverse complement strand
GGAGGTACAGGAAGCAGCAACAGCATGGCTCTGGACATACAATAACGAACGACCCAACATGGCCATCGGCGGCATAACGCCAAATCGAGTAGGCGGAGGCCTTGCGGCCTCCGCCTCTCACACCACCGGGCATACGTTCTACGTACCACGGCGGTTTTCCGAGAATTGTAACGTTGCATACCGTTCCGCCATCGACATCAAGCCCTTGGTTGCGAACCATGAAATTGGCATGGCTTCATTGACCGGAGGACAGTTGGCGGTTCGCCACCATCCCTTGGCCGAAGCTCCGCCCATCCATGCCCGCTTTGTCGGAACTCCCTGTCGTTTCAGGAAGTCCACCAAGGGCTTGATCCGTTTGCATTGCTTGACGCGGAAGCATCTGAGGCGGGCTCGAAGCCATTCGTCGAGTCTCCTCAAATGCGACTTGCATCGTGCCATGCGAAAGTACGTCACCCATCCGGTGGTAAAGGAATTGATTTCGCTGATCATCCGCCCGAAGCTGATGCCTCGATTACGGCGCGTGATTTGGCGAAGTCGATCCTTCGCCCTTTTCAGGCTTTTCGGCGCAACCGCCAAGGTTCCCCCCGACAACAGCCGATAGCCCAGAAAGGACCGTTCCCATACCGGGGCCACGGTGCTTTTCTCCTGATTAATTTTAAGGTGCAACCTGCCTTCGAGGAATTCGGCGATGTTGGCCATAACCCGAGCGCCAGCCTTTTGTGATTGCACATAAATATTGCAATCGTCGGCATAACGAACAAAGCGGTGGCCTCGCGCCTCCAGCACTTTATCAAGGTCATCAAGAAGAATATTGGCGAGAAGCGGCGACAACGGCCCGCCTTGAGGCGTGCCTTCGTATCGCTCCACACAGACACCATCTCGCATCATCCCCGCTTCCAGGAAGCGGCGAATGATCCGTAACAGACGTTTGTCACCAATACGTCGTGCCACACGGGACATAAGGATGTCATGGTTGACCCGGTCAAAGAATTTCTCCAAGTCCAGGTCGACTACAATCTTATACCCCTGAGCGACGTACTCCCGGGATCGGGTAAGCGCATCATGCGCCCCCCGGCCCGGGCGGAAACCGAAACTCGCCTCCGAGAACGTCGGATCGAAAATCGGCTGAAGGACTTGCATGATGGCTTGCTGAACCAGACGGTCCACCACCGTGGGGATGCCCAATTGCCGCATCCCGCCCCCCGGTTTGGGGATTTCCACCCCCAGCACCGGAGACGGTTGATAGGTTCCGCGGATCAGCGAACCCACCAGTTCATCCTTGTGTTCGGCCAACCAGAGACGGAGGCCGCCGACGGTCATACCGTCCGCTCCCGCCGCCCCCTTGTTGGCCCTCACCCGTTTATAGGCTTGGTTCAGGTTGGCGGAAGACGCCACCCGTTCCATCAGGTGCATCGTCAAGGCTCGTTGCCGCATGAACGCCGTGAACACTTGTGGCTCCTCTAACGGGCGAGCGTCGGTTCCGCCTCTGCCGCTCCCGCCGGGGCGAATAGCCTTCAACAGGGCCTCGTCAAAGAGATCCGTCTGATAGGTCATTCCTTGCTGTCACTCCATGTTCAGCGAGTCCGTCCGGACTGCTCCTTGTTCTTCGAAATTCGGCCCTTCACGGTGCATAAAGCACCGCTAATATGGCCCCGGCTGACTTCTCCGCATTCATCGCGCGGCGTCGCCGACGCGCTACTCTGTATCGACCGAGAAAGGCGGAGACCTCCCTGGGTAAGACGCTGATCTGTCCTCTGGTCGCGGCCGGATTTACCAATGCGATGTCCGAATGACTTTCGGGCGTGACCATTCATTGCTGGCTTACCCCATCGCACCGGCCTGATATCCGGTTCCTGTTCGTCCGCTCCAGATTTTGCCTCCGGCTTCCTCCCCACCCCACCTCACGATGACGCAGTTGCCTTCGACTAACGGTTCCGGTCAATACGGCCCGTAGAGGACTTACACCTCCAAGATCAGTGCCATGCCAGGCACACAAAAAAACTTGCCATGGGCATGCCCATGGCAGCTTAAAGCATTCTACTTGCAGAGACCCTTGAAAAAGGGGGTATTACCGAGTCCCTCAACAAAGGTTTGGAATGACGATTCCGAATATATTGGAAACTCACTAAATCCCTCACGAATAGCGTTCAGTCTGAAACGCCGCAAAGGTAATGTCATGCTGGAGACTCAAGGTATCTTGGACCATCTGTAGTAGCCCTGAATCGTCTCCAGTCTCAATAGTAAAATCAAGTAAGGAGAACATTATATTATCTCCATCGGCTGAAAGCCGATATTGGTTAAAACCACCGCTTTCATCCGGTAGAAAAGTGTGCGGAGTACGCTCAACTAAACAAGACCGGCTTTAGCCGGAAGTGATTCAGCTTTAGGGCACCTCGAATAATGCCTCATTCCGGTAATGATAGATTGAGTTTGGTTTTATGCGAAGCATTATCTTAGTGTCCGTCCGGAAAGTTGTTGAACCATATGAGACAGATGTGATTCAAGGGCCTTAACCCCATTGTGCGGTGCCGGTGATCTTGTCGGGCGCAACGGAGCTGGTGAAATATGTGGCGAAAACAAAAGTGATGATGACCATCGGAAAGACGGAATTTTCCCAGTCATACATGCACCAGGAAAACAGCCCACGACGGTCCGTCAACTTTTTCTTGTCCATAACTACCCGGCGACGGGCGTTTCCGCCAGGGTCCTGAGCTGGCGCGACGCCACTGCGATCATCGCCAAATCATTAATTTCCGTCGTCGACAATTCCGATATCAGCTGTTCAGCGCGATCAACGGCTATCTGGTTTTTCTCGACCCAGCCCGTGATGGCCTTTTGCGTATCAAAATTCTTTTTCCTTCGACCACGGGTATCCATGACCTGGTAGGCGAGCGCCAGTTGGTGCCCGTAGATTTCTTCGACCAGGGCGGCCACGGCCAGCTTTTGCCAGTGGCTTTTGGTTTCAAGTCGCGCAGATGCGCCCCGCAAAGAGCCAAGGTGGAAGCGGGTGCCAACCGCAAAATAAAGTTTCGCCGCATCGGCGACCGACAGTTTGCGTGCACCAGCCAGTCTGATGATATCGCAGCCTGGGAACATGTTGACCAAACCGGCGACCTTATTGGCGAGGGTCTTGGGAACGCCGGCATCGACATAAGGCTGCCCGCGCGTCATTACATCGACAAGGTAATGTTTGGGCAGACACTTATCCAAACAGGCGTAAAAGGCGGCGAACCCTTCGGTGAATTCTTCCACATGGCTGGTGATGTCAAGTGGCCT
>JASLYJ010000055.1 GCA_030739855.1 Alphaproteobacteria bacterium | reverse complement strand
TCGAACGCGCGACCTCTGCCTTCGGAGGGCAGCGCTCTATCCAGCTGAGCTACGGGTGCGTGAGGTCCGTGACCACGCCGGCACGATACTTCATGCCCCCCCCCGCAAGCAAGACGCAGCCTCTCCCAAACAAACCGCTCGAAAGACACCCGCAATGTTTCCTGCCAGTGCCCTATTAACACTCGGATCGCGGCCCTATTCGTCTTGCGCCAATCGTTCCCTGGAGCGGGAATCGGAGCCCGACGGCAGCGAGGCTGCATGGTCAGCAATCCAAGCGGCTATGTCGGCAAGTACCCGCCATCCCCGCAGATCGCGAGTGAGCATGTGAAACCCCTGGTCATACACGCCAACCGTGACCTCCTCCACGCTACCGGTGAAGAGGCGATCCAGCATCGCCTTTACCGGTTTTACGGGGATCACCTCGTCGCGCCGACCGTAAAGGATCAACGTCGGCACCCGCAATCGGAACGCCGCCGCCAATGCCGCATCCATCAGATTGCTGAGGCCATAAATGACATCCACCCTGGTCTCCTTGATCACCAGCGGATCGGCCGAGAGAGAGCGCAGCATGGCGTTGTTGTCGGAGGCGTGGATACGTAGCCCCTTCCCCGTCAGCTTCGCGGCCGGGAAAGTATGGGCGGCCAGCCATAATAGCCCCACCTGAACCGGGTTCATGGTCTCGCGGGACCAGACTGCCGGCGCCAGCAGGATGACCCCATCCACCGGCGGCGGCGTATCAGTGGCCATGACGGTCATGGCCACCGCCGCCCCCATGCTCTCGCCCAGAAGATAGAGTGGTGTCCCGGGATAGCGGGCGCGCAGAACGTCGGCGAAATCGTCGGCGTCATAGGCCATGGTATCCGACCCCGCCCACAATCCCGTCTGAGGCCCAGCACCAAATCCACGCTGGTCGAAGGCGTAGGTGGCGATCCCCTGCCGAGCGAAAAAAACCCCCGTGGTCTCGAAAGCGTTGGAATAATCGTTGAAACCGTGCAGTGCCGCGATCACAGCCCGGGGTCGGTTTCCCGCTTCTACATCCTGCGGCAGCCACGTGCGCAGCGGCAGCTGGCGTTCGTCACGGGTACGGAAATATCCTTCCTTAAGGGCCGGGGCTGTGACCTGCACGCCCGGTGAGACCACGTGAGGCGTGGAGCATGCTGCGAGCAACAGCAGAGCCAGCAGAGCGGCCGGATAATACGTGAACACCCCCCGCTTGAACGCCCTACGGAGCCACGCGAGACGCATCGCCACCACCCCCGGTATTTTCCTCGGTATTTTGTCTGCCGTTCGCTTCATCACCTATGGGGGGATGGGTGATCTGCAGGAAGATGTCCTCAAGATCGGTTTCTTCCGTTGATAGGTCGGCGATAGTCAGCCCCTGAGCGTTTACCGCATCTAGGATTTCGGCGATGGAAGTTTGTGCCGGACGATAGCGGAACACTAGGCGGCGCGGCGCGGGTAGGGAAACGTTACAGGCCGCACCCACGGATCCCTGCGTCAAGGCGGGGGGAACAGTCTCTAGGTCTCGATCTAGAAGAAGTGCCAGTTCCTTTTCGTCAATCCGTCGCAGCAGGGCCTCAGTGGTGTCACAGGCGGCAAGGTCACCTTGGTGGATGATAGCGATGCGGTCGCACAATTGCTCTGCTTCTTCCAGGTAGTGGGTGGTAAGCAGGATGGTGGTGCCGCGAGCATTGAGTTCCCGCACATGGGCCCAGAGCTGGCGGCGCAGATCAATGTCCACACCTGCAGTGGGCTCATCAAGGACCAGCACCGGGGGCGTATGTGCCAGAGCCTTGGCCACCATCAGCCGCCGCCGCATACCTCCCGACAGGGTACGGGCGTAGGCGTGGGCCTTGTCTAAAAGCCCAACCGCCTCGAGAATCTCGGAGGTACGGCGGCGTGCAGCAGACACGCCGTAAAGTCCAGCGTGAATCTCCAGCAATTCAAAGGGCGTGAAAAAGGGATCGATGTTGAGCTCTTGTGGCACCACACCGATGGCAGCCCGTGCCCGACGGTGATCACGGTCGATGTCGATACCCCACACCTTCACCATACCCGAGGACTTCCTAGTCAATCCGGCCAAGATATTGATGAAGGTAGACTTGCCCGCACCGTTGGGGCCCAAGAGGCCAAACAGAGCGCCCCGAGGGATGGCCAAATCCACGTCACGCAAAGCCGGCCTCGGAGACGAACCAGCCAAGGGCGCGTAGGTCTTATTCAGTCCTACGGCCTCCACGGCATAGGCCGGTCTCTGCAAAGGTGGTGAAGTGCTTTGAGGTCTGGAGCTCATGACAACAATTTTATACAAAAAAAAGGTAAAATGGATGATCGATTAATTTCAGAAACATTCTATAACTACCATACGAATGAACACATCCATTCTGTGGCAATATTCAAAATGTCAACATCGGTACGGTTGGATTTCTTCCTATTAAAATTTCCATAACCATATGGTGTTAACTCCCCACCAGTGATGCTTCGCAATCAAAATCCCAACTAGGCACCAAACCTAAGAGACATCATTTCATGGGTCCGGCAAAAACCATAAAAGTACAAGAAAGAAAAATTCTCTGTGAAGGAGATCCTCATTTCCCTTTGGGCCATCCGCGTGTTTATCTCGCCATCGGAGATTCTAGAGGTGTGGACTGTCCCTATTGCGGTCGCCGTTATATCCTTAAAAAGGAAGAGCCGAAAGACGATTAACCTCGTCAGAAACTAAACATAGGCGGCCTTGGCCTTGAGTAAGCTTAAACACCTCTCTCTTATTGACGGTTCGGGTTTCATTTTCAGGGCCTTTCACGCCCTGCCCGTCGACAAGTTCACTCGTTCTGACGGCGTTGCTACCAACGCTGTTTTCGGCTTCACCAGGATGCTGCTCGCCACCATAGAAAGTATCCAGAATCGTGGTGGTGGTGGCTGTGCCGTGGCGGTTATCTTCGACGCTAAGGGCAAGACTTTTCGCCACGATGACTATCCTGAATACAAGAAAAACCGCAAGCCGATGCCGGAGGAGCTGGTACCTCAGATCCCTATAATCAAGGAGACACCCCGCGCCTTCAACCTGCCGAGTCTGGAAATGCAAAGGTATGAGGCCGACGACCTCATCGCCACCTATGCTCGCCAAGCAGCGGAAGAAGACATCGATGTAACCATCGTCTCCTCGGATAAGGACTTGATGCAGCTGGTGGGCGGGAAGGTCGTCATGTTCGACCCCATGAAACGCCGCGAGATCGGTCCCGACCAGGTACGTGCAAAATTCGGCGTCGGTCCGGACCGGGTGGTGGACGTACAGGCGCTTGCAGGTGATCCTTCCGACAACGTGAAAGGGGTGCTTGGTATCGGCATCAAGACCGCGGCCCAGCTCATCAACGAATATGGTGACCTCGACACACTGTTGGCCAAGGCCGGGGAAATCAAACAGCCCAAGCTGCGGGAAAAGCTTTTGGCGCACGCCGCTGATGCCCGCTTCTGTCGCAAGCTTGTAACTCTACTCAACAACGTGCCGGTGGAAAAACCCCTGGAGACCTTGGCCTTTCATCCTCTAGAGCCTGGAAAGTTGCTAGCCTTCCTGCGGGAACAGGAATTCGGCAGCATCATCACTCGGGTAGAACGCAGTTACGGGCGCGGCGAGGGCGACCAAACGGAGCCCGCCCCAACACCGAGGGAAAAAACAACGCCTACCTCCTCTCCTGTGG
>JASLYJ010000054.1 GCA_030739855.1 Alphaproteobacteria bacterium | reverse complement strand
AGACGAATATCTGGATGACGGCTAGGAAGGGAGAGCCAAGAAGAACGAAAAGGGCAGCAATCTGGATGAAGCAGACCATGAGCGAGAGCGCGCTGTGGACTGGGTTCCGCGCCACCACCACCATCAGTGCGGAAAGCGCGGCTATGCCCGCGAAGAGAAGAAAGAACGCCGTTTCCATCGTTCCCCCTTGAAAAACGATCCTACTCGCGGCCCCCGCATCGGACCGCCGTTCCAGGGCCGGAACCAGCGCGCGGTGCTCAGGCTGTAGCTGGCTCATCCACTTGAGCCATGCCGGAGGAAACTTTAGAGAGACGCACGCGTAGGATCAACCGTCAAACGCGCAGGCGAGTAGAGATTTTGGTAATTTTCCGTTTTGCGGTGGAATGCTCAGCGGCGGCGGATATGGCGCCACCAATCGACGCCCTCCCCATCACCGGTAGCGGTCACGGTAACGCCGACCTCGGTAGAGAGCCTAGCAGCCACCACCTCGCCTCCCCTCTCAACCTTCCCTGGCATAGCCATCAGCGCATCGCGTCCCACCACCAGCGTCTTACTATCGTGATCACAGAACTCGTAATGACGACCCAAGGCGATGGCGTCAGCAGGACAGGCATCTTCGCACAGCCCACAGAAAAGACAGCGCCCGAGATCGATCTCAAAGACCTGGGGATGACGTTCGCCATCCTCGTCCTCATGGGGCACCACCGTGATGCAGCGGCAAGGGCAGATTCTGGAACAGAGCTCACAGGCCACGCAGTTGGTCTTGCCCTCGGCGTTGCTTTTCAAGAAGTGGTGTCCGCGGTAACGCGGGAAGGGTATCCATTTCTCGTCGTCGGGATAACGCTCGGTAATGGTCTTCGAAAACATGTAGCTCAGGGTCAGAGACAGGCCATCAAGCAGATCAAGGAAGAAAGCCCAGCCAATCCATCCCGATACTTTTCGTGCTACCTTTGCAACCATGTCCACTTTTTCCATTCGCTCCCGCACCAACCCTCTTTTCGGCTCATAACATGAAGATTCCACTGATCAGGATGTTGGCCAATGACAGCGGCAGCAGCACCTTCCAGCCGATGCTCATGAGTTGGTCATATCGGTAGCGGGGAAAGGTGAAGCGCAACCACATGAACACCCAGATGAAGAAGGAAAGCTTAAGTAAGAACCAGACCACCGGCGGCAAAGGGATCAGTATCCCGTGCCAGCCGCCAAAAAACAGGAGAACGATAAGCGCCGAGAGGAAAACCACGATCAGGTATTCACTGATCATGAAGAAGGAGAATCGTATTCCGCTGTATTCAGTGTGGTACCCAGCACAGAGATCACCCTCGGCTTCCGGAAGGTCGAAGGGGATGCGTTGCGCCTCGGCAAGGCCAGCAACAAAAAACACGAAAAAGCCAAGTGGTTGGTAGACCACGTTCCAGAGCCCAGCTTGGGCTTCGACGATGTCTAGCAAGCTCATGGAATGAGCCAGCATAACTACGCCAATAACTGAGAACCCCATGGGAATTTCGTAGCTAATCATCTGCGCGCAGGTACGCAGGCTGCCCAACACAGCGTATTTACTATTGGAGGCCCAGCCCGCAAAAATCACGCCGTAGACCTCGATCCCGGCCACGGCGAGAATGTAGAGCAGGCCCACATTCATGTCGGCGAGGTAGAGGGTTATCTCGGTGCCGAAGATGGTGACACTGTCGCCGATGGGAATCGCCACGAAGACAAGGAACGGCGGCACCAGAGCGATAATGGGCGCCAGCGTAAAGAGGAAGCGATCAGCCTCGGTGGGGATGTGGTCTTCCTTGGTCAGCAGCTTGATGCCATCGGCCAGAGGCTGCAACAGGCCGTGCCACCCCACCCGCATGGGGCCCAACCGTTGCTGTATGTGGCCCGCGATCTTGCGCTCAATCCATGTCAGGGGGATGGGCAGGACGAGAAGGATGGCGATGACCACGGCGAGCTTGCCAATGATGAGGCCAATGGCGAAAAAGCTTTCCATGGCCGCCCCTACTCCTTACCCGGAACCAGCGGAGTCTCTACCGCCACAAAGACGGTGTACCGTCCTCCTCACAGTCAACTGCGTTGCTATCTTCGGTAGGCAAGAAATCCGAGACATGGCAACGCCTCCGCGCCTCCACTACAACCCACGACTTCCCAGCCATTGCCGAGAGCGGGAGATGAACCTACAACCGGTTTATCGCCTGTCTTGAGGGGCGCGTCGGTTCGTGCTCCTCTAACCAGAGTGATCAAGCTACTCCGTCAGTTTTTCAAGGACTGGCTGCACATCGCCGTCAATCCCGGCTCCTCCGACAAGAGTCGCAGCGCACCAAGCCCAGGAAGGCGGGAAGATGAGAATGGCCCCACATCCTGCAACGCCAGCTGTCTTCCCCGGGTTTTCCTGAGCCACGGCAACAACATCGTCAGCAACAGTTCCGTCACCGGCATAGCTTAAGCTCGGGGCGGTAAGAATGAATACGCCAAGAACGGCAATCAGTAACGCACGCATCTGCGTTCTCCTTTCAACTGATATTTCGTCGATAACTTTCAGGCTCGCGGCGACAGTACCAAAATCCCACTCCCATTAAAGCAATGCCCCCGTGCCTCCACGACAACCCACGACTTCCCAGCCATCGCCGAGAGTGGGAGATAAATCTACAACCAGTTTATCGCCTGTCTTGAGGGGCGTGTCGGTTCGTGCCACTCTAACCAGAGCGATCAGGCTACTCCGTCAGTTTGTCAAAGATTGGCTGCAGATCGCCGTCAATGGCGGCTCCTCCGATAAGAGTCAAAGCACACCAACCCCAGGCAGGTGGTGCGATGATAACGGCTATACATCCCGCAACGCCAGCTGTCTTCCCCGGGTTTTCCTTAGCCACGGCAACAACATCGTCAGCAACAGTTCCGTCACCGGCATAGCTTAAGCTCGGGGCGGCAAGAATGAATACGCTAATAATTGCAATCAGTAACGCACGCATCTGTGTTCTCCTTTCAACTGATATTTCGTCGATAACTTTCAAACCCGCGGCGACAGTACCAAAATCCCACTGCTATTAAAACAATTTTCCTTCCGCAACGGGGCCTTTCTTTAGCAACCATCAACCCTTCTCAGGAACCCAGCCTCACTAACATGGCAACTGGTACAATAAAACAGGTAACAAGATCAGGTATATGCACCCTTTTGATGCGCTTGCTGGGTGATTACTGGATAAATATAACCACCAAAAAGCTGGCGCACCCGGCGCGATTCGAACGCGCGACCTCTGCCTTCGGAGGGCAGCGCTCTATCCAGCTGAGCTACGGAGTTAGCTTGAATTCAGCCCTACAAATCAACATGTTACGAAATTCATTATAGCCTGACATTAATCAAGATTCAATGATCCTGAGCACTGTCACTGTGACACCAGTGTGACAATAGCGTAGCTCCCAGTGCCTTCACTTGGCCGTCGTTAGACCAAAGTCCTTACAGCTGAAACACCCCCCCCTACACCACCTTGGCAACAATCCGCTTCTATATTAGTCCAACACACTCACCGGAGGGGTGTCTGAAGCGGGTCATTTACAGAACGCCTCACGAGTTGCTTCGGCAAATAAGACGGATGCTCTGTCGTGCCGTTTCTCAGGATGATCTTGGAGGAATTTTTTGAAAATATCTAAGAATTGACCCAACTTCACATCTTTAGGGATGCAAAAAGAGGCAGCCTTTACATATTCATCGTCTATTTTAATATAAGTGCCTTCCATTATCAGCAGACCTTCCATCATGCCTTTAATAAAGCCCAAACAAAGTGTTATGCCCCATGTTTCGGTGCTTGAACACTGGGAGTGCCAGTAATTTCCCGATAAGTCGTTAACATCATCATCCCTCGCCCAACTGCTGGGAGCAGCTCCGTGGCCTCTCGCAGGCAATTTGGTTTCAAGTCGGCTTTTCGCGTCATTCCCCGCTATGTCAGCAGCTACAAGGACATCCATTCCCTTGAGTATGAGGAAGTGGTG
>JASLYJ010000053.1 GCA_030739855.1 Alphaproteobacteria bacterium | reverse complement strand
TTCTTACCAAAAATGGTTGTAGACAGATCTACGTTCTCGACCCCCGCCAAGACGCTGGGTATTAAATCTACATCCTCATAGGCCAATGTATTGCGGCGGTGGGTTATTTCATCATCTGCTGCACCATCGATATAGTGAAATATGGGGGAGGGCAGGCGCCGTCTAGCAAGCTTCCTAAAATCTTGAAAATTGTGGCAGCTTGTCAGTCTCATGTGACGCCCTTTTTGAAAGTAGTCATTTCATGGGCATCAGCTTAGCGCGATGCCGCCGGTCATGGAACTGTGGCTGGGGGATCGCCATCAATGAATGGTTGTGGGGGCGATCCTGGTGGCCGCCAGGAGATGGGGCGCTGGATGCGGCCATCCTCGGTAAATGCGGCAAGGGAGGCGGTGATTAGGGAGACCGCATTCACCGGCCAAGGCAGGCGGCTGCGAACCAGGCGTAGGAAATGGGAACTGAGAATGCCACAGCCGTTTTCCCGCCGTGCGAACAGCCAGGCGCGGCTTACCGCGCGGCGCATGGCCTGTTGCCGGTGGGTAGGTGAAATGGCAGGTGTCTCGGCAACCAGATAGCGTAGCGCTAGCACCGATTCATAGCGCGAACGCCGTTTTTGGCCCGAAAGCCGTCCCGGTGCTTGCATAGGGACCAGCCCCACTGGTGCCGCTACATGGGCGGCGGGAGCTGCTGCGGCAAGGCGCAGAAACAGGGTGTAATCGGGGGAGCGCAGGCGTTCGTCGCAACCGCCTACGCGGTCGTAAAGTGCTTTTTCCACTAGCAGAGAGGTGGAGTTAGCAGGGATGTTACGGATGAAAAAGGCCAGGGGGTCGGCCATGACTTCTGCAGATGGCGGGGTTTTCGGAACTGGTGTGGGGGACGTGATCCCATCGGGCGTAGTCCTGTTCAGGCTGTATTTCCCGAGATTGCCCCAGGCCCAGCCGGCTCCAGTGGCTTCCAGCGCGTCCAGGAGCCAAGTTGTGGCGCGGGGGGTGAGCACGTCGTCGCCGTCGAGGAATTTGAGAAAAGGCATGGAGGCTCGCGCCGCCCCCACGTTGTGAGCGTCAGCCGCGCCGGCGTTGACCTGCTCCACCACTGCTACGTTGTCCCAGCTCGCCGTCAGCCGTTTTAACTCTTCCGCTGTGTTGTCGTCTGATCCGTCATCCACGAAAACGAATTCGCGATCAAACTCTCCTTCCTGGCATTGCAGGGAGCGGCAGACGGCGTCAAGGTAAGGTTGCTTGTTGTAGAGCGTGGTAATGAAAGAAACGCCTTGTTTCTGCGCGGTCATGTCTTTTCCATGGTAAAAAGCGATGAATGGTCTCGAGAAAGCTACCCATGGGTTTGCTGCTTCGCAAGGGCAGGGGAAGAAAAGCTGAGTATGTAAAAGGAAAAAGGCAGTGTTCGCAACGGGGGCTATTGCCTATAGTCCCCGAAAATACGGAAGCTTAAGGAGACATGCATGGACGTGACTAAAATCACCTCCGATTTTGAGGACGAACGCGGCTCTATTACCGATATCCTGCGTCAGGAGCCCATAGATTACGTCACCATCATTACCTCGAAGAAGGGGGCACTTCGTGGCAACCACGTGCACAAGGAAACGGTGCAATACGTCTATGTAATGGAGGGAAAGCTCAAGGCACTGAGCCAGATGCCGGATGAACCGGTGTGCACGACAGTCTTGGAGGCGGGCGACCTGATCGTCAACGTACCTAACGAAGGCCATGCCTTCGAGGCGCTGGAGGACACCACCTTTCTGGTTCTCACTAGAGGCCCACGCGGCGGTGAGAACTACGAGGACGATACCTTCCGTCTAGAAACGCCGCTTCAAGATCCCAACGACTAGGGTCCTAAACGGTCAGGAACCCAGAGCCCATGAACTCCATTCCCGTAAATGAACCACTGATCGGCAACAACGCCGCGAAATACGTAGCCGAATGCGTGGAAAGCGGCTGGGTTTCCTCCGAAGGGCGTTTCATTGGCGAGTTTGAGGGGGCCTGGGCTTCCTTTTGCGGGGGCAAGGAGGGCGTAGCCGTTAACAGCGGCACCGCAGCGCTGGAAATTGCCGTGGCGGCGCTGGAACTGGAGCCAGGTTCGGAGGTTATTCTGCCTTCCTATACTATCATCTGCTGCGCCACGGCTGTGATTGCCGCCGGCTGCACACCAGTTCTGGTGGACTGCGATAGTAATACCTGGTGCATGGACGTGAATGCTGTGGCCGATAAGATAACGCCCCACACCCGTGCCATCATGCCGGTACATATCTTCGGACATCCAGTGGACATGGATCCGCTTATGGCTCTGGCTGACAAACACGGGCTTGCCGTGGTCGAAGATGCGGCAGAATCCCACGGCGCCGAATACAAAGGAAAACGCGTGGGTGCCATCGGCGACCTGGGCTGTTTTAGCTTTTACGCTAACAAGATCATCACCACCGGCGAAGGCGGCATGGTGGTTGCGCGCGATGGGACCCACACCGAACGGCTGCGCTATCTGCGCAATATGTGTTTCCGAAGCGATCGCCGGTTTCGCCATACGGAGCTGGGGCGAAATTTCCGCATAACTAACCTGCAGGCGGCTATCGGCCTTTCCCAGGTGGAGGCGGTAGAAAGCCATATTGAAAAGAAACGTTGGATGGGGTCCACTTACGGCGAGCAGCTTGAAGAAGAACCGCATCTCGCTCTGCCGGTGGAGCGTGATTGGGCAAAGAATGTCTACTGGATGTATGGGGTAGTCTTAGACGATGAGGTTCCCTTCGAGGCGGAGGAATTCGCCAGCCGTCTTGCTGCGAAAGGAATTGCCACGCGGCCATTCTTCGTTGGTATGCACGAACAGCCAGTGCTGCGGGAGCGAGGGTTGTTTGAAAGTGAGAGCTATCCTGTCACAGAGCGCATCGCTCGGCGTGGCCTCTATTTGCCCTCCGGGCTTACCCTAACCGAGGAACAAATAGGGCAGGTGTGCGAAGCGGTAAAGACGGTGCTCTCCGACTTCTAGGGCCATGACGGACAGCATCTTCCAGGATAACGGCAGCCTCTACGATCTGTTCTACGAGTCTAAAGATTACGAGGGCGAATGCGACTTCGTAGAGAAGGCCTTTCGCCGCTTCGCCGCTGCGCCTGTTAAAACCATTTTTGATTTGGGTTGTGGCACCGGCGGTCATGTTTTGCCCCTGAGCGCGCGTGGCTACGAGGTGACCGGGGTGGATTTATCACAAACCATGCTGGACAGGGCCCGGCGCAAGGCAAAGAAAGCTGGAAGCACAGCCACCTTCCTGCACGGCGACGTGCGGAACGTGGATGCCGGACGGGCCTTTGATGCCGTTATCTCTATGTTTGCAGTGATAGGCTACCAGGCGGAGGAGAGCCACATGGCTGCCGCCTTCGCCAATGCCCGCCGTCACTTGGAACATGACGGGCTGTTCCTGTTCGATGTATGGCACGGCGCTGCAGTGCTGGTGCAAAAACCCGAAGCCCGTGAGCGGGAATTTTCCGATGGTAAAGGTGGCACCGTGACCCGTTCTGTGACCCCGGTTCTTGATGAGGACAAACAGGTAGTGGAGGTGGATGTTCAAGTGCGGCGCGTTTCACCAGAGGGCGAGGCCGAAGAATCGGAGGAAAATCACATAGTGCGTTACCTGTTCAGGGAACAGGCAGAGACCCTGTTGCGGGACGCCGGGTTCGAGTCCGTTCATATCTGCGCCTTTCCCGATATCGACCGCGAGCTTTCGGACGATGACTGGAATATGAGCGTGGTTGCCAGGGCGGCTTGAGAGGGCTTTTGATTACACGATTCTTGGCGTGGGGATGGGAATGATAAATTTACCCCCGGTAGCTACATAATCGGAAAGGTTGCCCATGATCTCCTCGGCGAAGTTCCAAGCCAGCAACAGGGCGTAATCCGATTTTTTCTCCACTAGCGCCTTATCGGGTAGAACCGGGATATGCTGGCCAGGTGTGAACTTGCCGATCTTCAGCTGCGATTTCTCGGTAACGAAATCGAGAACGTCCCTACCCAAACCGCAGTAATTGAGCAAGGTCATGCCTTTGGCCGGTGCGCTGACGCCGACGATGCGCTTGCCTTGGTCCTTAAGTTTCAGAATGAGTTCTCGCAGCTGACAGCGGTTTTCAGCCACATCTCCGGCGAAGCGCGACAACCGCGCCATGTCATAGACACCTTCCTCCTCCTCGATTTCCAAATGCCGCGCTACCGCGTCGGTAGCTTTGGGGCCGAGCGCACCATCACGGCGGATGAAGATACGGATGGAACCACCGTGGATGTCCTTTTCGTGGATGTCAAAGATATGCATGCCGAATCTAGCCAGGAAGGCCACAAGGGGCTTTACTGAGATATAGGAGAGATGTTCATGGTAGATG
>JASLYJ010000052.1 GCA_030739855.1 Alphaproteobacteria bacterium | reverse complement strand
GGCAGACAAACCCGTTGGGCCAGCACCGATAATCATCACACGTTGGCCTGTCGTCGTTCCAGGCTCGACCTCCCATCCGTACATTAGGGCCTGATCGCCGAGAAAACGCTCGACGGAGTTGATGCCCACGGCTTCATCAAGACCCACGCGGTTGCAAGCTCCTTCGCAGGGGTGATAACAAACGCGTCCCATGGTGGCGGGTAGGGGATTGTCTTCCATGATCTGGTGCCAGGCGGCTTCGTAATCCCCCTCCTCGGCATGGCCAAGCCATGCCTGGATGTTCTCGCCAGCCGGGCAAGCATGATTGCACGGGGGTAAGCGATCCAGGTAGACCGGGCGCTCGGTCCTCCAGGTACCCGTTTTGTTTAGCAGGCTACTGCCTACATCGAGGGTAATTGCGAAAGGCTTGGATTGCACAACGAGGTCGTCATCCATGATTACCTCTTACCCCTGGACATAAGGTCAAATCGCTCGATGTTATTGTCGGCGATAACCTGCAAAGCCTCTAACTGGCTTTCATTTCCTTTCTTAAATACATGCGCAAAGCGCCTCTGCAGCTTGAGATATTCTTCGACCGGCTGTTGATGACGGATTTTCGTTACTCCCACCAAATTACCGTTTTCCGCTTCAAAGAGGGGGAACATACCTGTTTCCACTGCGAGACGCGCGATTGTGATCGTCTGGCCGGGCTTTGATCCCCATCCCAATGGGCATGGTACGTATATCTCGATGTATCGGGAGCCATGGAAGGACATTGCCTTGGTCACCTTGTGCTCCAAATCGTGAAGGTCATGAACCGACGCGGTGGCCACATAGGGAATCTGGTGGGCCATGGCGATCAGCGGCATGTTTTTACCTGTACCAAATTCGTTGCCCGGCTCTTCTCCCACCGGCATAGTCGTTGCGGTACGTGCGGCGCCTGGGGTCGCGCTCGACCGCTGCACCCCAGTGTTCATGTAGGCTTGGTTGTTGTAGCAGATGTAGAGAACATCGTCGTTGCGGTCAAACATCCCCGACATGCAGCCAAAACCAATATCCGTGGTTCCTCCGTCACCGCCTTGGGCGATGACCCTAACGTCCTCGCGACCCTTGGCCTTCATGGCCGCTGCTATACCACCGGCAACCGCCGCGGCATTTCCGAAAAGCGAGTGGATCCACGGAATCGACCAGGCAGTTTCAGGGTATGGTGTCGTGAACACCTCCAGACAGCCGGTCGCGTTGGCCGCGATCAACTGGTTGTTGGTAGCCCGCATCGCCGCGTCGATGGCATATCGAGCGCCCAGCGCCTCGCCGCAGCCTTGACAAGCTCGGTGTCCCGAGTCGAGCGAATTTGAGCGGTCTATGGTTGCTTGAACAGATCGATGGCCCTCGTCGAGCAGACGGTTGCCCGCCGTTAAGGTGCCAGTCTGATAAAATTTGATCTTCTGCTTGGTTTCAGAAACCTCTACCACGTTATTCTCCCGTCAAATAGCTTTAGCCGCGGCGACAACGCCGACATCGTTAAGAATGTTTTCCGCAACAGCACCGGACCGACATTCTGCCTTTTCCCGTTCAATCTCTCGGTTCACCACGTCCATGTGAATGTCGTGGAAATGCGGCTCGTCCAGTTGATCCCGGATGCCCTTTTCGAACATGCGGCGAAGGTTGTCACGGGTGATGGGACGTCCGCCCAGCCCGCCGATGACTGAATGGACCAGGATCGGGAAATCTTGCAATGCCGTCCGCAGATTCATGGCGACAATTCCGCCCATGCCGACAGCGACACTTTTCTCAAAGACGATCACCCGCTTTGCGTCTTTCAAGGCCTCACGCAGCGCCTCCCTCGGAAACGGGCGGAATGAACGGATGGTAACCGCGCCGATGGAGATGCCGTCCTCGCGCATTCCAGCAAGCACTTCCTTCATAGTTCCGATCACCGAGCCCATGGTGACAACCACGGTTTCGGCACCATCGGCCTCGAAGGATTTGATAAGCCCGCCGGAATCACGGCCAAAGATAGCTTCAAACTCAGTCGCCTGTTTGGGGATGATTTCGAGTGCTTCAACCTGCTTGTGGTGTGCTAGATAACGGACCTCGGTAAACGCCTCTGGTCCGACCATTGCGCCCATGGAAAGGGGCGCAGCGGGATCAAGCACCTGTCGCGGTTGGAAAGGCGGCAGGAATTCATCCACCTGAGCCTGATCGGGAATATCGACCTGGGCGTAGGCATGAGTGAGAATGAACCCGTCCATACATACCATTACAGGCATGCTCAGCTCTTCGGCCAACCTGAAGGCCTGGATGTGAACGTCGACGGATTCCTGATTGTTCTCGGCGAATAGCTGGAGCCAACCGGAATCCCGCGCCGACATGGAATCACTCCAATCGTTCCAAATGTTGATCGGGGCCCCGATGGCTCGGTTGCCCACGGTCATCACGATCGGCAACCCCATGCCCGAGGCGTTGTAAACCGCTTCCATCATGAACAGCATTCCTTGACTGGACGTCGCCGTGTAGCTGCGCGCGCCGGCGGCCGAGGAACCGATACAGGCGCTGAGTGCGCCAAATTCGGACTCGACGAGCATGAACTGACAATTCTCAATCTCGCCCGCCTTCACCATGGTGCCCAGATCTTCGACGATGTGGGTTTGCGGCGTGATCGGATAGGCGGAGATGACTTCCGGGCGAGACAGAGCAATCGCTTTGGCAACCGCATGAGAGCCTTCAATTTGTTCAAGCATGGTTAATTTTTCTCCTTCTTATTCAACCCGACTTCGCAGCGCTGTAAGCCGCTTGAGCCGCAGCAATGTTCAGCTCGCCCACCTTACCTGGGAACTTTCGCTCAATGGCTTTGAACAAAGATTCGATTTTTACTATGTCGCTCATGGCGGTAAACGCCCCCAATAAGACCGTATTGGGGGTTGGGCGCCGCAAATGACGAATTGCCAACTCCGTTGCTGATATCGCGGCGACGTGGCCAGCAGGAAGTTTATCTGCGGTCTCAGCGATACCGAGATCTTCCATGCTTTTTGACGTATTGACGAGCAGGTAGCCATCTTCGCGAAGACCTGCGAAAACATCAATGGCGGAAAATAAGGTTGGGTCTTGTACAATCAAGAGATCAGGTTCAAGTACTGGCTCCCGCAATTCGATCTCTTTGTTGTCAATCCGAACGTAGGCGACGACGGGAGCTCCCATGCGTTCAGATCCGAAACTCGGCACCGCCTGGGAGTGTTTACCCTCCTCAAAAGCGGCCACCGACAGCATCTCTGCCGCCGAAACCACACCTTGGCCTCCTCGACCATGTATTCGCACTTGAAACATTCGGACTCCTTGTATCAGTAAAATCTACTGTCAAATTTAATTGGCACTGTAATCGTCATCTGTTCCGGTTTATGTTCATAGCTTCCGTTGACGTAAATCAATACCGAACCGAAAATCTTCTTTTTTGAGAGGGTTCATATCCCATAGAACACGAACCATTTTTGACTAGGCGTCTCTATCTTAGCGGTTCAAAATTTATTTATTCCCGTAGGCCATTGCTGGTAACCAATTGACTAATTCCGGGAAGGTAAACACCAGGACTAGGGCTATCAATTGCAATACGATAAAAGGTACTACTCCACGATAAATGTCTATCAACATCACATTCGGAGGGCAGACCCCTTTTAGATAAAAGAGGGCAAAACCGACCGGCGGAGTTAGGAACGAAGTTTGTAGAGTTACTGCTACCAGCAGGGCAAACCATGTCAGAATAGGATAGTCGACAACTCCAAAACCATTAACCGCCAAATCAAGGCCACCAATTACCGGAGCCAACAATGGCAGTATGATCAGACTGATTTCGATCCAGTCAAGAAAAAAGCCAAGGAAGAAGACTACAACCAACACGAAAATAATTAGTCCATAAGGACCGAATCCCAAACCAGTGAGAGCGGTCTCGATCAGTTCGTCTCCGCCACATTCACGTAAGATCAAAGCGAATATTGTTGCTCCAACAAAGATCGCAAAGATATAGGCTGCGGTGTTCATGGTGTTGATCACTACATCTTTTAGAACCCTCCAGCTAAAACGCTTGAACAAAGCAGCAATTAGTGTTGCACCCAGAGCACCGATGCCTGAAGCCTCTGTAACGGTCGAAATTCCCATGAAAATTGATCCGAGAACAAGCAGTATCAAAGCTGCGGGGGGTAAGATATCAACCAATGCTTGCAAAACATCCTTCAGATTTATCTCACTATGATCCGCAGCAAGCGGAGCTTTTTCCGGAAAAATTTTGCAATAAACTAGGATATATAAAATATAGAGTGCGCCAAGAATCAAGCCCGGGAAAACAGCCCCCATAAACAAATCAAGTATGGGTATAGCTAGTTGATCTCCCATGATTACCAACATGATCGAAGGAGGGATGAGAATACCGAGACAGCCGGAGGCGGCCACGGTTCCCAGAGCTAACGATTTGTCATAATTTTGGTTG
>JASLYJ010000051.1 GCA_030739855.1 Alphaproteobacteria bacterium | reverse complement strand
ACTGGCGGCGTAGGACCTCGAAGGCCGGAGTTTTTTGTTGATAAATCTTGCTTGAAACACTGGGGGGGGTAGACTTACCTGCCGGGTCCTGGCATCGGGCTTCCTTCGGGTACGCGGCCGAAATTACTCAGGAGCTGTTCCCAGATCGAAAGCTTGCGTCCGTGGGTTGGAGTGATGCGCTCCACCATAACAATATCATGTCCGTCTTCTTCGTGGTAGAGGACGATATCCGCCAGTTTACCCTCTTCATTGAAAACGATGGCGACGATTTTCTGGTCCATGACCACCGGCTCTAAGAAGGCTATCTGCTGCGTAACGCGCTTGATATAGTACCAATTGTCGTCGTCGAAAAGCGAGGTGGTTGACGGCGTGCCGATGAGCTTGGTCACATCGTCGCGTGTATGGACGCCAATATCTAGGGCAGCGAGCTTTTCAGGATTGGGGAGTTGACCATCCACATGTTCCGAAGTGGCGCATGCTGAAAGGGTCATGGCTGACACTCCCAAGGCAACGAGACAGCGCACAACGGTCATAAGGCATCACCTTTCAGAGGAAAAACCATTAATTCAGCATAAAAAACGAGAGGCGCGTACCATATCACAATCCCTAGGGGCTGCAGATTGAAATTATTCCGGGAAGTGTGCCGATTCTGGATTCCACTAGCTTGGGGGGTCTTTCACGGCAGGCATTAGTAAAAGGCGTTGACCGGGTCTAGCACGCCTTCTAATTTGCTTTTTATATATCATATCCGGATGGTTATGGTCGAAGGGCGCCAGTATTCCCCGTGTTTCTGGACAGCCAATATGTAATGGAAAAATGGCTAATAAGGATCAGAACACTTGACCCGTGAGGCAGCGGAAGCTGAATTTTCCCGGATCATCTTCCCAGCCCGGCTGGGCAAGGAAGGCGAAGAGCATCACATCGAGGGCACGGCGGAGGAATGCGCGGCACTGGCCCAGCGTTTCGGTATTGTTTCCCTCGATAGGCTCTGCGCTGACGTGATGGTCCGGCCTTCCGGCGAACGCGGTGGTGTCAAGCTCACTGGCACTTTCGAGGCCGATGTGGTGCAAAGCTGCGTTATTACCCAAGAGCCTGTAGTCACCAGTGTAAAGGAAGCCTTCAACTGGCTGTTTAGGGCCGAAGCGAAGGAAGATAACGGGGTTTCAGGGGAAGAACTGGTGCTTTCCCACGTGGAAGAGCCGGAACCTCTTGAAGGCGAGGAACTGGATGTGGGGGAATGCGTCGCCCAGTATCTGAGCCTTGCCCTTGACCCCTATCCACGATTACCGGACGCGCAGTTACCACCGGAGTTAACGGAGAACGTGGGTACAGGGGCGGAGAAAGAAGAAACATCGGAGAGCCCATTTTCAGCCCTCCAAGTTTTGAAAAACAGACGTTAAATCAACTTATTATCCATTCCTGTTGCCCGGCCTTGAGTTTTTCGTTAAGTAAGCAGACATTCCAGAGACTACCCCCATAGTATGAGAGTGAAAGCATGGCTGTACCCAAGAGAAAAGTATCCACGTCGAAACGGAATATGCGCCGCTCGCATGATTCCCTTAAGGTTGCGGGTTATGTGGAATGCCCGAGTTGCGGCGAATACAAATTGCCCCATCATGTTTGCGAGTCGTGCGGTACTTACCACGACCGTGAAGTGGCCGAGGCTGCGAGCATATAGATTTTCTGACCTTGCGTGGGGATTCCGGCAGTGAGTAAAGGCCATATCATCGCCCTTGACGCCATGGGTGGGGATCAAGCGCCGGAAGTGGTGATTAGGGGCCTCGAAATCGCCCATGAGCGGTTTCCAGGTATCCATTTTCTGTTGTTCGGTGATTCTAAGCGTCTCAACGAGTTACTGGACAAATCATCCATAACTCACAAAAGTTGTTCGGTACATCACACCGTTGATGTGGTGACCTCCGAAGCCAAACCTTCGCAGGCGTTGCGAAACGGCAGAGAATCGAGCATGCGCATTGCCATCAATTCGGTACGTGACGGCCTTGCCGAAGGCGTCGTTTCTGCGGGGAATACGGGCGCACTTATGGCCATTGCTAAGTTCGTCCTGAAAACCCTTCCTGGCATAGACCGTCCGGCTATAGGCGGTTTTTTCCCCACCCAGAAGGGCGAAAGCCTGATGTTGGACTTGGGAGCTAATGTAGAATGCGATTCTGATAATCTGGTACAGTTTGCGGTAATGGGGGAAGTGTTTGTCCGCACCGTTCTAGGGCTCGACAAGCCCTCCATAGGACTTCTCAACGTAGGATCGGAACAGCGTAAGGGTCATGATTCTGTTCGCCGCGCTAGTGATATTCTACGCAACAGCCACCTGCCCATACATTTCCACGGTTTTGTGGAAGGCGACGACATCGCCGCCGGCACTGTAGATGTGATTATCACCGACGGATTTTCGGGTAACATCGCCTTGAAAACCGCCGAAGGCATGGTCCATCTTTATTCCGACTATCTAAAGAAGGTCTATCGTAGCACCCTAATCTCGAGGCTGGGGTACCTGTTGAGCCGAGGAGCCCTGCAGCGGCTAAAGTACCGGCTTGACCCGCGGGTCTATAATGGCGCGGTTCTTCTTGGGCTCAACGGGATTGTGGTCAAGAGTCACGGGGGCACTGACGCCGTGGGGTTTGCGAATGCCATTAGCGTTGCCGTAGACATGATCAGTAACGGATTCAACAACATCATCAAGGAAGAATTCGATACCCTCAATCTGGAGCCGGATCGAGATTTCCAGTCTTCTGTCCTGTAACATGCCTGATTTCTCCACGTGATATGACTATCCGTTCTCAGATTATCGGTTGCGGGTCCTATCTTCCCGCGAGGGCCGTTACTAATGAGGAATTATCGCGTAATTTGGACACTTCAGATCAATGGATCCGTGAACGTTCGGGCATAGAAAAACGCCATATCGCTGCCGAAGGAGAATTTACCTCGCATCTAGGTATTGCCGCAGGCCAGGCGGCCCTGGACGATGCTGGGATCGGGGCCAGTGAGGTCGACCTTATCGTTTTAGCCACTTCTACCCCTGATGAGACCTTTCCCTCCACGGCGTCGTGCATACAGGCAGGCCTTGGTGCCGCAGGCTCTGCTGCCTTTGATGTTCAGGCGGTCTGTGCCGGCTTCATCTATGCCCTGGCTGTTGCCGATAATTTCATCCGCTGCAGCCAAGCGTGCACAGTCTTGGTAATCGGTGCCGAGACCCTTTCGCGGATTCTTGACTGGAACGACCGCAGTACCTGTGTCCTGTTTGGGGATGGCGCCGGCGCGTTGGTGTTGCAGGCAAGCAAAGGGCTGGGAGAGGTAAACGATCGCGGGGTGTTGTCTACGCATCTGCATTGCGACGGCCGCGATCACGATTGTCTTTACGTGGATGGCGGCCCCTCAAGTACTGGCATGGTGGGAGTTGTGAAAATGCAAGGCAAGGAAGTTTTCAAGAAGGCGGTGGTGCGTCTCACTGAAGTTGCTGAGGAGGCCTTTTCCACTCACGGGTTGTCAGGCAGGGATGTGGACTGGATGGTACCCCACCAGGCAAATCTGCGAATCATGAAGGGGATGGCGAAGAAACTTGATTTCGGCGAAGAAAAGGTGATCGTCACCATAGACCAGCACGCCAATACCTCGGCGGCCTCCATTCCCCTGGCTCTGGATTGGGGTTGCAGCGAGGGGAAAATCCAGCCCGGACACCTTCTCTTGCTGGAGGCCCTCGGCAGCGGGTTGACCTGGGGGGCGGCCATTGTCCGCTGGTAGGGGGGCAGTGGCCGCTCCGGGTTTCAAGGCATATTGGCAGCAAATAATCTATACCTTTGCAATTGACGGATATTGCTGCAGACGCTAGGGTTTTCCAGTGAACCAGTGGGAGGGAGTTCATGGCTGACCGCACCGTAACGCGCGCGCATTTGGCTGAGTCTGTCTATCAGGAGGTGGGCCTGTCTCGCGGTGAATCTGCGGAACTTGTCGAATCCGTGCTGGAACAAATTTCATCCATACTATCGAATGGTGAAAAGGTGAAAATTTCCTCCTTTGGCAGTTTTAACGTGCGTATGAAGGGGGAGCGAATCGGCCGCAACCCCAAGACTGGAGAAGAAGTTACCATTACCCCCCGCCGGGTGGTTGTGTTCCGTCCTTCCCATATTCTCAAGCATCGTATTAACTCTTTCCTCGGCGAGGCGGCAATCAAGCGCACGAGGTAAGTTATGACTGGCACTTCACACTCTTCGGCAGCACAAATATCGCTCCGTGGCAGGGATAAGTCGCCCTCAGCTTTCCGCACCATCAGTGAGGTGGCTAACGAACTGAATGTGCCCCAGCACGTCCTGCGGTTCTGGGAATCGAAGTTCAACCAGATCAAGCCCATGAAACGTGGCGGGGGGCGGCGCTACTACCGACCCGAGGATATCGTCCTGCTACGCGGTATCCAACGTCTTCTTTATCACGACGGCTATACCATTAAGGGCGCACAGCGTCTGTTGCGCGAAGAGGGGGTAAAGTCCTTGGTGGAGGACCAGCGCATGACACCGGCGCGGTCCTCTCACAACAAGGGGAAAATGGCCGAATCTTCCGACGGCGCGGCGACTATTGGCATCCGTACCGAGTTACAGAAAATTCTCAAGGAGTTGGAAGCTCTACGCAGTTTATTGAACAAAATGTAGCCCAGGGAAGGTTTCTGACAGTGCCGGAGAGCGTATGGATGGTGCCCTCTTGCAAGGCTCCGTTCGAATGGTATAGTGCGCCGCCGCTGGCGTAAAAATCTTGTTAAGATTATATGTCGGGATGACCGGAAGTCGTCTTTTCGGAGCGTAGCGCAGCCTGGTAGCGCATCACACTGGGGGTGTGGGGGTCGTCAGTTCAAATCTGACCGCTCCGACCATAAATTTCATTTGGAAGCGGCCAAAAACGGCCAGCCCTTTCATATGGTTGTACCTCCTTAGTCGCCAGAAGGAGAGTCAAGCCCTGCTGCGACGGGTCAGAATTTTTCGCCCTAGGGGCGTGAGCTTGCACACTAACCAGTCTGGTTTAAGCGGGTTGGCGAACCATGGGGCAGCCCAGCCCTGGTCTATGCAGCTTCGGATGGTGCGGGGACCAACGCGTTTGCCGTTGGCATCGAATAGGGGGAGCTTGCCGCCCGGCTGATCCAGCCCGCGGGCGAGCCACCCATGTTGCACAGGGGTTGGCCGTGCGTGGAGGGTTACGACCTTGTGCTTACTCTGTTCAGCATTGCGGACCGTACCCACGGGCAACCTCCTTTCCTAGCAAAATCAGCAGTTCTTTT
>JASLYJ010000050.1 GCA_030739855.1 Alphaproteobacteria bacterium | reverse complement strand
ACGAAAATAACCATATCCTCCAAACAATTCATCCCCGCCCTGACCTTCCAGAAGAACGGTGACGCCGCGCTCCTTCGCCAGTTCGTGGGTCTGATGGTACAGTAGCGTAGAGATACCGCCGAAGGGAGCTTCCTGGTGCCAGATTGCCTGATCCGTCAGTTTCCATACCTTCTCTACCGGGAAGAAGGCAAAGTTACGCTTCCAGCGAGCCTGGCGTGGTACCCTGTCGGAAAAATCATCCTCGTCATAGCGCGGGTCGCCAAAAACACCGGTAAAGGTCTCGATCTCCCCCCCCTGTGGCAAAAGACGGTCCACCGTAGTCATGACCGCTGCTGAATCGAGACCGCCCGAGAGCATTACCCCCACCGGCACGTCAGCACGAAGACGCAGCCGCACCGAATCTTCCAGAAGCTCCCTCACCACATCTGCGGCCGTGTCGTCATCAGCGTCAAAAGGTTCGGCCGCCCGCTTAGCCAAGTCCCAATAGCGCCATTGCCTCTGCGTCCCGTCAGCAGAAACGGTCATGGCATGAGCCGCGGGAAGGGTCTTTACACTACTGAAAAAACTGCGCCCAGGAAGCTCGTAAACCCCGTGGGTAAGGTAAAGGCTCCAGCTTTCCTCATCAGGCTCCGCCGGAATGCCTACTGCTAATAGCGCTTTTACCTCAGAGGCAAACAGGAACCTCCCGGCGTGGTGTACATAGTGAAAGGGCTTTACTCCCAACCGGTCACGTGCGCAGAAGAGGTGCTTTTCCCCCGTGTCCCAGATAGCGAAGGTGAACATACCAATGAAACGCTCCAGACAGTCCTTGCCCCAGCGCTCATAGGCCGCCAGCACCACCTCTGTATCACTGTCTCCTCGGAATGGATAATTGGAAAGTTTCCGTTTTAGTTCGAGATAATTATAAAGCTCACCGTTGAAGACGATGGTGAACTCGCCGCTCCCGTTAGCCATGGGCTGATGCCCGGCCTCGGACAAGTCGATAATGCTGAGTCGGTTGTGGCCGAGCCCCACGGTGCCGTCTTCGAGGAGCTCCACCCCTCGGTCGTCTGGACCACGATGGTGCTGTATAGCCGTCATGGCGTCGAGCTCCTTAGTCATCACTTTGGAACCGAGGATCCCGCAAATACCGCACATAAGCTAGTCCGCCTCCTCCAAGCGTTCCCGCATTACCATCTCCACCAGCCTGAAATCACTCTCGCTGTCGATGTTATATGAACGCTCTTCCGGCATCACATAGGGGAGAATGACCTCGCCCCAAACGGAATTGTTCTCCATCAGGACATCACGACGGGTGAGGTAGATAGCGCCGTTACGCATATAGGCAGGCGGGTTGTAATCCTGCCGTCGCATACCTTCCTTTTCCTCGATGCAATAGGGAAGAAGGCGGTCATTCTCAATTTTTTTCATCAGGGTCGGATGTTCAGCCAAGACCCGGACAACGCTGATGATAGAATCACAACCGCCTTCCAGCGCCAATTTTAGGGATTTGGAGATGTCGCCGGCGTCGCGTAAAGGCGCGGTGGGCTGAAGCACCAGAACCCAGTCCATGGGAGTCCTTTCCTCCTCCTCCACGAAGGCTACGGCGTGCTGAAACACGGGCAGCCCCGGGGCCGTATCCACAGCCAGCTCCGCCGGCCTCATAAATGGTACCTCGGCTCCTACCATGCGCGCGGCCTCGGCAATCTCGGCATCATCAGTGGAAACAATCACCCGATGCAGATCATCCCCCACCGCCAAAGCTGTCTCTATGGTCCAAGCAATGACCGGCTTACCACATAGGTCGCGGATATTTTTGCGTGGCACGCCTTTCGAACCGCCGCGGGCCGGGATCACGGCCAGAACGCGCTCGTTCATACCGCGCCTTCCGAGGCTATTTGATCCCCTCTAGGCCGCAGGGAACCGTAACTAGCGCGGCCGTGGGCAAAGGCATTGCAATCATGGCGGGGAAGTTCCAACGGCGCGCCCGCCATGTCGTCGGCCGTCACGTCGCGGTGCTCGGCGGTAAAGGCAAGGCAGCATCCCGATTCTTTAAGAAGGCGTACGGTATCGGCGTCATAGGTATGGGAATGGCCGTAGGGGTAACAGAAGATACGCAGGCCCAGCCCGCCCGAAGCCTCTTCCAGAAAATCGAAGGAATCGGTGATCTCCCTCGCCTGCGCTTTAGGCGATAAAGTGCTGAAGACAGAATGGCTAACACTGTGGCTGCCCACGATCATGCCCTTATCCGCGAGCAGGCGGATTTCCACCGGCTTCATGTAGAGCGCCTCGAACAGGGCCGCCTCGTCGCAATATTCCCTCATCAGGGAATCGAGCACGGTCTTGCGCGCGTCGGGAGCCAAGAAATAGTTGAGGATGCGCTTGAACTCGCTGGTGGCGGAATCGTTGTCCTGGTCGGCATAGGTGTTATTGCGGAATTCTTCCCGGTGTTCGTTCACTAGCATGTCCGGGGTGATCCGTCCCTGCAGAGCCGCTAGCATATCCGCCCCGCCATGGCTGCCCAGAAGATGATGCGCCCGGTGCGGAGTCAGAAGCTCACCGCTTTTATAGATGCCGGTGGATATGAAGAACATGGCCCACAACCCCCGGCATTCCAGTTCGGGAAGCACGTAATCCACATGGTCGCGCAACCCGTCATCGAAGGTGAGCACCACGCCACGGAGCACGTTCGCCCTCTCCCGTGCAGCCTCAAGAAAGTCCGCGCGCTCGACGAAGCCATGTTGTTCGCCCAAGTAATCAAGCTGGGCGCGGAAATCCTCCAGGTGGAGATAACGGAAATGGGGCATGTCCGCCGGGGCCGGACGTACGTAATGATAATAGAGAGCCTTCATCACTGTACTGCCTGAGCCGCTCCGGCCACCCTAGCTGTTTCAAGCGTTTCATAAGTGGCCGCCGTGGGACGGTCTAGGTCTAGGTCCTGCTTGGTGACATAAAGCCGGCTGACATCCATCAGCGAAAGCATGTCCTCGCGTGTCCAATAGACCAGCGAGGTGGTGGGGGGGTCGCGCAATTCTGGCGGATGAAAAAGATGGATGAAGCGGAAGCATTCATCGTCTCGGATCGAGAACCAGCCACGTGCATGAAAATGCCGGTTCACACAAGCGCTGGTGCAATAGAAGTCCACCACATGGGCGCCTGTCTTGCGGCAATAATCGTCAATGAAGGTCAACACGGCGGGCATGTCGACATCGTCGCCAAAACAGTCCATCACATGAACGATCTTCATGCCCTCCACCTCGTCGGCGCGGAAGATCACGCCGGCGCCGCTGCCCCCGCCCCGCACCAGATTGGCCTGGTAGGAAAAGACGGGATGCTCCTCATAGCGCCAGCGTAGATGATCGCCGTCGCGCAGAAAAAAGTTAAAACCGCTTTTCATGCTGACGGCGACGCTCGCCAGCTCACGGGCCGGTATGGTTTCCGTCTTGTATTCGCTGCGTTCGGGATCGCGGTATTTCCTGATCAGGGATTTGGCGAGACGGTCCATCCGCGCATAGGGCGCGATGGCCTCGGCGTCGAACACGCGCACGAAACGGGGAATTTGGCACATATAGCCGAAACCGCTGGCGCGGTAGAGAGGTAGGGCCGCGTCGGTGATACCCATGCCCAAAAGCGCCTCGTAGCGTTCCTGGAGATAGGTAATAATTCTCTTGCCGAGGCCGCGGCCTTGCGCTTCTTTTTTTACCACCCAGGTGGTGAGTTCTGCGCCTTCTCTAGCTACGCCGTCAAGCAGGAAGGGCCGCTCATTGAGTCCCATGACACCCAAAATTTCACTGCCGGCCACCGCCACGCAGCATCTGTCCTGGCCTGCGTTGCGCGGCGCTTTCATGAATTGCCAGCGGTAGAAGGAAGGCACTTCAAGGGCGATGCGGCGCTTCCAGTTGTCGCCGTAGAAACTGCACAGGTCTTCGACGGCGATGCCGAGGTCGCCCGCATTACCGACAGTGATGGTGGAGTTCATAGAGCTAGGAGACGGAAAGACAAGTTTTGCAAAAACCCTTTGGTCAGAGTGGTTGGTAAAAAAGAGCGCGCGGGCGGGGCCGGTTTTATGTTTCGGCTGATTCCGGCTCGGCTTCGCCGCCCGTGTTCCAACTGCTGTAGAGGGGCAGTCTGGTTTCGCGCTTGCTTTCTATTTCGTCATCCTTGCCAAGGACAACACCATCCTTTGAGCGCCGTAGGTAATAATAGATACGATCGTGGGAGCTCGGGAAATACTTCATTTTCAGAAGATAAACGGCGTTTTCCAGATCGGAGGCCGCTTTCTCGGCCCTTTCGAAGGCCTCCCACACGCCGTCGCGAAGCTCGATGGAATAGGCGACGGGCTCTAGCAAGGCATACTCCCTTAAGGGCTGTCCTTCGGAATCCAGCCATGCGTCGAGGTCGTAGGGATATGTAACCGCCTTGGTCTGTTTCAATTCGTCATAGCAGCACGCCCGGTCCATGGAAAAATCCAGGGCCGTGGTCCAATCCTCGATATCCTCTTCGGAATTGCCGGGGAAGAACCGGGGGAAAGAGGCCACAAGATAATCCCTGAGCTCTTTCATATTGCTCTTTCTGGCGAACAGAATACACAGGTATAAAGGAATCAGCGCCCGCGCCTTTTTTCTGACCTCTTCGAGGTCTTCTTCGGAAAATTCTGTCTTGAGCTCGTCCACATCGGTGGTAAGGAGTTCATCGCGGCAGGCCTGCTGCAGCTGGAACATGATCTCGCGCCACCGCGGCGGCCAGTTGGCCTCATCCTCCATGATCTTTCCGGCGAGAGTAGCAATCTCAAACCCGTTGTATTTCAGGGCATGGCGAAATTCCTGGAAGAGGCGGGCGGAAAATGTGGCGGCGAGGAAATGCAGCTGGCGCAGGCGGAAATAATCCTTTTGCGACATGGTATGGGTTTCGACCACAACCTCTTCGAATTCGACCGAGGAGATGTCCTGGTACGTGCCTTCGATATCATAGGCGTACCTGAAAGCCGACTTTATCCCATACTTTTCACGGTAGTCACGATTGGCGGATTCCGCACCCAACAATATGGTGTGTTCATAGAGCTGGACAAACTGGCCACTGCGCGTGACCTCCACCATCCCCTGAAGGAAACTTTCGTAGCTTTCTCCGGGAAGTCCGTAGATTAATTCACAGTCGGTCTGAATCCCTCTCCTTTCTGCCTCGATCCGCAGGTCGTCGTATCTGTCGTGTTTAATGTTGGAGCGGCGAATGTTTTCAAGAACCTGTTTGTTGGTGCTTTGAAGCGACATACTCATGCTGGTGATGGGACTGATGAGCTCACAGGTCTCAATACTGTGGGCTGTCGGGTTTTTCGGAGAATAAAGGGAAAGCCGCTGCGGAAACCCGTAGGTGCTCCGGCACTCCATGATGGTTTCGGCGATCTGCCGGTCGCGTTTGAGTATGCCAAAATTGGAATCGGCGATGTAGAGCACCTTTGTCGGGTTCACCGCGTTCCTGGCGATGTAATAGACCTCGTCAATGATTGTCTGAAGATCATATTTGCGCAGC
>JASLYJ010000004.1 GCA_030739855.1 Alphaproteobacteria bacterium | reverse complement strand
TGCCACCGAGCCAGCGGTGATTGACATAGTACTGGCCGCAGCGCGCTGCGGCCTCTGCTATAGGGCGTGAGGACTGGCGCTTGGTCCCCACAAATAGTATGCGGCCGCCCGAAGCGGCCACATCACGGATCGCCTGCATCGCCCGATGCAACATGGGAACTGTCTGTTGGAGGTCGATGATGTGAATCTTGTTGCTGACGCCGAAGAGAAACGGCGCCATTTTCGGATTCCAGCGGCGAGTGTGATGACCAAAGTGAACGCCGGCCTCAAGCAGCTGGCGCATGGTAAAGCTAGGCAACGCCATGAATACGATCCTTTTCCGGTTAGACCTCCGCGGAAGACCATCCGGGGACGTGTTTCATCCCACCGGACACCGGAGCAGACCTTGGGGATATGTCCCCCGCGGCCGCATTCCCGCGTGTGAATTTAACAAGGGGGCATATAGCTCTATCGCTGGGGGATGGCAAGGTAAAAACCATCATGACGAACGTGGAATCCACCGTTTTTCACTGTCGTACAGGGGGACCCGTGCGCTACCTTTCCTCCACACTCTTAATACCAGGCAGGTTTGCAAGATCTGCGCAGAGCACCGGCGAGATGGTATAGCCGCCGACCAAGGCGATTTCTGCTTCGCGCTCCTGTCCTCCTCCATTGCCGGAAAGCCGCACCAGCACACTGACAATACCGTTGCCGCCCCTGTATCCAGCTAGGGTGCATTCTAGCGCCGACGCCGTACCAGAATCGGCTACATGAATCCTGATAGCCGATAATTCCCGTGTCGCCACCTCATCGAGTGCATCTATACGGTTCGCAGTCAGCCGCAGGACTTCTCCATCCATACGCGCCTCGGCAAAAATAATGAGGGCCGTACCTACCTCGAGCAAGTGGCGGGATGCCGACAGGGCCTCGGAAAATACCGTCACTTCGTAGGCGCCGCCGGGATCGGAAAGGCTGAGGAAGGCAAAGCGACTGCCCTTAGCCGAGGTGCGTTCCTTCCTGGAAGTGACGGTTCCCGCCAGCCGCACATGACTGTCGCCGGAATGTTCGGCAAGATGGGCGGGAATGCGGGTGCTGGGAATCACCCCCTGGCGATCAAGATAGGCGGCGTAGATTTCCAGAGGATGGGAAGACAGGAAGAAGCCCAGGGCCTCAAATTCGTAGCCCAGCTTGGCGGTCACGGTCCAGTCATCGGCCTCGGGCAGGATCAGGTCCTGGTCGGAGAACCCGTCGGCCTCGCCGAACAGGCTTTCCTGGGAGCTGTCGCGGGCCTGGGCCGCGGCGCAGGCAAAACGTATCATGGGCCCCACGGCGGCCAACGCGCGGGCGCGATTAGGCTCCAAGCAGTCGAAGGCACCCGCCCAGACTAGATGTTCCAATTGGCGCTTGTTGACTACATGGGGATCGAGGCGGCGGGCGAAAGCTACTAGGTCGTGGAACGAACCGTTGGCCTCACGTTCGGCTACTAATTCCGACATGGCCTGTTCCCCCACATTGCGCACAGCAGCCAGGGCGTAGCGGATGGCTTGGCTGCCATCGTCCCGGGACTCCACGACGAAGACGGGGGCCGATTTGTTGATATCTGGAGGAAGCAACTTCAATCCTAAGCGCGCGATTTCCTGGCGGAATAGGTTGAGCTTGTCGGTATCACCGAGGTCTAACGTCATGGAGGCGGCGAGGAAAGCCACTGGATAATTGGCCTTGAGATAGGCCGTCTGGTAGGCCACTAGGGCATAGGCTGCGGCGTGGCTCTTGTTGAAGCCGTATCCGGCAAACTTGTTGACCTGATCGAAAATCCGATTGGCCTTGGCCTCGGGCACACCGCGTGCCATGGCCCCTTCCACGAAATGCTTGCGCTGGGCGTTCATTTCGGAGCGGATCTTCTTGCCCATAGCTCGGCGCAACAGATCGGCCTCGCCCAGAGTATAGCCCGAGAGAACTTGGGCGATCTGCATCACCTGTTCTTGATAGATGATGATGCCGAAGGTCTCGGCGAGAATGTCTTCCAGCCGGTCATCCATATAATCTGGAGACTCCAGCCCGTGTTTACGGTTCACGTAGCTGGGGATGTTGTCCATGGGGCCGGGCCGATAGAGGGCGACTATGGCGATGATTTCTTCAAATTTGTCAGGCTTGAATCCGCGCAGCACGTCGCGCATACCACTACTTTCGAGCTGGAAGACTCCTACTGTTTCGGCCCGCCCCAACATCTCGTAGGTAAGCGCATCGTCGAGGGGGATGGTGGAAAGGTCCACCGTCACACTCTGATCGTGAAGGAAGGCCACCGCCCGCGCCAGAACCGTAAGCGTCTTCAGGCCTAGAAAATCGAATTTCACCAGCCCAGCCATTCCCACGTACTTCATAGAGAATTGCGTCACCGGCCTGTCGGAGCGAGGATCACGGTAGAGGGGCACCAGTTCATCGAGCGCACGGTCGCCGATGACCACACCCGCGGCATGGGTGGAGGCATGGCGGTAGAGGCCCTCCAGGGCCATGGCAAAGTCCATCATGCGCGAGACGGTGGCGTCTTCAGACCTGGCCTTGGCAAGCTGGGGCTCCGATTCGATGGCTTTGGCCAAGGACATGGGATCGGCAGGGTCGTTGGGGACCAGCTTACAGATGCGGTCTACCTGGCCGTAGGGCATCTGCAGCACCCGGCCCACATCACGCAGCGCCGCACGCGCCTGCAGAGTTCCGAAGGTGATGATCTGGGCCACGTGATCCTTGCCGTACTTGTCCTGGACGTAGCGGATCACCTCGTCGCGGCGGTCCTGACAAAAGTCGATGTCAAAATCAGGCATGGACACGCGCTCTGGGTTGAGAAACCGCTCAAAGAGTAGGCCAAAACGCAGGGGGTCGAGATCGGTAACAGTGAGCGCCCAGGCCACTACCGAACCGGCGCCCGAACCCCTCCCTGGACCCACGGGGATGCCCTCGGCCTTGGCCCATTGGATGAAATCGGCGACAACCAGAAAATAGCCTGCAAATCCCATCTCGTTGATTATGTTGAGTTCGTATTCGAGCCGCTGACGGTAGGGTTTAGCTTCGTGTTCTCGCGTATGGGTGTCTAAATCGGGGGACAAAACATGGGTTTCCAGCCGTGTCTCCAGCCCCGCTTCAGCCAACTTGCGTAGGGTCTCTTCTTCGCTCTGACCATCGGGGCAAGGAAAGGATGGCAATATGGGATCACGGGGCTGCGGAAACCAGGCACAGCGTTGTGCTACCACTAAAGTGTTGTCCGTCGCCTCGGGAAGGTCAATGAACAGATCGCGCATCTCGGTCGCTGATTTGAAACGGTGTTCTGGAGTCAGTCGACGACGGTCTTCTTCATTCAGATACCGCCCCTCGGCGATGCACAGCAACGCGTCATGGGCTCCATACATGGCGGCATCAGGGAAAAAAACTTCGTTGGTGGCCACAAGGGGCAGGTCACAGCGGTAGGCAAGATCAATGAAGGAGCTTTCAATGCGGGCCTCGTCTTCCATGCCATGACGCATGATCTCCACGTAAAGGCGGCCTGGATAGATGGTGGCTAGATCCACCAGCGTTTCTTCGGCTTCCGCTGTGCGGTTTGCCAGAAGATGCCGCCCCGCCGCACCCCTTAGCCCACCGCTGAGCGCGATCAGGCCATCGCTAAAAGTTTCCAAGTCTGACGTAGAGACTTGGGGTTCTGTATGGGAATCTGAATCTAGAAAGGCTCGGCTCATCAGTTTCAGGAGATTACCGTAACCCTTCTCATTTTGGACCAGGAGCACCAGATGGTCGGGCCGCAAGTTGGGGGTATGGGACACATTTTTGCACTTTTCCTCGTGCCTGCGAGTGACAGCCATCTGGCAGCCAATAATGGGCTGTATGCCGGCTTCCCTTGCAGTCTGGGCAAACTCCATGGCGCCGAAGAGATTGCCGCTGTCGGTTACAGCCACCGCCGGCATTGCATCGTCGCGCACAAGCGCTACCAGTTCCCTGATTGGGATGGCACCTTCAAGGAGCGAATAGGCGGAATGAACGCGAAGATGAACGAAGTCAGCGTGCGCCAAGGTGAACCGGCCCTGTAAAAAACCTGTTTTTCTCGCACTCCACCATTTCACACATGGCTACCGACGGGCAGGAAAATTTCAGGGTTATCCACAGGAATCTTTATCAAAACCCACTTGCTCTACAAATTACCCCGGTACCAGCACCCCGTCTCGGATAAGAATGGTACGGTCCATGCGTCTTGCCAAAGCGGGGTCGTGGGTGGCCACCAGCGCCCCGCTGCCAGTTTGGCGCACCAGGGAAACAATCTCATCAAAGACAACAGCAGCGGTTTTCTGGTCGAGATTGCCGGTGGGTTCGTCGGCGAGTAGAACCAAGGGCAGGTTAGCTATAGCCCGGGCGACAGCGACGCGTTGTTGCTCGCCGCCAGATAGTTGGGCCGGCCGGTGGAAGGCGCGCGCTTCCAGAGCCATCATCTCCAGCAGTTCATAAGAGCGTAGCCGTGCCTCGGCCTTGGATAAGCCGGCGATCATCTGCGGCACCATGATGTTTTCAAGGGCAGAAAATTCAGGTAGCAGATGATGGAACTGGTAGATAAAGCCGAGCTGACGACGGCGGATTTCCGTGCGCTTGTCGTCAGAAAGGCGGCTACAGGGAACGCCGCCCACCTCCACTTCGCCGGCATCGGCAGACTCTAAGAGACCGGCGATCTGCAACAGGGTGGATTTGCCAGCACCGCTTGGCCCCACCAAGGCAATAATTTCGCCTCGAAACACCGTCAGTGACGCACCCTGCAGGACCATAATGCGGGAATCGCCCTGATCGAAACTGTGGACAATTTCGGACAAACCCAGGGCTACATCGTCGGTAATACTGTGGTTGGAGGGCGCGACCGACGCGCCCTGCCCCTGCGGGTGTGTCTGCTCATTCATAACGCAAAGCCTCCACCGGATCGAGCCGTGCCGCCCGCCAAGAGGGATAGAGAGTGGCGAGAAAAGTGAGTGCCAGCGCCATGACCACAATCAGGGTCACTTCCAGCGGGTCTACCGTAGCCGGCAGCTTGGAGAGGAAGTAGATCTCCGCAGCGAAAAGATCGGTGCCCGTGAGGCCCTCGAGCCAGCGCCGGATGGTTTCGATATTAAGTGAAAACCCCAGCCCCATGGCGAACCCCGCCAGAGTGCCGACCACTCCGATGGAAGCGCCACTGAGGAAAAAGATACGCATGATCGTGCCTCTTGTAGCCCCCATGGTACGTAGAATGGCGATATTCTGGCCTTTATCTTTCACCAACATGATCATGCTTGAGATGATATTGAAAGCCGCCACCAGGATGATGAGGGTAAGGATCAGAAACATGACGTTACGCTCCACCTGGATGGCGTTGAAGAAGCTGGAATAGGCCTGTTGCCAGTCAGAGAGATGGTAGTTGCTGCCCACTGCCGTCTGTACCAAATCACGTAATCCTTCCATGCTCTCGGGATCCTGGACCATGATTTCGATAGCCGTCACTGCCTCAGGCAAACGGAAGAAGATCTGCGCCACCTCTATAGGCATGAAGATAAAGGAACTATCATATTCGTACATACCCACCTCGAAGGTGGCAGCGATGGGATAGGCACGCATACGCGGAACGCCACCAAAGACAGTAGCGGTGCTTTTAGGCGAAATAATAGTTACGGAATCGCCAGGCCTGACCCTCAGTTTTTGAGCCAACTTACTTCCCATAACAAGGGTCTCGCTGCTGTCGAATTCCTCAAGGTTTCCGTCAATGATGTTGTTGGCAAGAATATCTCTAGCGTGGAAGTCACTTGGCCGCATCCCCCGCACCACTGCCCCAAGCGCCGTGTGGTCGCTGCTCACCATGGCTTGACGTTCGATCATGGGAGTGGCTGAGACAACCCCAGGTACATTGCGCAAGCGCGCCGCTAAGGGATCGAAATTGGTGAGCGTCCGTTCCACGGGAAATACGCCAAGATGCCCGTTAAGGCCTAGGATACGGCTTATGAGTTCTTCGCGGAAGCCGTTCATCACCGACATCACGACTATCAGAGTCGCCACCCCTAGCGTTATCCCGAGCAGAGAAAAACCCGCGATTATGGAAACAAATCCTTCCTTGCGGCGAGGCTTTAGGTAGCGCACAGCTACCATACATTCGAATTTGGAAAACACCTCGGTTTTGCTTCCTTATCCTTGTACTGCTACGCCGATTATGGCTGGTTAAGACCGTAACGCGCCAATTTCTGTTCCCGCTCGTTCGCCCTTTCCATGCGACCACTGTCAAAGGGCGGCTCTGGGGCGTATTCGATTGCCAGTTGGATAGCCCGCGCCGTTTCCTCGCCGCTGAGCTTAGCAGCGAGCTGCAGTGCCATATCGATGCCGGACGACACTCCGGCGCAGGTTATCACCTTGCCATCCAAGACCACTCGTTTATCTACCGCCTCGGCGCCGTAGCTGGAAATGGCGTTCATAGCCCGCCAATGGGTTGTTACCCGCAGGCCCCGCAATACACCCGCCGCTCCCAAAACGAGCGCCCCGGTACAGACCGATACCGTCCACAGAGTCTTTTCGTGCACTCGGCCCACCCAGTCTGTGACTTGGGTGTCTTTAGTCAAGGCGTCGGCGCCGGGACCTCCTGGCACCAGCAAGATATCAGGCTGAGCCACCTCAGTCAGCGCATAATCGGCCAGCAGTGCCAAGGACCCGCCAGCGCTGCGTTGTGGGCCGGACTCCCGCGCGGCGATACTTACCTGTGCGCCAGGGAGCCGCCCCAGAACCTCGAAAGGCCCTACCGCATCGAGCGGCGTCATACCTTCGAAAGCCAGAATCGTGATCTCCATGCCGTGCCTTTCCAGCCAGCCTAGCCGGTGAGTTTCGCCAGCACCGATTCCAAGGACAGTTCCTCGCGTGCGCCGCCATCCCGTCGCTTGAGTTCCAGCCTATCCACAGCGAGCTCTCGCGGCCCCACCACTAACTGCCACGGCAGGCCGATAAGGTCCATATCAGCGAACTTAGCTCCAGGCCTTTCGTCGCGATCGTCGTAGAGCACGTCAATCCCGGCTTCGCGGAGGCGGTTATAGATATCCTCACACTGGGAGACGCAGGCCTTATCGGCCACTTTCAGGTTCACCAGCCCCACGGCGAATGGCGCTACACTATCGGGCCATATAATACCATTTTTGTCATGGCTAGCCTCAATAATAGCCGCTGGAAGGCGCGAGACGCCGATGCCGTAAGAACCCATCTCTACGATAATGCGCTCGCCCTCAGGCCCGTCCACCACCAGCCCCATGGCCTTCGAATATTTTGTGCCGAAATAGAAGATATGTCCCACCTCGATACCTCGAGCCTGTTTCAGGCGGTCCCCCGCCACGGGACAAGACACAGGGTCGTGCAACTTCTCCTCCACCGCATAGATGGATTGCAAAGCCTCCACGTCAGGGTTGTCCACATCCAGGGTCAGTTCGTCATAAATGACGTCGTAGAAGATGGCGCTTTCCCCGGTCCCGGTGAGAATGTGGAACTCATGGCTCATATCGCCGCCGATAGCGCCGGGATCGGCGCGCACCGGCACCGCCTTCAGACCCATGCGAGTAAAGGTACGCAGATAGGTGGCAAACATGTTGTCGTAGGATTTTTTTGCCCCTTCAAGATCAAGGTCAAAAGAATAGGCGTCCTTCATAAGGAACTCGCGGCCACGCATGACGCCGAAACGAGGGCGCACCTCATCACGGAACTTCCACTGAATATGATAGAGATTTACAGGAAGTTCCCGGTAACTCTTAATGTAGTCTCTAAGGATAGCTGTAACCATTTCCTCATTGGTGGGACCATAGAGAAGGTCGCGCCCATGGCGGTCTTCGATACGCAACATCTCCTTGCCGTAATCATCGTAGCGTCCGCTTTCCCGCCACAGGTCTGCTGACTGAATGGTGGGCATGAGAATTTCCTGGGCGCCGGCGAGGTTCTGTTCCTCACGGATGATGGCCTCAACGTTCTTCATTACCCGCAGTCCAAGCGGCAACCAGGAATAGATGCCAACGCTTTCCTGGCGGATCATGCCAGCACGCAACATCAATTGGTGGGAAACGATCTGCGCCTCTGCCGGGGTTTCTTTTAAGGTGGGAAGAACAAATTCAGACAGGCGCATGGAAATGCTTTCATATGGAGACACCCGCCAAGCGCAGAGGGTGCGAAGAAAGTTCGACGAAGGACCGTGACTTTAGGCAATGCCATAGGCGAAGGCAATGGCGTGAGGACGGTGGATTCTATAATCCTGAGAAAATGAAATTAATTCGTTTCTCACAAAAAAAGGGTGACGAACGCACCGGAATGGCCTAGCTTTACCGCAATAGAACACCGTGCCATATAATGCACGTCCCGAGTTTGGGGAGGAAACCACGCCCTGATCTGTCTTTGTTCCTGGTGTGGAAGAAGATGTAGCTAATGCATCATTGAAGAATGGCAAGACTGGCTCCCAGTGTTGCCATTTTTTTATTGGAGAAATGATTCCCTGTTTTTTACTAATCAGAAGCCCGCATCCAGGGCGGATTAAGTCGAGCAATCTTCCCGTAGACGGGACAGGTCTCGTGGTGGGCGCCTGGAAGATAGCCCGTGCTCATGAGAAATTCGTTGGTGATTTCTCCGCCCGTAAAATGAAAGGTCTTCTTGAACAGTCTAACCCAGTCATCCTTAGGCATAGGATGGTGATAGTCTAGCCAAGCTGAAAAGGAGCCACAGTCGCGGACAAGACCCTGTATTGCCTTGGCATTGTGGATGGCGGCGGCGATTTTTAGGCGGTTACGGATAATCCCGGCATCACCCATGAGACGGGCTATATCGTCCTCACCATAGGCAGCCACCCGATTGATTTCGAATCCTTCGAAGGCAGCGCGAAAATTCTCTTCCTTCTTGAGAATGGTGAGCCAGGACAGACCCGCCTGATTGAGCTCCAGCACCAGCCGTTCAAAGAGAATGTTATCGTCAGTGACCGGGAATCCATAGATTTCATCGTGATGGGGTCCGTGCTGGGGGTGGCCCCGCGCCGCGTCGCAATACCAGCTCATAGGAGGCTTTCCTGTGGTTTTGTGTCCTCACGGATCATATATACATCATTCGACGCTTGGCGCCTTACCCACATTATCGGAAGAACGGCATGATCATTCTTCTTTCTCCCTCCAAGAAGCTCTACTTCAAGAACATTCCGGAGGCTCTTCCCTATACCCAGCCTAACTTCTTGGACAAGAGTCGTATTCTGATAGATCATGCCAAGAAACTGAGCCAGAGTGAACTTTCCCGCCTCATGAAAATCAGCGACAAGCTAGCTAGTCTCAGCTACGCTAGGTTCAGGGAATTTTCCATTCCTTTCACGCTGGACAACGCCAAACAAGCAGTATTGGCTTTTCGCGGTGACACCTACGTGGGAGTAGACGCCGACAGCTTCGATGACAAAGATCTGTACTTTGCTCAGGATCACTTAAGGATTCTCTCTGGGCTTTACGGCTTGCTGCGCCCTCTCGATCTGATCCAACCCTATCGTCTGGAAATGGGCACGCGGCTTCCAAACCAAGAAGGAAGCGACCTCTACCAGTTTTGGAATCGGCAGCTAGCTGAGAGTCTTAACGCCTTGAGTAAAGGCCATAAAACTCCCTTAGTGGTGAACCTAGCCTCAAACGAGTATTTCAAAGCCATTGACCGCAAGCGCCTGAAAATTCCCGTTCTGACTCCAGCGTTCAAAGAATGGCTCAATGGTGAGACCAAGGTACTCGGCATGGCGGTTAAACGCGCCCGTGGCATGATGGCTCGCTATATTATACGCAACCGTCTAGAAACTCCCGAAGCCATGAAGGACTTCAACGACGGCGGTTATGCCTTCCAGCCAGACACATCGGACGAAGAAAGCTGGGTTTTTATGCGCGAAAGGAATGTATGAGAGTCTACAACTCCCTCACATTGATAATCCCCGACGTCACTAGGGCGTAGACACCTACCCATAACAGGCCAGCAATAATGGTAGTCACGGTGAATTTTAGACCGATACGAGGATTTGTGGGTGCGCCTCTGTCGTGGCCTTTTTCGGGCGCAGGCTCCTGTAGAATACCCCAAGGCAAAACCGCAAATAGCGTCACCCACCACAAGATAATGTAGACTACAAGACCAGATGCAAGACCCATAATGAAGGCCCCTTCCCTAAAGGCGAACCACGTGGACCTGAGTCACTGGGCGCTGCGTGCGCTTCAAGAAAAAAGCTTTGCGCACCGCACACCGCACAGCCTCCCCAACTTCATCTTCATTACGGGCCGATGACCCAGCTAACGAGCCCACTGCTGCGCTCGCGGCGGCTATAAGCTTTCTGATGAAGGCTTCATCCCCCTTTTCGGTGAAGTAGCCAGGCGCGCTGATTACGGGATCGGAGAGTAATTCACCATCGCCGTCGATGACCACCGTCACCGCCATGGAACCATTGAATATCACCCGCTTACGGGCTGCCATCATAGAGCCATCCAGCGGCACCAGCCGGTTTCCATCCAGCGTCAAGCGGCCGCTATGCACTCGACCGACGATCTCCGTGTCACCGGGAGCGAGACGTAGCACAATGCCGTTCTCAATCTCCACCGCCTGGGGTATCTGGCATGACCGCGCCAACTTCGCTTGTTCATGTAGATGGCGGATCTCGCCGTGAACCGGCACCACCACACGCGGATTAACCCATTGATACATCCGAGTCAGTTCATCGCGCCCAGGATGTCCGGATACATGGATGAAGTGGTCTTTCTCCGTCACTACTTCCACGCCGAGGGCCACAAGGCGGTTCTGCAGTCTGGCGATGGATTTCTCATTTCCCGGAATAATACGCGAGGAAAAAATAGCTACGTCACCATTCTCCAGTTCCACCCGGGGATGATTACCCGAGGCGATCCGAGAGAAAGCGGCGCGTGGTTCCCCCTGGCTCCCAGTACAGATCAGCAGGACCTGATCCCGGGGCAGGCGCTCCACATCGTATTCAGTAAGGAATTCAGGGATATCAGTAAGATATCCGTTTTCCTTTGCAGATTCGTAGAATGACCATAGGGAACGGCCGATGAGAGCAGCATGACGGTTATTGGCCTCCGCCACACGAGCCAGGGTACTGAGACGGGCGATGTTGGAGGCAAAACAGCCCACGACGACACGGCCGCTGTCGTAACAGCCTACCAGTTTTTCAAGACTTTCCCGCAGATTTCCCTCAGAACCCGATGCGCCCTCGGTAAAGACGTTAGTGGAGTCGCACACCATAGCTAGCACTCCGCCCTCGCCCAATTCCCGGAGTGCCCTTTCATCGGTAACTTCGCCTACAATGGGGTTGGGGTCGAGCTTCCAATCCCCAGTATGAAGGACGGTGCCGTGTGCCGAATGGATGACCACGGCGTTGGGTTCGGGGATAGAGTGGGTAAGGGTAATGAGATCAATGGTAAATGGCCCCACCTCGAAGGAGCCGCTTAAGGGTATTTCCGTGATGATTGCCTCTTTTTCTAACCCCATTTCCCGCAGCTTGCGGCGCAGGATGGAGGCGGTAAAGGAGGTGGCGTAGATGGGGCACTGCAAGCGCGGCCATAAATGGGGCACTGCACCGATATGGTCCTCATGGGCGTGGGTGAGGACAATGCCCGCCAGACGGTCGCGCTGGCTCTCTATAAAGGCGGGATCAGGAGTAATGATATCTATCCATGGCATGGAATCGTCACTGAAGGTGACGCCCAAATCAACGATGATCCAGGCTCCTTCACTGCCATAGAGGTTGAGGTTCATGCCGATCTCTCCCGACCCACCTAAGGGCAGGAACAGCAGTTCCTCTCCCGGCACCGGTTCACCCTCAGGCAACAGCGCTTGGTCCATTTCTTTGTTGGGCTGTTTCATAAAGGGTTGTTGATCTGGTGGATTTTCAGTAATCCGTGCAGAGTTAATGTAGGATCGTGATGTTGGATGGACGAGGTGGAATCAGCAAAAAGGGCAGCCAGCCCACCGGTGGCAACCACCGTCATGGGTTCCCCAAATTCCTCTGTGATCCGCACCACCATACCTTCGATCATGCTTACATAGCCCCAGAAAATACCAGATTGCATAGCGCTGATGGTGCTCGTACCGATGATTTTCCCCGGCTTTTCCACAGCGATGCGGGGGAGCTGGGCCGCCTCCATGTAGAGTGCCTCCAGCGACAAGTGTATGCCCGGGGCGATCACGCCACCGATGTAGTTACCCTTGCCGTCCACCACGTCGAAGGTAGTAGCGGTGCCAAAATCAAGAACGATGGCCGGCCCCTTGTAGCGATCGTGGACGGCCACCGCATTCGCCAACCTATCGGCCCCTACTTCCGCGGAATGTTCAGTGAGCACCTCGATCCCGAGGTCCACACCGTCAGCACCCACGATCAAAGGCTCGCAGTTGAAATAACGGTGGCACATGGCCGATAGGTAGTGCTGCGAAGCGGGCACCACATTGGCGACAACCGCCGCCTTGATGTCACCCAGTGCCAAGTCTTCCAGAGTCATCAGCTGGGTTAGCCATACCGCGTATTCATCAGCGGTGCGATGCAGGTCGTTGGAACTGCGCCAGCGAGCGCGCAGGGTTTCACCTTCAAAAATGGCGAAAATCACATTGGTATTGCCTGAATCAATAGCCAGCAACATGGTCAGTCCGTTTCTCACCTTGGGGGAAAAATATATCTCCAGCGGTGATTGTCCTCATTTCGCCGTTCTCCAGTACCAGAACAAGGGCACCAGAAGCGTCGAGATCAAGAAATTTTCCGCTCACGCACCCATCTTCCAGCACCACTTCTATGGGATCTCCCAGCCCACATGCACGCAACAGCCACGCCTCGCGCAGGGGGGGGAACCCATCTCTTAGCCAGCGCGTATAGCAGTTCTCGAAGGTGGAACAAAAGCATTCTAGCACATGGGCCGCCGCCACGGCCTCCGCGCCCACCGCCTTTAGGGAGGTGGCGGGATGGGAAACGCCTTCCGGGTGCGACACCAGATTAACCCCCAGCCCTAACACCAACCATTCCACACGATCCTGATGGAAACCGGATTCCAATAGGATTCCCGCCGCCTTACGTCCCTCCAGCAACACGTCGTTGGGCCATTTATAGGAAACAGCCACACCCTCGGGGACTAGGGTATCTAGAGCCATGCCCAGCGCCACCGCCGCCACGAAACTGAGCTGCACGGCCTCGGCCAGGGGGGAAGTAGGACGCAGGATCAGTGAGAGATAGAGGTTTCCTAACGGCGACACCCAATCATGACCGCGCCGCCCCCTACCCGCCGTCTGCTCGCGGGCCCAGACCACGGTAAATTCTCTCCCCCCTTTCTTGGCCAAACGGCACGCCTCTTCGTTTGTGCTGTCGAGGCGTTCGAAAGAGAGAAGGTGATAACGGGAGGAAAGATTCAGAGTCTGGGTCATGGTCTGTGTACAAAAGCACTGCCGTGGCTAACCAGAGAAAAGAGATGCCACCGCCGCGGTGGCCGCCAAGAGAATGGGTTCTGGATAGATGAAAAAAAACAGGGTGAAGGTCCCCGTGCCAACCAGGATCGCGGCAATATCGTGGCCGATCCACTTGTCCAAGGGCTCGTGGGATTCGTCAAAATACATTATCTTGACGATACGCAGATAATAGAAGGCTCCCACTACGCTGGTAAGGATGCCGACAATGGCGAGGGCATAGAGGTCTGACTCGATGGCTGCCAGAAACACGTAGAGCTTGCCGAAGAATCCGGCCAGCGGAGGGATCCCTGCCATGGAAAACATGAAGATGGCCATGGCTAGAGCAATCATGGGATGGGTCTTAGAAAGTCCGGCTAAGTCTTCGATATTCTCTACCATGCGGTCGTGTTGGCGCATGCAAAGAATGACGGCGAAGGTGCCCACCACCATGAACAGATAGACTGTTATGTAGATCAGCACTCCATGCACCCCGGCAGCAGTGCCTGCCGCCAGACCAACTAAGACATATCCCGTATGACCGATGGAGCTGTAGGCCATAAGACGCTTGATATTGGTTTGGTTAAGGGCGGCGAAATTGCCTAGCACCATAGAGGCCAACGACACCACTACAACCACTTGCTGCCATTCTTCCACCAGTCCGCCCAGGGGGCCCACGAGAACCCGTAGCAATAGGGCGATGGCGGCGATCTTTGGCGCCACGGCAAAAAAAGCCGTAATCGGCGTGGGCGCGCCCTCGTAGACATCTGGCGTCCACATGTGGAAGGGAACGGCTGAAACCTTAAAGGCTAGACCAGCCATAACGAAAACTAGGCCGATAATCACCCCCATCGGAACCTGTAAATTCGCGGTAGAAAGGATTTTGGCAAGTTGCGAAAATTCCGTACTTCCGGTGAACCCGTAAATGAGCGATACACCATAAAGCAGCAGTCCCGAAGACAGGGCACCGAGGATGAAATATTTAAGCCCCGCCTCGGTGGATCTCAGCGTATCGCGTTGGATGGAAGCCAGCACATAGAGACATAGACTCTGGAGTTCCAGGCCTACATAGAGGGAAAGTAGACTGCTGGCCGAAATCATCATCATCATACCTAGGGTGGCGAATAGGATGAGGATGGGATATTCGATTCGTTCCTGCTTTTCTTGATCGTGATAGTCAAGGGAAAGCAGCACCGCCAGCGCCGAGCCCAGAAGTACTAGCGATTTCATAAAAACGGCGTAGCGGTCGGAAATGAATAGGCCAGAAAAGGTGAAGCGGCCCCCCGGCTCAATGGTCATTTCCATGACCTGGACTGCTAGCAGGACAAGAACAGTGGTATAGCCAATAAATCGGAACGGGGCATCGCTACGTACCGCGCCGTAGAGCAAAAGGAGCAGGCCACTCAAAGCAAGCACAATTTCGGGTAGGGCGGGAAGGAAATCAGGTAGTTCGGTCATCTTGTCTTCCTGCTCCTATGGCGCCGCGGCGGCAAGGTTAAGAGCGTGTGCGATCTTGAACTTATCAACCAGGTTTTCAGCTGAGGCGTGCATAAAGCCGAGGAAGTATTCGGGATAGATCCCCATCCACAAAACCAGCACCACCAACGGCGCAAAGACGGCCACTTCCCGACGATTGAGGTCAAGGATAGATTTAAGTTCTTCTTTTTCCAGCAGGCCCAGCATGACTCTACGGTAGAGCCACAACATATAGACCGCGCCCAACACCATCCCGGTGGACGCCAGCACCGCCAGTAGGCGGTTCACTTGATAGGCGGCAAGAAGACTTAAAAACTCGCCAATGAACCCGCTGGTACCGGGAAGGCCCAGTGCCCCCAAGGTAAACACCATGAAGACCAAGGCGTAGGCCGGCATACGGTGCACCAGCCCGCCGTAGCTGGCGATGTCACGGCTATGGATACGGTCGTAGAGCACACCCACGCACAGAAACAGGGCTGAGGAAATGATACCGTGGCTAAGCATCTGGAACAGCGCCCCTTCTATGCCCTGGAGGTTGACAGTGAAAATGCCGATGGTGACGAATCCCATATGAGCCACCGAGGAATAGGCGATGAGCTTTTTCATATCCTCCTGGGCCAGGGCCACCAGCGAGGTGTAAATGATAGCCACCGCACTGAGCGTAAAGATCAACGGCTGGAAGAAAAGGCTGGCTTCAGGCAGCATGGGCAGTGAAAAACGCAGGAAGCCGTAGGCCCCCATTTTCAGCAGCACACCGGCAAGAATAACCGAACCCGCCGTGGGTGCTTCTACATGAGCATCGGGTAGCCAAGTATGCACCGGCCACATGGGCACCTTCACAGCAAAGGAGGCGAAGAAGGCCAACCACAGCCAGTATTGCAGAGAAGGATCGATCCTAGCCTGCATCAGAGCGGGGATATCGGTTTTCCCCACCACCACGTAGAGGGTGAGCACCGCGATCAGCATCAGCACCGAACCGGCCAGCGTATAGAGGAAAAACTTGAAGGCTGCATAAATGCGCCGCGGACCGCCCCAGACGCCGATGATCAAGAACATAGGGATCATTACGCCCTCAAAGAACAGATAGAAGAGGACGAAATCGAGAGCGCAGAACATGCCCACCATCATGGTCTCCAACACCAGGAAAGCGATCATGTATTCTTTGACGTGGCTGCGGATGGATGCCCAGCTCGCCAGTACGCAAAGGGGTGTCAAAAAGGTGGAGAGCAGAACGAACCACACCGAAATCCCATCCACCCCCATGTAATACTGGATGCCTAGCCCACTAATCCACTGTTTGGTCTCCACGAACTGGAACCCCGCGGTGTCGGGATCGAAAAGCAGAATCAGCACTACCGATATGATGAAGGTGACGAGCGAGGTCCACAGGGCGAGTTGGCGCGAATTACGGACCACCATCTCTTCGTCACCACGGATCGTGAAGATAAAGAGCGCGCCGAGGACCGGAAGGAATGTAATCAGTGAGAGTATGGGAAGATGCGTCACCATAACCCTAGCCCATCGACCCGTAGAGATGCCAGCTGATGAACCCGACCACGCCAATGATCATGGCGAATGCGTAATGGTAGACATAGCCGCTTTGCAGCGCCGCTGCCCGCCGCCCCACGCGCAGCACCGAGGCGGCAATGCCATCCGGGCCGATACCGTCAATGAGTCTGCCGTCGCCTGACTTCCATAAGCCGCGCGCCAGAACCAGCGTCGGACGCACGAACAGACGGTCGTAGACCTCATCGAAATACCATTTATTGTAAAGGAAGGCGTGGAGACGGGGGAAGCGCTCCGCCGCGGAATCCGCAAGCCCAGGAAACTTGGAATAGGTGATAAAGGCCAGCAAAATACCCAGCATGGCCATAACTAATGGCGTGATCTGGATATACGGCGTGATCTTGATATACCAGGACGCGTAATGGGTGTCGGCCAGAGCGTCATGGCTGGGAAGCGCCAAGATTGAGGCCCGCCAAAACCCCTCTCCACCATCACCCACAAACAAGTCATAACCAAGATAGCCGGAGAAAATAGCGCCCACCGAGAGGATGATCAGCGGCACTGTCATTACCTTAGGCGATTCGTGCACATGGGCCATGACTTTCTCGCCAGCCCTGGAGTCACCGTGGAAAGTCATGAACAGCATGCGGTAGCTATAGAAGGCTGTGAGGAAAGCCACCACCACGCCTAGGATATAAGCAAAATTTCCCGCGAAGCCATGCGCCTCCCAGGCAGATTCGAGAATAATGTCCTTTGAGTAGTAACCGGCGAAGAAGGGAATACCAATGAGCGATAGACTGCCCACACACATTGCCACGTAAGTCAGAGGAATTCTGCGCCAGATGCCGCCCATCTGGCGCATGTCCCGTTCACCGGACATAGCGTGAATTACCGAACCCGAGCCCAGAAACAGCAGCGACTTGAAGAAGGCATGAGTCATGAGGTGAAAGATGGCGGCACCATAGGCCGACACCCCGACGGCAAAGAACATGTAGCCCAACTGGCTGCAAGTGGAGTAGGCAATCACGCGCTTGATGTCATTCTGGACCAGGGCGATGGTAGCTGTGATGAAGGCGGTGAGTGCTCCGATAATTGCTGCCGCGGCAAGTACCGACGGAGCCAGTTCGAACAGGGGAGAAAGCCGCACCACCATGAACACCCCGGCAGTAACCATAGTGGCAGCGTGGATGAGCGCCGAAACTGGGGTCGGGCCTTCCATGGCGTCTGGCAGCCACACGTGCAGTCCCAACTGCGCCGATTTACCCATGGCACCGATGAGCAGCAGCAGACAGATAAGAGTCAGGGCATGCACCTCCAGCCCCAGGAATTCGAAGGTGGTTCCAGCCTGGGCCGGGGCGGCGGTGAAGATGGTCTCGAAGGCTACGGAGCTGAAGAGATAGAACACAGCTAAAATGCCCAGCGCGAAGCCAAAATCGCCAATGCGGTTGACCACAAAGGCCTTGAGGGCAGCGGTATTAGCCGAGGCACGGTCGTACCAGAATCCGATCAACAGATACGAGCACAGGCCAACGCCCTCCCAGCCGAAGAAGAGCTGTATCAAGTTATTTGCCGTTACCAAAATCAACATGAAGAAGGTAAAGAGGTTGAGATAGGAGAAGAACCGGGGGATGGACGGATCCTTGGCCATATAACCGATGGAATAAATGTGGATTAGGGCCGAAACCACCGAGACCACAAACACCATCACCGCGGTCAGAGTGTCGAACTTCAGAGCCCAAGACACCTCAAATTCACCAGAATGGATCCAGGTGAAAAGTTCTATGGTACGCGCATTGCCGTCCAGCGCCACCTCACGGAAGATCACCAGCGAGAACAGGCCCGATAGAACCATCAGGCCACAAGTGATGAGCTGGGCACCACGGTCGCCGGTCCAGCGTCCGAGAAGTCCAACTGCGACGGCCCCGATCAGAGGCAGAAATATAGTAGCCACGTAGAGCACGGGCTATCCCTTCATCACGTTCACATCCTCCACTGCAATGGAGCCGCGGTTGCGGAAGAAAGCGATCATGATAGCCAGGCCGATGGCCGATTCAGCAGCAGCAACGGTAAGAACGAACATGGCGAACACCTGCCCCGTCAGATCGTGAAGGAAGTTGGAAAAGGCTACTAAGTTAAGGTTCACCGCCAGCAGCATCAGCTCTACCGACATGAGGATGATGATCACGTTCTTGCGGTTAAGGAAAATACCAAAGATACCCAGCGAAAATAGGATCGCTGCGACGGTGAGGTAATGTTCCAAGGTTATGGTCAGCACAGCCTAGACCCCTCTCCCCGTTGGCACTTTACGGATTTCGATGGAGTCTTTACGTGGCCGTGACACCTGTTCGGAAATTTTCTGTCGCCGCACGTCGGGCCGCGAACGATGGGTCAGGGTGATGGCCCCGATCATGGCCACCAGAAGCACCAAACCTGCCGCCTGGAAGAGGTAGAAATACTGGGTATAGAGCACATCGCCCAAGGCCCGGGTATTGGTCATTACCCCTAATGGAGCTACGATAGTTGACGGGCTACCTGCCATCGTAACCTCAGGCGCGAAGGTCCACCCTCCGGTCACGAAGACCAGTTCTACGAGAAGGATAAGGCCCACAAGGCCCCCCATGGGAAGGTATTGAAGAAAACCCTCGCGCATGGTGACGAAGTTGATGTTGAGCATCATCACCACAAACAGGAACAGAACTGCCACCGCCCCCACATAGACTACCACCAGGATCATGGCCAAGAACTCCGCCCCTAGCAGCAGGAACAGCCCTGCTGCGTTGAAGAAAGCGAGAACCAGGAACAGCACCGAATGCACTGGATTGCGGGCAGTTACCACCATCACCCCCGAGACCAGCACGAGGGTGGAAAATAGGTAGAAGGCTGCGGCCGAGACTACTAAGCCTGCTTCTGGCATTTCTCCACCTTCTTGATTCTAGTTTCAGCAATCATGGTGTTTTCTCGGGTCTCTTCTAGCGATACGGCGCGTCGCGTTCGATATTAGCGGCGATCTCCGCTTCCCAACGGTCCCCGTTGGCGAGTAACTTTTCCTTGTTGTACATGAGCTCGGCCCGAGTCTCGGTGGTGAATTCGAAGTTTGGCCCCTCGACGATGGCGTCCACCGGACAGGCCTCCTGGCAGAACCCACAATAGATGCATTTGGTCATGTCCAAATCGTAGCGGGTAGCACGGCAGTTTCCAGCGACGTTCGGGTCGGCCTCGACGGTGATGGCCTGGGCTGGACAAATAGCCTCGCATAACTTGCAGGCAATGCAGCGTTCTTCCCCATTTCTATAGCGCCGCAGAGCATGTTCTCCGCGGAAGCGTGGGGAAAGAGGTCCCTTTTCGAATGGGTAGTTGAGCGTCACTTTTGGACGGAAAAAATACACCAAGGTCAGCATCAGCCCCGATAACAATTCGGAAAAAAGCACAGACCGAACCCCGCGTTTGAGCAAAGTCATAAGGTGCCTCCCGCCAGGGGCAACCAGCCGGTGAAGATCAGAACCCCGGCCGTCAATACCACCCAGACCAGGGACAGGGGCAAGAATACCTTCCATCCTAGGTGCATGAGCTGGTCGTAGCGGTAGCGCGGGAATGTGGCACGCACCCACAGAAAAATAAAAAGTATGATCATGATCTTGATCAGGAACCACACAGGGCCTGGAATCAGAGTAAAGGGCGCCACGTCAAAGGGTGGCAGCCAGCCGCCAAAAAATAGGACCACGGCCATAGCGCTCATGAGAATCATGTTTGCGTATTCGCCAAGAAAGAAGAGCGCGAAGGTCATGGCCGAATATTCTACGTTGTATCCGGCTACCAGTTCGGCCTCCGCCTCGGGAAGGTCGAAAGGTGTGCGGTTTGTCTCGGCCAGGGCAGAGACAAAGAACACTACGAACATGGGGAAAAGCGGGATAGCGAACCAGACGCTCTTCTGGGCCATGATGATGTCAGTAAGATTAAGAGAACCCACACAGAGTAGCACCGTGATGATGATGAAGCCGATGGAGACCTCGTAGGAGATCATCTGCGCCGCTGAGCGCAGGGCACCGAGAAAAGCGTATCTAGAATTGCTCGACCAACCGGCCATGATGATGCCATAGACGCCTAGGGAGGAAATGGCGAAGAGGTAGAGAATCCCTACATTGATGTCGGCCAGAACCAGCCCCTGGCCGAAGGGAATCACCGCCCAAGCCGCCAACCCCAGGGTAAAGGTGAGTATGGGCGCAAACACGAAAACCACCTGGTCGGCGCTGCTTGGCACTACAGTTTCTTTCATCAGCAACTTAAGCCCATCGGCAAAGGGCTGTAACAGCCCGAAAGGCCCCACCACGTTAGGCCCCTTGCGAAGCTGTATGGCGCCGATCACCTTGCGCTCAACATAGGTGAGGTAGGCCACACAGATCAGCAGGGGCACCACGATGACCAGGATCTTGGCCACGATAATGATCAGCGGCAGAAGGTATTCTTGCCAAAGTTCAGCCATTGGTGCCCGTAATGTTGAGGTAGGGAACATGGAAAGTGTTGGTGCAGCGCGCCATGGTTTTGGAGGCGCGACTGATGGGGTCGGTCATGTAAAAGTTTTCCACCGCGTTGATGAAGGGTGAGGCATTCATCTCACCGGTGGTACCGAAGGCGGTCCACTCGGTCCTTGCCGTGCGGTTGGCAGCGGCCACGTCTACCTCGGCAAAAACGGCGTTGGTGTGAACCATATGCGCACGCAGTTCTTCCAGGGTGTCATAATGCGTCTTCTTGCCCAGAGCGTGTGACAAGGCGCGCAAAATCATCCAGTCGGGACGGGCCTGGCCAGGTGGGTGCACCGCAAGATGGGTCTGCTGCACCCGACCCTCGGTGCTAACGTAGGTGGCGTCCTTCTCCGTATAGGCCGCCCCAGGAAGCACCACATCCGCGGCTGCGGCCCCGGCATCACCGTGATGCCCCTGATAGATCACAAAGGCAGAGCCAAGCTCAGTAGTATTGATTTCGTCGGCACCGAGCAGGTAAACCACCTCTACCTCGCCACTTTCCGCGCCTTGGAGGATACCGGCAACATTACGGCCATCCTCCTCAGGAACAAAGCCAAGGTCCAGTCCTCCCACACAGGAAGCGGCTGTATGCAGAACATTGAAGCCGTTCCAGCCGTGGCTCACCAGGCCGAACTTGTTTGCCAGATTGCGGGTGGTGGCCAGAACTGCTGAGCCATCGGGACGGACCAGTGCCCCCTGCCCCAGAATCAGCATAGGCTTCTGAGCAACGTCCATGAGTTCCGCGAACATATGGGAACGGGAAAGAATCTGTTCCAAGATATGTGGGCTGGAGCCCAGATATTCATAACTGTAGGTAAGATCGGCCTTGGACCCCACGAGGGCAACGGAAAACCCACCCATGAGATAGCGTTTGCGCAGGCGGGCATTGATGATGGGCGCCTCATACCGGGGGTTACTACCGATCAGCAGACATAAATCTGCATCCTCGATATTGGCGATACTTGTATTAAACAGATACCCTGCACGCACCCTCGGATCGAGCTGGGCGCCACTCTGGCGGCAGTCCATATGGGGCGACTTGAAGGCCGTCATAATGTCTTTTAACGCCTGTATGGACTCACAGCACGCCAAGTCACCGGCGATGGCGGCGATTTTCCGGCCCTTGGCTCCCATGATTTTGCCGATGCGGTCGGCGATGGCGGCAAAGGCCTCGTCCCAGCTTGTCTCACGTAAGCGTCCATTCTCGCGAACGTAAGGACGGTCTAAACGCTGGCATTTCAACCCGTCATAGGCAAACCTGGCCTTATCGGAAATCCATTCTTCGTTTACATCCTCGTTAAGGCGGGGCAGAACGCGCATAACCTCGTTACCGCGGGAATCCACCCGGATATTACTGCCCACGGCGTCCAGGACATCAATGGTCTCGGTGTGGCGGAGCTCCCAGTTACGGGCGCTGAAGGCGTAGGGCCCGGAGGTGAGCGCCCCCACCGGACACATATCGATCATATTACCCGAAAGTTCCGAACTCAGCGCCATTTCCACATAGGTGCCCACCTCAGCGTTTTCGCCACGGCCCGTGGCGCCCATTTCCTCAACGCCCGCCACCTCGGTGGAAAAACGAATACAGCGGGTGCAATGAATACAGCGGGTCATGGCGGAGGCCACCAAGGGACCAAAATCCTTGTCCGGCACCGCCCGCTTGTTCTCCTGGAAGCGGCTTTGATTGGCGCCATAGGCTACGGTGATGTCCTGAAGATCACATTCGCCGGCCTGGCCGCAGACGGGACAATCCAGTGGATGGTTGATGAGAAGGAATTCCAATGCACTCCTACGCGCTTTTTCCACCATTGGCGTATTTGTGCGAACTACCATGCCATCGGTCACCGGCATAGCGCAGGAAGCAATCGGTCGAGGTGAGGGTTCCATTTCCACCAAGCACATGCGGCAGTTTCCGGAGATAGACAAGCGTTCGTGATAGCAAAAGCGGGGAATTTCAATGCCAGCCACCTCACAAGCCTGAAGCACGGTCAGCCCAGCATCCACCTTTATTTCTATGTCGTTGATCGTGACCCTCGGCATAAGTGTCCTTTCCCTAGATTGCTTCCGGAAGATCTTCGGCCTGGATGGCAGCCGGCGTAGCGATGGTGAGATCATGGGCGGCGATCCTGTTTTCGAGTTCTGGTCGGAAATGACGGATCAGCCCCTGGATAGGCCATGCCGCTGCATCACCCAAGGCGCAGATGGTGTGACCCTCAATCTGGCGGGTGACTTCATCGATTATGTCGATGTCCTCAATCCGTGCATCCCCCACTGCAAGTTTTTCCATCATCCGCCATAGCCAGCCCGTACCCTCGCGACAGGGCGTACACTGACCGCATGATTCATGCTTGTAGAACTTGGACAGTCGGGTGATAGCACGGACAATATCGGTGGATTTATCCATAACGATAACCCCCGCGGTACCCAGACCTGACTGTACCTCGCGCAGAGAGTCAAAATCCATAAGCAGGGTATCGCAAATATGTTTCGGTAAAAGCGCCGTGGAAGAGCCGCCGGGGATCACCGCCAAGAGATTGTCCCACCCGCTGTGCACACCGCCAGCATGCTTTTCGATGAGTTCCCGCAGGGGAATACCCATCTCCTCCTCCACGGTGCAGGGCAGGTTCACATGACCGGAAATGCAAAACAGCTTTGTCCCCGTGCTCTTGAGTCGGCCAAGCGAGGCAAACCAGCCCGCCCCACGGCGAATAATTTCAGGCACCACAGCAATGGTTTCCACATTGTTAACAATAGTGGGGCAGCCATAAAGACCAACAGTGGTCGGGAACGGAGGTTTCATGCGGGGTTGGCCTTTTTTACCTTCAAGGCTCTCCAGCAAAGCCGTCTCTTCACCGCAAACGTAGGCGCCGGCCCCGTGGTGAAGGTAAATTTCTAAATCCCATCCAGACTTGCAAGCGTTCTTACCGATCAGGCCGGCCTTGCGGGCCTCGTCAACGGCGAATTGGAGGCGCAGGGCCTCAGCGTGGAATTCCCCACGGATATAAATGTAGGCGGTGTTGGCACCAGTGGCAAAACCGGCGATCAACGCTCCTTCCACCAGTTTATGGGGGTCATGACGGATGATCTCGCGGTCCTTGCAGGTGCCAGGTTCTCCTTCGTCAGCATTAATGACAAGGTAGTGGGGCCGTCCATCTGTTCCCTTGGGCATGAAGGACCATTTCATGCCGGTGGAAAAGCCCGCACCGCCGCGTCCGCGCAGGCCAGAGGCCTTGATCTCGTTGACAATCCAGTCCCGTCCCCGGACGAGAATTTCCTTTGTTTCGTCCCAGTCGCCACGCTTACGGGCGCCACGCAAACGCCAGTCGGAATGCCCGTAGAGATTGGTGAAGATGCGTTCTGAATCGCGCAACATCAGCTTTTTCTCCTAGCTTTTTTGGAATCGTGAGCCAGCGCTGCACCGCGACGACTAGACTTTGACCCAGCCTGTGGTTTGTCCCCTCGCTTAAGCTGGGTAAGAATGGATTCCATACGAGCTGAATCTAGATCCTCGAAATAATCATCGTTGATCATGAGAACCGGTGCATTAACACAAGCACCGAGACATTCCACCTCACCCAAAGTAAATTCCCCGTCCTTGGTGGTCTCTCCCAGACCAATGTCGAGAATCTTACGGCATGAGGAAACGATTTTATCGGAACCACGTAGCCAGCACGGCGTGGTAGTGCAGACCTGCAAATAGTTTTTTCCCACCGGTGCTAAGTTGTACATGGAATAGAAGGTGGCCACCTCGTAGACGCGGATCGGCGCCATGCTGAGAATCTCCGCCACCCGGTCCATAGCCACCTGCGGCAACCAGCCGCCTGCCTGACTCTGGGCCAGAGTCAGCAGTGGCATGACGGCACTTTCCTGGCATCCCGCGGGGTAAAGTTTGAGGATATCTGGGATGCGCGCAGCATTTTTCGCCGAAAACTCGAAGGTTTTTGGCTGCGTATTATTTCCCGCTGGATTTTCCGTTTTCCTGCTCACCGGTCGATTTCCCCAAAAACTATATCGAGACTACCGATGAGGGCCACCACATCGGCCAGCATGTGTCCTCTAACCATAAAATCAAGAGCCTGAAGAAAGGCAAAACCCGGCGCCCGAATCTTGCAGCGGTACGGCTTGTTAGTTCCGTCGGCCACCAGATAGACCCCGAACTCACCTTTGGGTGCCTCCACGGCGGTATAGGTTTCGCCTTTCGGTACGTGATAACCCTCGGTAAAGAGCTTGAAGTGATGGATCAGCGATTCCATAGAGTTCTTCATTTCAGAACGCGAGGGCGGAGAAATCTTGCGGTCATCCACCGTAACTGGGCCTTCGGGCATACTCTCTAGAGCTTGGCGAATGATAGACAGGCTTTGGCGCATTTCCTCGATACGTACCAGATAGCGGTCGAAACAGTCCCCGTGCTTGCCCACCGGCACATCGAAATCTATCTCTTCATAGGCGTCATAGGGTTGGGACCTGCGCAAGTCCCAAGGCAGCCCGGAGGCCCGCAGGCAGGGGCCGGAAAATCCCCAGTCCAAAGCCTGTTCTCCGGTGATAACACCGATATCCACGGTGCGCTGGCGGAAGATGCGATTTTCGGTAAGCAGGTTTTCGATATCATCGATGATCTGTGGAAAACGCTCCACGAAGGCAAGAATGTCTTCAGCCAACCCCGCGGGCATGTCCTTGTGCACGCCGCCGGGACGGAAATAGGCGGCGTGAAGGCGCGCGCCAGAAACCCGCTCGTAGAATTCCATCAGCACTTCTCGCTCCTCAAACATCCACAGGAACGGCGTCATCGCCCCCACATCTAGGGCGTATGTAGAGATATTGAGCAGGTGATTGAGAATGCGACCGATCTCGCCGTAAAGGACACGGATATACTGCGCCCGCGGCGGTGCCTCGATACCGAGAAGCTTTTCTACAGCTAGGGCATAGGCGTGTTCCTGGTTCATAGGAGCTACGTAATCGAGCCGGTCGAAATAGGGTGCAGCCTGAAGGTAGGTCTTGTGCTCGATGAGCTTCTCAGTGCCCCTGTGTAATAAACCAATATGTGGATCGGCGCGGTCTATGATCTCGCCGTCGAGCTCAAGCACAAGGCGCAGCACCCCATGGGCCGCAGGATGCTGGGGTCCGAAATTCATGGAATAGTTGCGAATCTGGCGCTCCGCCACAGTCTACTCCTCCCCCGCTTCAGTTTCTTCGCTGTTCCCAGCTTTTTCATCTCCGGGAAGGAGTTGTTGCATGCCTTCCCAAGGGCTGAGGAAATCGAAACTGCGGAATTCTTGGGTCAGTTTCACCGGTTCATAGACCACGCGCTTCTGTTCGTCGTTGTAACGCACCTCCACGTAACCGGTCAGAGGAAAATCCTTGCGTAGAGGGTGCCCCTCAAAACCGTAATCTGTGAGAATGCGGCGCAGATCTGGATGCCCGGAAAAGGAAATGCCGAATAGGTCCCAGATTTCCCTTTCGAACCATCCAGCTGAGGAAAAAATACCCGTAACCGAAGGAACAGGGGTATCTTCGTCGGTCTCAACCTTGACCCTAAGGCGCTGGTTCTGGGCTAGACTGAGAAGTTGGTACACCACTTCAAAGCGGGGATCACGATCGGGAAAATCAACGCCACAAATATCGATCAGTGCCTTGAACAAGCAGCTGCTATCATCCCGCAGAAAGTTCAATACATGGACGGTGGAATCTCGTTTTACAGTAAAGATGAGTTCGCCCTTTTCGTCGCACGAAGACAAGACGTGGCCGGACATAGCCACCAACACGTGATCACGAAGGTCCTGAAGCTCCTGTTCCATCATTTTGTTGTTGTTCTCTCTGCCTTCGCAGCACACAGTCCCTGCCGCTTCCGTTTAAAAACCTATCGAAGGATAGTCCCCGTGCGGCGGATTTTTTTCTGTAACTGCAAAATCCCGTACAAAAGAGCTTCCGCAGTAGGCGGACAGCCGGGGACATAGATATCCACCGGCACAATACGGTCGCAGCCGCGTACCACGGAATAGGAATAATGGTAATAACCGCCGCCATTGGCGCAGCTTCCCATGGAAATTACCCAGCGCGGCTCCGCCATCTGGTCATAGACCTTACGCAAGGCCGGCGCCATTTTGTTGGTTAAGGTCCCGGCTACAATCATCACGTCAGACTGACGCGGGCTGGGCCTAAAGACGATTCCGAAACGATCGAGGTCGTAGCGACTGGCCGCGGATTGCATCATCTCAACGGCGCAACAGGCTAGACCAAAAGTCATGGGCCACAGAGAACCGGTTCGCGCCCAATTGACAAGGTGGGTGAACTTGGTGACGAAGAAGCCTTTCTCGACCAGTTCCATGTCCATGCCCTTTGTTAGGGCATCCTGCCGTTCTCCACCAAGTGAGACGTTGGAGGGTGTGGAGATTATTCCCATTCCAAGGCTCCCTTTCGCCATTCATAGATAAATCCGACGATCAGGATGACAAGAAAAGAGACCATGGACCAAAACCCGAAAAGTCCAATATCCCCCAGCGAAACGGCCCAAGGGAAAAGAAAGGCTACCTCCAAGTCGAAAATGATGAAGAGCAGGGCTACCAAATAAAAACGGACGTCGAAACGCCCCCTGGAATCGTCGAAGGGTTCAAACCCACATTCGTAGGAAGACAGCTTTTCGGAATCGGGCCGCTGCGGAGCCAACAGCCAAGATGCCACCACCGCGATGATGGCGATGGCAAAGGCTATCAGGAAGAAAATCAGAACCGGCAGATATTGGGAGAGAATAGCATCAAGCACGCTTTTTCCCCTGATGGACGCCCTAGAGAGCGGAGTGAGTTTCTGGTGCAATATCCTATATAAAACATTACAGAATCACTGCCGCATCGCCCGCCACAGCACAGATTCCCTAGCATTATAGAAACCGGGTTTGACGATTGAAAGCCGGTTTACGCCCCAAAACATGAAATGTGGTATTTTTTGGATATAGACTCCCATATTTCACGCCAGGCCTCCTTAGCCGGGAGAGAAATCACTTTTTGTGTCATGCGCAAATTCGGACATCTATTCTGCTAACGCGCTAATCACAATAACCGAGAACAATGACATCGATGGGTCGTTCCACGACGGTGAGATTCAGTTCGTAGTCCAAGGTCAAACCAAAAGAAATGGAAGGCAATGGCGGGAGTGACGGGACTCGAACCCGCGGCCTCCGGCGTGACAGGCCGGCGCTCTAACCAACTGAGCTACACCCCCCTATGCGGCGCGTCCTCCGGGCCGGAAAAGAAACGTGATTGCTCCTTGGGAAACGGCCTTTGGCGTGGCGGATACGTGGGAAGAGCCTCTACTACTTTACCCCACGACGAGTTGTCAAGCGACCTCCCCGGATCATGTGAACAGGAACCAACAAAGCCGTCTAAAGGTGGGAAGGATGGTGGGCGGTGACGGGATCGAACCGCCGACATCCACGGTGTAAACGTGGCGCTCTCCCAGCTGAGCTAACCGCCCGGTAAGACGCCCCCATTCACAACAAAACGAAAAAGAGCGCTACAAACAAACGCAGAATGCCGACCGTTTCCATACGGCCGGCATTCTACGTGAACCACCTTGGGAATAATCTAGAAGATTCAATAAAACTAGTTAACAGCAGCCTTCAACGCCTTGCCAGCCCTGAACTTGGGAACTCGACAAGCGGGGATTTGAATGACGGCTCCGGTTCGGGGGTTTCTTCCCCGCGAAGCCTTACGATTGCTGACGCTGAATGTACCAAAACCGACGAGCCTTACTTCACTCCCCCCTCTCAAGGAAGAAGTAACCGAAGCCAAGGTGGCATCGATTGCTCTTGCCGCATCTGCCTTGGAAAGGCTTGTTCTAGAAGCAACTGATGTTACGAGATCATTTTTATTCACTTTATTCCCTCCTCTGAATGGAACTTAATACGAAGAACAATATGGGACTCCAGGAACAGCAGCGTGGCCAATCCAAAAGACTGGCAAGCCCTACAACCCTACAAGATGGGGAGTTTAGTGCGGGAAAAACAACCCCGTCAATCACGCAAGTAGCTCTACCCCCAGCTTTTTGCGGTCTTTGATTGAAAAGACAGGATTTTTTTAGCTAATGAGTGATGATGTTTCCCTGAGATTCGTCCTTTTTGCTCTCGAGAAGCTGCTCAGACTCCGCCCATTCGATGGGGACCAGCGGAGACACCAGGGCTTTTTCTAGTACTTCGTCTACGGTGTTCGTAGGGATGATGTCGAGATCGCGTTTTACATTGTTGGGAATCTCAGCAAGATCCTTTTCATTTTCCTGGGGAATAATCACGGTCTTGATACCCCCGCGCAAAGCGGCCAGGAGCTTTTCCTTTAGCCCGCCAATGGGCAGGATACGGCCACGAAGGGTGATTTCTCCAGTCGTGGCGATGTCCTTGTGCACCGGGATTCCTGTCAGGGCGGAGACAATAGATGTGCACATAGCGACACCCGCAGACGGCCCATCCTTAGGTGTTGCGCCTTCAGGTACGTGGACGTGGATATCACTTTTCTCAAATACTGTAGGCTTGATGCCGAAGGCTACGGCGCGTGAACGCACATAGCTGCGGGCAGCCTGAACCGATTCCTTCATCACGTCCCCGAGCGTCCCGGTATGGGCCACATCGCCCTTGCCAGGCATAACCACCGCCTCGATGGAGAGCAGTTCGCCGCCCACCTCGGTCCATGCCAGACCCGTAGCCACGCCGACCATGTTCTCCTCTTCCACTTCACCATAACGGTAACGGTGGATACCAGCGTATTTAGAGAGATTGCGGGCGGTCACGCTAACCTTTTTCTTACCGCTCATGAGCACGTCCTTCACGGCTTTGCGGGTCAGGTTGGCAATCTCACGCTCGAGGTTACGAACCCCGGCCTCGCGCGTGTAATAACGGATAATGTGGCGGATGGCAGAATCCGAAATCGACCATTCCCCTTTTTTCAGACCGTGCCCCTTGATCTGTTTAGGAATGAGATGGCGTTTCGCTATCTCCACTTTTTCATCCTCGGTGTATCCCGAAAGATGGATGATCTCCATGCGGTCGAACAACGGCGGAAGCATGCGCGTGGTATTAGCGGTGGTGACGAACATTACGTCGGAAAGGTCATAGTCCACTTCGAGATAGTGGTCATTGAAGGCCACGTTTTGTTCGGGGTCGAGAACTTCCAGTAAAGCTGAGGAGGGATCGCCGCGCCAATCGGAACCCAATTTGTCCACCTCATCTAGAAGGAACAAGGGGTTGTTGGATTTAGCTTTCTTCATGGACTGGATAATCTTGCCCGGCATGGACCCTATATAGGTGCGACGATGGCCACGGATTTCGGATTCGTCGCGCACGCCGCCCAGGGACATACGGACGAATTTACGTCCTGTAGCCCTGGCAACGGACTTGCCAAGAGATGTCTTGCCTACGCCTGGCGGACCCACTAGGCACAGAATCGGTCCCTTGAGCTTTCTCATACGAAGTTGGACGGCAAGATATTCGACGATGCGTTCCTTAACCTTCTCCAGTCCGTAGTGATCATCATCGAGAATCTTCATAGCCTTCTGAAGGTCGCGATTGCCTCGGGTGCGTTTGCCCCAGGGCAGGGAAAGCATCCAGTCGAGGTAATTGCGCACCACCGTGGCCTCAGCGGACATTGGACTCATGGAGCGCAATTTTTTGACCTCGCCCAGGGCTTTCTCCCTGGCTTCCTTGCTAAGCTTAGTAGTTTCGATCTTATCCTCAATCTCGGACACTTCATCGCAACTCTCGTCGATCTCACCTAACTCTTTCTGGATCGCCTTCATCTGTTCGTTGAGATAGTACTCGCGCTGGGTCTTGTCCATTTGGCGCTTGACCCGGTTGCGGATGCGTTTTTCCACCTGGAGAACACCGATCTCATCTTCCATATAGGAATAAATCTTTTCCAGCCGCTCGTTAACTTTGGCGGTTTCCAGCAACTTCTGTTTTTCGGGAATCTTCAGCGCTAGGTGGGAGGCCACCGTATCGGCCAGCTGGTAAAAATTGTCTATTTGATTGATGGAGACCATGACCTCTGGTGGGATTTTGCGGTTGAGCTTTATGTACTGCTCGAACTGGGCGATGACCGTCCGCGACAGAGCTTCCAACTCCTGATCATCGCCCTTATGTTCGGAGATGATCTCGGCATGGGCCTGGAAGAAATCCTTGTTATCGACATAGCCCGTGATACGAGCGCGCTCACCGCCCTCCACTAGAACCTTTACGGTCCCATCAGGAAGCTTGAGAAGCTGAAGCACCGTGCCCACGGTTCCCACGGTGTAGATATCCTCGGTCTCGGGGTCGTCCTGGGTGGCGTTTTTCTGGGCCACAAGGAGAACTTGCTTGTCTTCCTGCATAACGTCTTCGAGGGCGCGTACAGACTTTTCGCGGCCCACGAATAGGGGCACAATCATATGTGGGAAGACCACGATGTCGCGAAGCGGAAGTATCGAATAGACTGTATTCATACTGGATTCTACCTCATTACCGGATAGAAATATGGGAGATCTTTCCTCAAGTTAGCGTCTTTATAAAGCGTCTTCGCTGGGCAATGATGCAAAAAATCTACGGGAACCTTGCCACAACAGCTTATGAGTCGCCCTTTGGGTTAACCTGTTCTTTAGGTGGCATTCAAACACAACCGGGTCAAGAGGTCTCGGAAAAGAAGACACGATTATCAGGCGCTCGACCCAATATCTTCCTGTCTTTCCGCGTAGATATAAAGGGGCTTGGCACGCCCCTCGATTACTTCACGATTGATGACGATTTCTTCCACCCCGGATAGGCCTGGAAGCTCGAACATGGTGTCGAGCAGGATATGCTCTATGATGGAGCGCAGGCCGCGAGCCCCGGTCTTGCGCGCCAGAGCCTTCTCGGAAATGCCCCGCAGCGCATCCACGGTGAGCTCAAGGTGGACACCTTCAATCTCGAACAGCTGCTGATATTGTTTTACTAGGGCGTTCTTGGGCTCGGTAAGAATCTCCACCAGCGCATCCTCATCGAGGTCGTTGAGAGTGGCAACCACCGGCAGACGACCGATAAATTCTGGAATAAGACCGAATTTCAAAAGGTCCTCGGGCTCCACGTTGAGCAGAACTTCGCCTGTCTGGCGGTCATCGGGGCTCCGCACATCGGCGCCAAAGCCGATGGACGAACCCTTGCCACGGGCGGTGATAATCTTTTCCAGCCCGGCGAAGGCGCCACCGCAGACGAATAGGATATCGGTGGTGTCCACTTGGAGAAATTCCTGTTGTGGATGCTTGCGGCCGCCCTGGGGAGGCACACTGGCTACAGTACCTTCCATGATCTTGAGAAGTGCCTGTTGCACACCCTCGCCCGACACGTCGCGGGTAATGGATGGGTTGTCTGACTTGCGACTGATCTTGTCCACCTCATCGATATAGACGATGCCGCGCTGCGCCCGTTCTACATTATAATCGGCGGCCTGAAGAAGCTTGAGGATGATGTTCTCCACATCCTCACCCACATAGCCGGCCTCAGTCAGGGTAGTAGCATCTGCCATAGTGAAGGGAACGTCGATGATGCGGGCCAAGGTCTCCGCCAACAAGGTCTTGCCGCAACCGGTGGGACCGATGAGCAGGATGTTGGATTTCGCTAGTTCCACATCTCTGGCCTTGGAGCCCTGAGCCAGGCGCTTGTAATGGTTGTGCACGGCGACCGAGAGGACGCGCTTAGCATGGTCTTGGCCGATTACGTAGTCATTAAGGACCTTGCAAACCTCAGTCGGGGTAGGAACGCCGTTATCCGACTTGACCAAGGTGGACTTGTGTTCCTCGCGGATGATGTCCATGCACAGTTCAACGCATTCATCACAAATGAACACCGTTGGGCCAGCAATGAGTTTGCGCACCTCGTGCTGGCTTTTACCGCAGAAAGAGCAATAGAGGGTGTTTTTAGGATCGCCGCCGCTGGACTTGTTCATATCCTCTCCGCACAGACCTCATTGAATTTGATTCGGGCTCGGTCCTTGACAGGTATGTTACCAAGTTGGACAGGTGACATACAACAAAACCCGTCAAAAAAGTCCAGCTTTCTCCTGCCGCCCCACGTGAAAAGGGCGGAACCATGCCCGGCAGGGGGAGATTTAGTTCGACACCCGCTGCGTTTGATCGTGTCTTCTGTTTGTGACAACACTCGGGGCCTCTGAATGAGAAAGGAGAACTCAGGGAATGGCTAATGCCAGAATGAGAATATTTCTAAGAATCTTTCAGAGCACCTTGGTAAGACCGGACCCCTTCCCTTATTCTTTTTCCTCTTCTTCTTGTTTTTCATCCTCGCTTAGCTCGGGACGGTGATCAACCACCTCATCTACCAAGCCAAATTCCTTAGCCTCTTCAGCGGACAAAAATTTGTCTCGATCCATAGCCTCCTCGATCGCCTCTAGGGTTTGGCCGGTATGAGTGACGTAGATCTGGTTGAGCCGGGCGCGTAGAGCGAGAATTTCTCTGGCATGGATCTCAATATCGGCGGCCTGCCCCTGGACCCCGCCGGAGGGCTGATGAACCATAATGCGGCTGTGGGGCAAGCAATACCGCTTCCCCGCAGCGCCAGCAGCGAGAAGCATCGATCCCATGGATGCTGCCTGGCCGATGCATAGGGTGCTGACGTCGGGGCGGATGTACTGCATGGTGTCGTAAATAGCCAAACCCGACGTGACGCCTCCGCCCGGGGAATTGACATAGAAGGCGATGTCCTTTTTGGGGTTCTCCGATTCTAGGTAGAGCAGCTGGGCGCAGACCAAGCTAGCCACGCCGTCAGAAACAGCGCCGGTGAGAAAGATGATCCGTTCTTTGAGAAGGCGGGAATAGATATCGTAGGCGCGTTCACCGCGATTGGTCTGCTCCACCACCATGGGTACGAGCGTGTTCATGTAAACATCCATCGAGTCAGTTGAGTCATTCATAGGTTGCAAACTCCTAGCACCGACCTCAGAAATATCCTTGCTCTGGGAAGGGCTTGTTGCAGTTATTTTTTCTTCGTGGTTTTACCCTGGGTGACAACCTTTTTTTTCGTCTTGGATTTGGCGGTGGACTTGGTCACATCCGACCCGTTTGGCAGAGCAATCAGTTCCTTTAAATCTACTTTGCGGTCCGTCACCTCTGCCATTTCAACGATGAAGTCAAGAACCTTTTCTTCGTATATCTGGGTGCGGAAGCCTTGAATCATCTGGGGGTTCTGCTGGTAATGACTAATCACCTGCTGTTCCTGTCCGGGATAGCGGGCGGCCTCTGCTTGCATAGCTTTCATGACTTCCGCCTCTTCCACTTTGATGTTATTGCGGTGGCCTAACTCCGCTAGGACTAGGGCGAGGAGAATGCGCCGTTCGGCGGCGACGCGGATTTCTGCACGTTTGGCCTCCTCGTCTTTTTTGTCTGCGGCCTGCTCTCCGTCGGCTTTTCTCGCTTCCTCATGCTTATCCCAAAAAGACTGGAACTCGTCCTCCACCATACCTTCAGGAAGATCAATCCTACATTTCTCCACCAAGATGTCTGAGATGACCCGTTTTAGGCGGATACGGGCAATTTCCTCATATTCACGCTCGAGCCGCCCCGTTACCATCTTCCTGAGTTCCGCCAAGTTTTCCAAATCCAAGTCCTTGGCCAGCTCGTCATCCACGGCGATAGGGATGGGTTTGCGCACTTCCTTTACGCTGACATCGAAGACGGCCGTTTTTCCGGCCACTTTTGGCACGTGATAGGTTTCTGGGAACACCACTTTGACCTTTAGTTCGTCACCAGCCGCCGCGTCCGTCATCTGTTCCTCGTAGCCGGGAATGAAACGTCCCGAGCCGAGTTCGATCTCTTCGTTTTCGCCCGATCCGCCGTCGAAGACCGCGCCATCGATCTTCCCCACATAGTCGAACAGGATTTGATCGCCAATTTTTGCCTTCTCCGAAGCTTTGGCTGGCTCAAAGCGTTTGTGGACCATGGCCAGTTCCTTAAGGCCCTCTGTCACCTTTTCCTCGTCAGGCTCCGCGTAGAGGCGGTCCAGAGACAGCTCGGCCAGATTGAGATTGGGAATCTCGGGCATCACTTCCAGCACCATGTTGTATTCAAGGTCAGTGCCATCCTCGTAAGAGGTGATCTCGATTTTTGGCTGGCTGGCAGGGCGAAGCTGCCTGTCCTCCATAGCACGCTGGGAACTTGTGCTGACGGTGGATTCGAGGATGTCGCCCATGACTGAGGAGGCGTAACGCTTCTTCAGCATGTCCACGGGCACCTTGCCTTGACGGAATCCAGGGATTTTCGCTGTCCTACCTATTTCCTGAAGGCGCAACTCCAACTGGCGGTCCAACTCTTGGGCGGGAACCACAACTTTGAATTCACGGGACAGTCCTTCCGACTTGACTTCTGTTACCTGTGCTTCTGTTGTCTGCATTTGTCCTTATCTCAGTTAATATTTTTACATTAAATATAATAAGTTACAAATGAATATTGATTTATAAAATAAGGATTGAAAACTTGGGGTCAGCCTCTCGGGAATGTTGGTGCGGGCGGAGGGAATCGAACCCCCAAGGATTGCTCCACTGGCACCTAAAGCCAGCGCGTCTACCAGTTCCGCCACGCCCGCGAAGTCGGCCCCGGAGACACGAACGAATGTGCAAGCTCCCTCGAGGCAGATCCCTGCAACCGACAATTGCGTCCGTCGGCCCTGAAAATGCGGACCCTCTATAACATAGGAGGAATCCGGGGGACAAGAAGTCGCCCCGCAGCACCGTGGATTCAGAAAGCCATCAAGCACCACGCAAAGCACTTGGCGTTAAGAAGATCCAGACTAAGAAACTAAGGAGGTTGCCGGCGAGACTTTAGGAGGTTATCCCCTCCACAAAAAAAGCGGCAAAACGCCGCACAGGTTGAAAAAATTACGGAACTTCAATGCCTTACAGACGATCGGGGTACTGGCGAGAGAAGGAAGATAAGGCGAGAACCCTAAAATCACGGAATGAGCGGAACGAAGGATGTTTGTAGCCCACCTCAAAACGAACATGGGGAATGCCACGATTTCTACACACAGAAAGGACCTTTGCAACCTCCATAAGATCACCTTTAGTAGCACTTTTGCAAAATACCGCCCCCGGCGTTATGTCCTCACTTGCTAACTCCGCACTCCGGCCCAAAAATCCTCGACCAAACCGCATTACTCCCCCCTTTTTTTGGTAAACGCCCGCGAAGTCCCGGACGTCTCCCTTACGCTAAAGAGTAACAGCTGCGTACCCTATAAGCAATTCCCTAACTAAACCTACCAAATCACATTTTATTAAGTTTTTTATTAAGTTACATAACGATATATAAGCAATTGAGAATGATAACAAAGTAGCTTCATAGCTTGATACGCAATCGGATTATTCATCCTATCAACCTATCAAAAAGTCCCAGGCTCAGAGCACGTCCCGTGTAAGCAGATCGCATAGGACCGGCGGCAGCAGGTCCGGAAGATCCTCGGCAATAAGGCCGGGACCGAAAGACGTAGCAGCGGCCCCATGCAACCAGGCACCGGCACAGGCGGCGGCGAAGGGCTGCATGCCCTGGGCCATGAGCCCGGCGATAAACCCTGCCAACACGTCACCGGCCCCCGCCGTCGCTAGCCACGGCGGAGCATTGCTGTTGATGACAGCGTTACCCTGAGGGTCGGCTATCACCGTATCGGCCCCCTTGAGAAGAACCACGGCACCGCTGCGCTGGGCCGCTGCTCTCACCCGCACCAACTTTCCTTCCCCTTTCGTATCTCCGAACAGGCGGCGGAACTCACCCTCATGGGGGGTTAGTACACATGGCGAACGGATGGAATCGAATAAAACTTCCGGTGACTCCGCGAATACGCTGAGGGCGTCAGCGTCAAGAACACAGGGCCGCTCTGCCTCCATTACCGCCAACACTCGTGCTCGGGTCTCACCGCTGATGCCGTTGCCAGGCCCCAGAAGGTAAAGATTCTTACGATCATCAGCTAATAGGCCAGAGAGAGAACCAGAGCCAGAGAGGGGAACAACAAGAGTGCCGGGGGTGGTGGTGGCATAAACCGGCCACGCCTCGGTAGAGCAGGCAAGACTTACCAGCCCGGCTCCAGCGCGTAGGGAAGCCCGCGCCGCCAACCGTGCCGCACCCGTCATTTGCGCCCCACCCATGACTACGGTGTGACCCCGCGTATATTTGTGATCCTCGGCCGTAGGAACCGGGAACCGATCGCGCCATAGAGCAGGGCCGTTTTCGTATTGCCTTGGGGAGATCTCCTCAAGAACCGTCACTGGGGTACCGATATCCACCGTCACCACCTCGCCGCACAAGCGGCGGCCTGGAAACTGAAGATGACCCGGTTTGCGGCGGAAAAACGTCACCGTAAGCTGTGCCTGCGGCGCCACTCCCCCGTCCTTACCTCCCAGAACGAGTCCGCTATCGCCATGCACCCCACTAGGCATGTCCACGGCGACCACGGGAAGACTCCGCCGTCCCACTGTTCCCACAACCCAAGCTGCTACTCCTTCTAGTGGCCGAGTTAGCCCGGCCCCAAACAGGGCGTCCACCACCAACTCACCATCTTTTGTAGAAGTCTCGAAGAGGTCTTCATCGAGGCGAACCACCGGCCCCTGCCAGCGCCCAGCATTGACGGTAGCATCACCGGTGAGTTTTTCCTTCTCTCCCATAAGGGCCAAGCGCACGGGCCATCCCTCAGCCGCAAGCAGGCGCGCCACTACAAATCCATCACCACCGTTATTGCCTGGTCCGCACAAGATCAGCACCTGAGTTTTTCCCCAACGCTGGGTAATCTCGCGGGCAACGGCAGTGCCCGCTGCTTCCATCAGATCGAGACTGGAAATCCCAGCTTTAATGGCCATAGCGTCGGCCCGGTACATTTCCCCCACGGTTAGCAGAACCGCCTCGGCCATCGCGTCATGGGGGGAGACGTCTTCACGGGACAGTGGGGACACTCGGCTCACCAGTTTTTCTCCCTTACCGAATGTGAGCCAGACTTCGTTAACGCCCAGGGCCTGGGAGATAGCGCGCAGGTTATCGCCCCGTGGTTTGTCGATGCTACCGGCCAGATACTTGTAAATGCTTTCCTTGGAGATGCCGCTCTTCCTGGCAAGTTCGACCCGCGACCATCCCAGCTCACGAAGAACCTGTAGGGCACGCTCTGGCCATGTGGCTAAAGGTTGGTTTTGCGGCACAGTCGGGATTCCCGTTCCTGCGTTAACCTGTGGAATTTAAATCCATAATGTTAGGAAATCTCTCTTCCTTCAACCGCAAAACAATATGCCGTAATGATGGATTGCCGGGACTGGTCCATGGAGATATGGTGCCCCCATATAGAGACGCGCTACGGCACTTGCTCTTCCATGGTCATCACAACCTGCTTTCACCGGAATCGACCCTCCAAGTTATGAGCGACGCCATCCGTCACGACTGGTCTACCGAAGAGACTCTTGCGATTCTGCAATCGCCCCTTCTTGATCTCGTGCAACGGGCCCGGACCATCCACAGCGACCATCATGGGAACGATTCGGTGCAGCTGGCAAGCCTATTGAGTCTGAAGACGGGCGGCTGCTCCGAGGATTGCAATTACTGCCCGCAATCGGTCCACCACTCTACCAATGTGGGCAATGGCGACCTTATGGCCTATGACCAGGTGCTCGACACCGCCCGCAAGGCCAGGGAACTCGGGGCCTCACGTTTCTGCATGGGCGCGGCCTGGCGGCAGGTGCATGACGGCGAAGAATTCGACCGGGTTCTCAACATGGTGCGTGGCGTAGGCGCGCTGGGAATGGAGACCTGCGTGACGTTGGGTATGCTGAGCCAAGACCAAGCCAGGCGTCTAGCTGAGGCCGGACTCACCGCCTATAATCACAACCTCGATACCAGCCCCGAATATTACAACAAAATCATTTCCACCCGTGATTTTGAGGACCGCATGGAGACCCTGCGCCATGTGCGAGAGGCAGGAATTTCCCTGTGTGTGGGCGGTATTATCGGCATGGGCGAAAGCGACCGTGACCGCGCCCGCATGCTGGAAATCCTGGCCGGCCTCGACCCCCATCCCGAAAGCGTGCCCATCAACGCGCTGGTAGCGGTGGTCGGCACGCCGCTGGAGAACAGGCCGCCGGTGGATCCGCTCGATCTGGTACGCATGTGCGCCACGGCGCGCATTCTAATGCCGGAATCCCGCGTACGGCTGAGCGCGGGCCGCCACCAGTTGAGCCGCGAGGCTCAGGTATTGTGTTTCCTGGCCGGAGCCAATTCCATTTTTTACGGCGAAAAGCTGCTCACCACGGCCAACACCGAGTGCGAGGAAGACCGCCGCCTGTTGCGGGAACTGGGCCTTTCCCCGCTTCCTCCCGACGTGGACAAGCCCACCCCGGCCACCTCCGCTGCATAAAGGCGAAAGGTCATGCGCATGAAGACCTGGGGGCTGTTGGCTCTGAAGATCGCCCTCTCGGGGGCGCTGATCTGGTATTTCGTGGGAAAGTCTGACCTTGGCGCGGCTATGGAGGACCTGCGCCGGGTGGATGTGATGACAGTTGTGCTCGCCATTATCCTTTTCTTGGTTCAGATGGCTCTTGTGGCGTGGCGTTGGGGCATCCTTATGCGTCTAGTTGGTATTGGCGACGGTCTCTCCTTTCCCCGTATCGTCCGCACCGTGTGGATCGCCACCTTTTTCAACACCACCCTGGTTTCCAGTGTCGGCGGCGACGCCTTCCGCCTGTGGACCATCGTGCGCTGGGGTAATCCTCTGGGAAAATCCGTCAACAGCATCTTTCTCGACCGTCTCGCGGCGGTAATGGCGCTGATGGTTTTGATCGCCGTCAGCCTGCCTTATGTGATGGAGCTTGTTACCGACGAGACCGCCATCCTGAGCTATGCCCTGCTCATCGCAGCCTCCCTAGCGGGATTCGCCGCCCTTCTCCATGCCGACCGCATGCCGCGGCGAATCCAGCACTGGCGGCTGATGCGGGGACTGGCCAATCTTGCCGCCGATGCTCGCAGACTGACCCTGAACATGGACAACCTTCTGCCGGTGGCGGCCCTGTCGCTTCTGGTGCACGTCCTCAGCATTGTTATCGTCTATGTGCTGGCCGGTGAACTGGAAATCGAGCTTTTTTTTCTCGACTGTTTTTTCTTAGTGCCCCCCGTCATTCTCGCCATGACCCTGCCCATTTCCATCGCCGGATGGGGCATGCGCGAAGGCGCCATGATCGTCGCCATGGGCCTTGTGGGCGTGTCCCAGGAAAGCGCCTTGGTACTCTCCGTCCTGTTTGGGCTGGGAGTAACGATCGCGGCGCTCCCCGGTGGCGTCATCTGGCTCTGCAGCCGCAACCGTGCCGTTCCCACCATGCCCAGTGGCGAAGTGAAAAGCTGAACTCAACCGGCGAGGTCAGAGGCTAGAAATGATGTCCATTTTTTCAAATCTCTTTCCCCTTCCAAGCTCTCCTCATGGGGGCAAAAACCTGGCCGCCCTTTTGGTGCTTCCTGCCTGTTTTCTCGCTACCGTCCTGGTCCTGAGGGAGAGCGCCGGGCCGTTCTGGATGTGGTACAGCATCGACCCCGACTATGCCTACCTCATCAACGCCCTAAAAATCCTCAACCTGACCACGCCGGGCCATGTGGACCACCCCGGAACGCCCGTGCAGTGGCTTGGTGCCCTAGCGCTCAAGGCCACCTACCCCACCGCTTCTGGCGCCCATATCATCGATACCGTGCTGGCCGATCCCGAAGCCCATATGCACCGCATCACCCAGGTGATGGCATGGCTCAACGCCGCTGTCCTATTTGCCGCCGGGGTGGTGGGCTATGCCGTCTTTCGGGACATCCTGCCAGTGGTGATGGTCCAGGCCGCCCCTTTCATTTCCTCGCAAATCCTCCGGCACGCCGTTGCCTTGAAGCCGGAGCCACTGTTAGTTTTTGCGACGATGGCGCTGGTTATTGTCGTCCTTCTGGCGCTGCGCCCCGGCGCCATGGAGGCCAACCGGGGGAACTTCGCCATCGCCTTCGGCGTGGCCATTGGATTCGGCGTGGCCTGCAAGGTTACCTTCGCGCCACTTTTCCTGCTGCCGCTTTTCCTTCTCGGCCAGCGCCGGGCCATCGGCACCTTCGCCGTTGCCTCCCTTGTCGCCTTTCTCCTCTTCACCCTGCCGGCACTGGGCGCCTATGAACAGTTCACGGACTGGATCATCAGGCTGTTCCTGGGCAGCCAGCACCATGGCGGCGGGGCCGCCACCGTCATCGATCCAGGAAACTATCCCCGCAATATCTATCGTCTGTTCACCCGGCCCCTGTTCGGCATCACTTTCATTCTTGCCGTGCTCACCCTGTTTGCGGCGCGGTGGCGCGGCGCGGACATACCCGGACCCGAATTGAAGGCGCTGCAAGGGGTGGTGCTGGCGCAGATGGTCATGGTGCTGATGATAGCCAAACAGCTTTCTGCCCATTACATGATCCCGGCCTACATGCTGACCGCCCTTTCCGGGGCCCTGATGTACCGTACGGTCCCGGCGCTGGGCCTCGGCGGCGACAGGTTGCGGCGGCGGTTTGCCCGCGTCTTTCCGGTGCTGCTGGCGGCGATCGCCATCTCCCAAGCCTTCGGAGTGGCGAGGGCGGACCGCGAGTTCCGGGAGATGCGCGAGACGGCGCTTGCCGTGAATAATGAACGCTTCGGCGCCTGCGCCCGCATCTACGGCTATTCCTCCTCCAGCCTCAGCTTTGCCCTCTACAGCGGCAATCTTCACGGCGGATTTTCCTATTCGGAGCAATTGAAAGAGCTGAGGCCGGAGAACGATTTCTGGCTCAACATCTTTACCAGCCCCTCGCCTACCGGCGAGCTTCGTGATTGGATCGGTGCGCGCCATCTTCCCGAGGTGCTTTCCGGCTATCCCTGCGCCCTGTTGCGGGGATCGCGCAGGGGGGCGCTTGCCGCCTTCCTCGCCGTCGAGGCGCCGGGAGCCGTTTATGATGCCTCCTGTTCCACCCGCTTGGAGGAAGTGATCACCATGGGCGTGGATTGCCAGGGCCGTCTCACCGACGACAACGGGGATGGCATGCCGTGAGCCTGAACCGCTCTGGCCCTTTGCCCGCATCCGGTCTATATCTCCCCCATCATGAGCAGGAAAAACAAATCCGTGCTTTCTCCGCGCAAAGCCGCTAATCGCGAGCTCGCCAACCGGCTGGCCCCAGACCGTGACGGCTGGATCAACCGCAACACCTTTTATTACGAGGATCACTGGCGCTATCTGCGTTTCCTCGTTGGCGAGGGGCGCAGCGTCCTCGACCTCAGCTGCGGCACCGGACGCCTGCTTGAGGCACTTGCCCCAGCGCGCGGCGTGGGTGTGGATTTAAGCGGTGAGATGGTCCGCATCGCCAGGGAAAACCATCCCGGGTTCACCTTTCACGAGGGCGATATCGAAGACCCGAAGTTCATGAAAACCCTGGAGGGGTTTTTCGACGTCATCATCCTTTCCGACACCATTGGCTTTCTCGAGGACTGCGAGACCACCCTGGCCGGACTGCATTCTCTGTGCACCCGCGATACCAGGATTATCCTTTCCTATTATTCGAAAGCCTGGGAGCCGGTGTTGAAACTAACCGAGATGCTGGGCCTTAAAATCCCACAGAAGGAACAGAACTGGCTCTCCACCAGGGACCTTGAGGGGCTGCTGAATCTGACCGATTTCGATGTGGTCAAAAAGGAATGGCGCCAGCTCATGCCCAAACCGCTGTTGGGCCTGGGACGCCTGATCAATCGCAGCTTAGGATTACTGCCTGGCGTACGGCGGCTCTGTCTGCGCAACTATCTGGTGGCCCGTTCCCTGAACTACGCGGAACAGCCTGGTCTTTCTGCCAGCGTTCTTATCCCCTGCCGTAACGAGTGCGGCAATATCGAGGCCGCAGTGCAGCGCCTGCCACGGTTCTGCGACGACCTGGAAATCCTGTTTGTGGAGGGCAGCAGCGAGGACGGCACCTGGCGCGAAATTGAGCGCGTCATTGCGGCCTATCCCGACCTCGACATCAAGGCGGTACAACAGGACGGATCGGGCAAGGGCGACGCGGTGCGCAAGGGATTCGCGCAGGCCCGTGGCGAGGTGCTGATGATTCTCGACGCCGACCTCACGGTGCCGCCCGAGGACATGCCGAAATTTTACCATGCCCTGGTTAGCGGCAAGGGGGAGTTTGTCAACGGCACGCGGCTGGTCTATCCCATGGAAAATCAGGCCATGCGAACCCTCAACTATGTGGCCAATCACCTCTTTTCCCTTGCCTTTTCCTGGCTTCTCAACCAGCGCTTTACCGATACCCTGTGCGGCACCAAGGTGCTGACCAAGACCAATTACGAAAAGATCGCCACCGACCGGGACTATTTTGGCGAGTTCGACCCCTTCGGTGATTTCGACCTCATCTTTGGCGCCGCCAAGCAGAATCTCAAGGTGGTGGAACTGCCCATCCGCTACGCCGGCCGCACCTACGGTGAGACCCAGATTTCCCGTTTCCGCCACGGGCTGTTGCTGGTGCGCATGGTGGTATTCGCCTTTCGCAAGCTGAAGGCCATCTAGCCGGTGCCGGATTCCCCTTCGCACGACCCACGGCTGGACGATCACCATCTGATCTGGCACAACAAGCCGGTCTTACGGGAACTTTACAGCGATTTCTACCGCCGCATATCCGATGCCTGCCATGACGGCTCGACCTTGGAAATCGGCGGGGGATCGGGGAATTTCAAAGAATTCGCCCCCCATGTGGTATCCACGGATGTTCTCTTCGCACCCTGGCTCGATTCCGTCTGCGACGCCCAGTCCTTGCCTTTCAAGGACACCGCCTTTGACAATGTGGTGATGATGGATGTGTTCCATCACCTCGAGCGGCCCACGGTTTTCCTGCGCGAAGCCCTGCGTGTCCTTAAACCCGGAGGGCGACTGGTGATGCTGGAACCCCTGATCACGCCGGTGAGCCATTATTGCTATCATTATTTTCATCCCGAACCGGTGGTCATGAAGGCGGACCCCTTTCACGAACCGGAAACCAACCCAGAGCGCACCCCTTACGACGCCAACCAGGCCGTTCCCACACTCATGTTCTTGCGGCAGCGCGAGCGGTTCATGGAGAAATTTCCCGGTTTCAATCTTTATGCGGTCCGCCGTTGCGGTCTTTTCGCCGCACCTCTCTCGGGCGGCTTCCGCAAATGGAGCCTGATCCCGGCGTGGGCCGTTCCCATTATCAACCGGATCGAGAAAATCCTGACCCCGGTATTGGGTCCGCTGGCAGCATTCCGCATGCTTGTGATCCTCGAACACCGGCCAGAGACCCACGAACCCATGAACCCACCTCTTGTTTCCCTCAACTAGGCGGAAAGCAAATTTCAGCGCGCCATTTTGTTGATGGGCACGAAGCCGTCGCGGTTGGGCATCTGTACCGCAGGCAGGGTTGCGGTGTTTATCTCGTCGGCCTCGGCGATGACGCCGTTGAGAAAGAGAAGATAGGCGCACAGTGCATAGACCTCATCGGGGCTGAGCGACAGCGGCGCTTCCTGGGGCATGGCGCGGCGGATGTAATCAAACAAAGTGGTGGCATAGGGCCAATAGCTACCCACGGTCTTTTCGGGATAGTCCCCCGCTAGGCCGCCCACACCACCCACCAATTCCTCGGCACTTAGCCCCTGCCCCTCTTTGCCGTGACAGTCAATGCACCTCTCCCGGTAGAGTTTCTCGCCATCGGCTACCGTGCCGCTGCCTGGAGGAAGGTTATGGCCGTCTGGAGGAATGCTGATATCCCAGGCGGCGGCTGTTTTATCTGAAACCCTATGGCCCAGATCGGGGCCGCGCGGGGACGTCGTTTCCGCACTCCGGTTTGCGCCACGGGCAAGGGAAATGCCCACAGCCAGCAAAACGAAAACAACCACCCATCCTTTAGACTCAACCATAGACATGAGACACCCTGCCCTGGGCCGACACCCGCCAGCTGACGATGGCGTTGTAATGGAAATAGCTATGAGTCCCGCGCGCCGCTACCAGAGCATCGCGCGTGGGCTGCATATAGCCGGTCTCGTCCGTGGCACGACTTTGCAGGACCGCCGGCGCGCCAGTCCACTGCCAAGGAATGCGAAAACGGGTGAAACAGTAAGGCAGGACCGGTTCCTGAAGCTCTGCCTCAGCCCAGCTCGCGCCGCCATCAGCAGAGATCTCGACACGAATGATGCGGCCACGCCCAGTCCAGGCCAGGCCGGTGATCTCGTAGAGACCCGGCTCCTTCATCTTCTTCCCCGGCGAGGGCGCAGTGATTACCGATTTAGCATCCATAACGAAGGTGAACTGACGCGCCGTGCCATTGGGAACCAGCTCTGTGTATTTAGAGGTCTCGTTGCGGGACATCATAGGTTCTACAACCGCCTTCAGGCGGCGCAGCCATTTAATATGTGTCACACCCTCCCAGCCGGGGATGAGCAAGCGCATGGGGTATCCGTTTTCCGGACGCAGGCGTTCTCCGTTCTGGTAAAGGGCCACAAAGGCATCGTCGAAAGCCTTGGCCATGGGGATGCTGGCCCCCACGGCGCCGGCGTCGGCGCCTTCGGCGTAGAGCCATTTGGCCTGAGTCCGGTCTACACCCGCCTCGTCAAGGAGGATGGCCAAGGGCACACCAGACCATTCGCTGCACGAGGCTAGGCCGTGTAAGTGCCCGGCCCGCGCCTGAAGCGGGCGCGGGTTCCATCCAGCGTTGCTGTTGCCCCCGCACTCCACAAAACACAACCAGGATATCTCAGGATAGCGCAACAGGTCCGACAGTTTGAAAGTCAGGGGCCGAGCTACTAAACCGTGGATCAGAAGGTGGTGCCGTTCTGGGACGATGGCAGGTACACCGTTATGATGGCGCTCAAAATGCAGGCCGCTAGGTGTAATGGTGCCCTCTAGATCCTGAAGCGGGGTCCAGGACACGCCGTTACTGGGCGACGACTGATTGCTAGCAATCCAGCGGATGACATTTTTCTCGTAAGGCGAGGGTCGGCCGTAATTGGTAAAAGAGCCACCAGGCGTTTTCATCCAAGGAGGTGCTGCCGGCGGCACGGGAGGTATTTCTGCATCAGCCTCTTCGCAATAAGCAGCGAAAGCAACCGTGCCAAGGGCCGCGGCAGACCCTAGCAACGCGCCGGACTTCAGGAACAGCCGCCGATCAAGCAACCCGCCTCCAGCAACTGGAACAGGGCTGGCAGGGCTTTTCTCGACGGCGATGCCTTGGGGTTTTTTCTTATCCTTCATAGAACCATTACCAGATATGATGTGAGATCATACATTGAATTAAAAGAGGGCCGCTAATCTATCTTCTGACGAATAACCAAAAATCTGTTACCGTGAGGAAGAGGGGATGATGTTTTTGCGCAGTGTTCTTCTTTGGACGGGGATGGCCGCCTTTTTTCTCGGCGTGCCTCCGGCTTCCTTAGGCGCGAAGCTTTTGCTTGACGCTGCGACGGACACTACTACGGAATCTTTCACTGAGTTCAATTCCCTTGCCGGACAGCTGCTGGTGGCAGCCCCGAAAATGGGGGACCCACGATTTTCTAAGACCGTTATCGTCATGGTCAACCATGACCATACCGGTGCTGTGGGGCTAATTATCAACAAGCCGCTCGGCTCCAGCACCGTGGCCGACCTACTGGCCGGTTTTGGTGAGAACGGCCACGGCGTGGTCGATACTATTGCCATAAATTACGGTGGCCCGGTGCAGCCATTCCTTGGCTTTTCTCTACATTCCTCCGACTTCACCAACGAACACACCACCGTAGTCAATGATTACCTATCCATGAGCCCCGGCGTCGAGGTTCTCAAAGCTATTGCTGCAGGCACCGCCCCACGCAATGCCCTGTTCATGCTAGGCTATGCTGGGTGGGGGCCGGGTCAACTTGAAGGGGAACTGCAAAGGAATGATTGGGTCGTGGCCCCAGCGGACGAGGTACTCATCTTTGTCCAGGATTCCGAACAAGGCAGCGACAAGAAATGGGAAAAAGCCTTGAACCGCATGCAGATCGATCTATAAGGATGGGGTGGCTGACGGGATTCGAACCCGCGACATCCGGCACCACAAGCCGGTGCTCTAACCAGCTGAGCTACAGCCACCATCGCTGCGGTTTGTAAGCGCAATCGCGTATATGGTCAAGACGCATCCCGGAACGAAAGCGGCTGGACAAACAGAGGGTTTTCCCTTCCCTTCCGTAGAGCATAGTGTGTCCCGCACGAACTGAACAAAGCGCACCGCGTTTATTCTCACAGCCAGAAAACGGAACTCCATCCATGCTTACACCGGCCACGGCCATGTCCCGTCTTGGCACCGACAGCACATTTGAGGTACTAGCCCGCGCCAAGGCCCTTGAGGCCCAAGGCAAGCACATCATTCATATGGGCATCGGCCAGCCTGATTTCCCCACACCCGCCCATATCGTAGAGGCCGCCTGCAAAGCGCTAAAAGACGGTCATCACGGCTATACCCCGGCAGGAGGAATCCCGGAGCTACGCGAAGCGGTGGCTGCCGATATTGCTAAATACAGAGGCGTGGAGGTCGATCCTGACACAGTACTGATCGCACCCGGGGGCAAGGCGATCCTGTTCTACACTGCGCTCATGTTCGGTGAGGAAGGGACCGAGGTCATTTATCCAGACCCTGGATTTCTATCATATAAATCGGTCATTACTTTCTCTGGAGCCACCCCAATACCCCTACACTATCGTGAGGAAAGCGGCTTTTCTTTCAGCGCCGAGGAATTGCTCTCACTGATAACGCCGCGTACCCGGCTCATCATTCTCAACAGTCCCGCCAACCCCACCGGTAGTGTGGTGCCACGCAAGGAAATAGAACGTCTGGTAGAGGGACTGGTCGAGTATCCGCAGGTGGCGGTGCTAAGCGATGAGATTTATAGCCGCATGCTCTATGACGGCCACGAGCATGTGAGCCTTCTGGAATTTGACGACATCCGTAACCGTGTGATTCTTCTTGACGGCTGGAGCAAGACCTACGCTATGACAGGCTGGCGGCTGGGTTATGGGGTCTTTCCACCGAAACTCTTCGAATATGTCGAACGCTTGGCCATCAACTGCCATTCCTGTGTCAGCACCGCCTCACAGTATGCGGGAATCGCTGCGCTCACCGGGCCCCAGGACGATGTGGATCGCATGGTGGTAGCCTTCGACGAACGCCGCAAACGGCTGGTGGCGGGGTTGAACGCGTTGCCTGGATTTTCCTGCCAAAAACCAGGTGGGGCTTTCTACGCCTTTCCCAATATCAGCGACACAGGTCTCGGATCGAAGGAAATCGAAGAGAAGCTATTGAACGAGGCCGGAGTAGCTACGGTTGCTGGCACCAGTTTTGGACGGTATGGTGAGGGGTTCCTACGTTTCTCTTATGCCGTCAACCTTAAAAATATAGAGACCGCCTTGCAGCGCATAGGGGGGGAGCTGTAGGGTTCGGGGGTGAGAGCGAGGAAGGGAAGCCCTGTATTTAGGCGTAATGTCTAATATTTACGCAGAAAAACTGCTCGTCTTATTTTTTTTTGCTCCATGTGGGGAGTTTTTTTATTGAATTTCAGTTACTTCCCAGAAGACACCCCTCCTCTGACTAGTTTGGCACAGTGCATGCAGACAGCTTGTTAGGAGCTGACTCGCCATACAACGGAAGGTACGAGGTTTTATATTCGTTTGACACTAGGAGAAATGGGACACCATGAAAAAAATCGAAGCTGTTATCAAACCCTTTAAGCTCGACGAAGTGAAGGAAGCCCTCCACGATCTCGGGATCAAGGGTATGACCGTCACCGAGGCAAAGGGCTTTGGTCGCCAGAAAGGACATACGGAACTCTACCGCGGAGCTGAATATGTGGTGGATTTTCTGCCCAAGGTAAAAATAGAGGTGATAATGGATGACCAGCTTGTGGAACGTGCCATCGAAGCTATCCAGAAGGCCGCCGAAACAGGCCGCATTGGCGACGGCAAGATCTTTTTGTCATCCGTTGAGGAAGTGGTTCGCATCCGTACCGGAGAAAGGGGAACTGACGCCATCTAGTCCCAGCAACCGTCTTACCCTGTGATGGCATCCACGTTGATTTAATTTCAAACATTCACTCGTATCTATACCAACATCTATCCTGAGGAAATTGATTATGTCTGTAAAACAAGTCCTGGATTTCATCACGGAGCAAGACGTCAAGTATGTTGATTTGCGCTTCACCGATCCCCGAGGCAAATGGCAACACACGGCCCAAACTGTAGAAACCATCGACAAGGGCGTCTTCAAGGACGGCTTTCAGTTCGATGGCTCCTCCATATCCGGCTGGAGAGATATCAACGAATCCGACATGCTGCTGATGCCAGATTCCACCACCGCTGTGCTCGATCCCTTCGCTGCGCAGACCACTCTGATCCTGTTCTGCGACATACACGAACCCACCACGGGTCAGCCTTATTCTCGCGATGGGCGCTCGGTAGCCCGCAAGGCCGAGGCTTATTTGAAAACCTCCGGGGTCGGCGATACTGCCTATTTCGGCCCCGAAGCTGAGTTCTTCGTCTTTGACGACGTGCGTTTCGACGTTTCCATGAACCACACATTCTATGAGATCGATTCCGATGAAGGGCCGTATGTGAGCGGTAAGGTCTTCGAGGAAGGCAATGTAGGTCACCGCCCCGGCATCAAGGGCGGTTACTTCCCTGTGCCCCCGGTTGATTCACAGAGTGACCTGCGCTCAGAAATGGTCACCACCATGAGCGAGATGGGCATGAACATGGAGAAGCACCACCACGAAGTGGCGCCAAGCCAAGCTGAAATCGGTCTCAAGTTTGACACCCTGCTACGTACCGCCGACAACCTGCAAATTTATAAATACGTAGTGCATATGGTAGCCCACGCCTACGGCAAAACCGCCACTTTCATGCCCAAACCGGTAGCCGGCGACAATGGGTCAGGTATGCATACCCACCAGTCCATCTTCAAGGGTGGTAAGCCTGTATTTGCAGGTTCCGGTTACGCCGACCTTTCGAAAACGGCGCTTTACTACATTGGTGGTATCATCAAACATGCTAAAGCCGTCTGCGCCTTCTCTAATGCCACCACCAATAGCTACAAACGTCTGATTCCAGGCTTTGAGGCACCGGTTCTGTTGGCCTATTCGGCACTCAATCGCTCAGCGGCCTGTCGCATCCCCTACGTCTCTAGCCCCAAGGGCAAGCGTGTCGAAGTTCGCTATCCGGACGCCTCGGGCAATCCTTACCTGACGTTTGCCTCCATGCTCATGGCCGGACTTGACGGTATTAAGAACAAGATCCATCCCGGCGATCCTATAGACAAGGACCTCTATGACCTGCCGCCCGAGGAATTGAAGGACATTCCCACGGTTAGCGGTAGCCTCCGTGAAGCCCTAGATACCCTAGACGCCGACCGTGACTTCCTTAAGGCCGGCGACGTCTTCACCGACGATCTCATCGATAGCTATATCGAACTTAAATACGAAGAGATCTATAAATTCGAACACGCCCCACATCCCGTGGAGTTCGAAATGTATTATTCAGTCTAAGGCTACGGACACATTGCCGGACAGTGACACATAAAGAAGGCCTCGCCGGATGGCGGGGCCTTCTTCTATGGAAAAAACCCGGATAGAGACAGTATGTTAAGGGCCTGAGAAAGTCTGGAATGGTGGTGGAATCTCTCCCTGAGGGCGCCCCGAGACCAGTGCCAAGGTGGTGTAGGGGGGTGTTTTAGCCAGGATCTGTGCTTGTAGTCAGATCAGGGGTGCCACTATTGATACGGCCAGAACAACGCGCTCCAAATGTTGAAGTTTGCGCTGATGAAATTTCGAACGTTATTTTCGATCATTTTTAAAGGCTCGGTTGAGAACGATTATGCAAATATCAATGCACAGTAATTATTTGGTCCTTAATAATTTCTTCCACAATGGCCGTCCGTATTTTGTTGCCAATATCTATTTCTATTTCGGCCCCCCTCACCGATCCTAAAACAGCTTCTCCAAGTGGTTCTTCACAATGGAGAATGCCTTTCGAAGGGTCGTTCATGGTGTTGCTCAGAACAATGGTTATATGCCGGTCTGGTTCATCGGCGTAATGCACGACAACCTTGTCTCCAATACATACCGTCTCCCCAAGCTCCTCGGGAATAGGTTCTTTATAATGTTGATCTACGTCTAGTTCCGACAAGCGGGCAAGAATTACCTTCCGTAATCTTTCCGCTTCCCGTTGTGGGTCCTCGAACCAGTCTGTGGACCAAATTCTGTGAAGATGCCACTGCATCCCTTCGAGAACCTCCTGACGAAGTCGGTCGCGCTCGCGGGCCGATTTAGATGAGTGGTAGGTCGCTCCGTCGCACTCTACCCCCATGATAAAACCATAGGGCCAGTTGGGGTGCCGAACGCCTATGTCTATGAAGTATCTGCATCGACGACAACTACGTCGGATAATGAATCGCCATTCACGTCATACTGAACCCGGATTGGCTCACTTTTATCATCAGGGGTAAATTGGATAGCGTCAACGACTCCATCACAATCTAAGTCCCCCTGAATGAGCTGACCTGTATCCTCACTATTGCGACCTTCAAACAAAACTTCAGCTTTGCATTGGGGAGAAGAATCATCTGTTTGGGGCTTTGCATAGCGACTTTTTTTCGCGTCTAAAAAATGCCTTACTTCGTCAACTGCTACAGCAAAGTTTAAGCTTTCCCCCTCTGCCTTAAAGGAATTAACCCCAACCAAATTTCCACTATCACTGATGAGAGGGCCACCAGAATTTCCAGGATTTATGGGAGTCTGTGTCTGAATAACATTGGCTTCGTGGGCTACGCCAGATTCAGTCTGCCATCGGTATTTGTTTCGTACCTGACTGATAAACCCCTTGGTATATGTCCACGATTCGCCAGTAGGATGCCCTATGGCGTGAACGTCAGCACCAACATTAATTTCAGATTTATCACCGAGTGAGATGGGTTTTATACCGCTTGGCACAGATCGAACCTTCAGCAGCGCTAGATCACTTACTTCATCCAATTTTATAACTTCGGCACGAATCAGATCGCTTTCTTTAAGGTTCCGCCCCTCCATCCGAGGCTTGAAAATTACGCCAACAGAGGAGAAACCCTCAACAACATGCCAATTTGTAAGAATTTCACCAGACGTAGAAATTAGGGACCCGGACCCCCCTCCACCGTTTCTAAGAACAAGCACAACGGTTGGTGAGAGGGCACTGTATATACTGGCTTCTTTAGCGCCTCGAAAAACTAACCGGGTGTTGTCGTTAACAGCTTTAAGAGATTTATACGCAATCCTTCCATCAAGGCCTGCAATATCCATCTCTCCAAGTTCGTGGAAAAGTGGTCGGCCGCCATGAGCAGCACCATGACCCATCGCTGGCATACCTCCGCCAAGATAGTCTTCTGGGCCAGCAAGAGCAGATGCTCCGTAGGAGACAAGAAGAAATGTAAGTAACGCCCCTTGAATGCGCATAACTACCCCCCACCCAAGAGCTAGATCACTGAACACTTCTACCAAGGTGGTGCAGGGAGAGTGTTCTGGCTGTGATCTGAGCCGCGCAAATTCGATCGAAGCCACACAAAGTGTCTACAATATGTCTACTATACCCTAGAATAACCAATGGCCCAGAAGCAATTAAGCCTATAAGCCATTGATTTTATTGGGGAGCGCACAGGGAGCACGGGGTAGGGTGCATTTACCCCTCAGGTATCCAGATGGCGGCGTCATCATCCCCGTAAGGGGTCCGCCGCACCCCTCAGGTACTCAATGCCCACCCACGCGCATACCAACGCGTCTATGCCATCCTCGTAGGTCTTTAGACCGGCGAGTGACACGGCGTCATGGAACTGTGGCCCACAATTAGGCCAAAGTCGCTCATATGCCGCCTAGGCGCCTGACGCTGGCAAATCTACATCCAGTATAGCCATATTGAAGTCGTAGGAGACACCTCCGTCCTCATCGTCGCGGTAGATGGTCCCGATAAACTCGTCACCAAGATTAACTAAAACCAACTTATCTTTTCTACCTTCTTCTAGAAGATGGATTGCGTCGTTTCCGAACTTTTCTCGCAGGTAAGTCTGAAGACGCAGGATTTCCTCTTTGTCCACGTTCAACTCCTCTTGTTTATGACATTAAAAAAACGACTGATAGGAAAGGTACTGGCATGGGCTAAAAACTATGCTGGTTCATGTGCCGGTACGAGTATTGGTTTCGGGTGGCTGGACCTCCGCTAGCGGCGGTAAGGCCGCCTTCGGGTCCGCCTCACCCGGCGTTACTTCGGACTGGATACGCTCGGCCTCGCGCCTAAGGTGGAGGAAAGAGCGAATGCTAAACGGAATACTGAGGAAATAAACAGTGGCGCAGCAGATAAAGGTAGCCCAGAACTCGGTAACCATGGTGGCAGCAAACACCCCTACCAGTAGGAAGGTAGGAATAACATAGGTCTGGGGCACCTTTATCTGTTTCAGGGAATAGGTGGGAATAGTGCTGATCTTCAGGAAGGCCGTCACCATGGCGACCACCCCCACCAAGTAGGCGTTGCGAACAATCTCGAATTCGGGAAACTCGAAGGAAATCATCATTGGTAGAAGAGCAAAACCGGCGCCGGCTGGAGCTGAGACGCCAGTGAAATAATTATAAGCCCATGGCGGCATCGCCTCACCCAAACGCGAGTTGAAACGAGCCAGGCGCAAGGCTGAGCAGATGCAGTAAAGGGTGACAATGATCCAGCCTTTGCCACCCAGCTCCCACAGCGACCAGTGGTATAGAACTACCGCCGGGGCGACGCCGAAACTGACGAAATCAGAGAGGGAATCAAGCTCGGTGCCGAATTTGCTACCACCGCCTAAAAGGCGCGCCATGCGGCCATCAAGATTGTCAAGAAATCCAGCTAGGATGACCGCAACCACCGCCCATTCCCATTGTGCAAGCAAGGCAAACCGCATGGCCGACAGCCCCGCACATAAGGACATGAGGGTTAGCAAAGTAGGAATCATTATGTTCAGAGATTGTCCCTTAAATCGTTTCCGACGTGCCCTAAACATATGGTTGGGGCTCCTTCCTGTACTGCTGACGAAGCATGGCAGATTCTTGGTCTGGCTCTGCGGGACAGCGATTATATCAAGGACGTCAATTATTTACCAAAATCGGCTATCACTGTTTCTCCAGCAACGGCGATCTGTCTGGCAAGCACCTTGGGTCGCGTGCCCGTTGGCAGATAAATATCTACCCGGCTGCCAAAGCGAATCAAGCCGAAACGATCTCCGGCACGCACCTGTTGCCCCTCGGCAAGATCGTATTTGATGCGCCTGGCCACGAGACCGGCTATCTGGACAAAGGCAATCTCTACCCCATGATCGGTTTTCATGGATACGGACATGCGTTCGTTATGTTCGCTAGCCTTGTCCAAGGAGGCGTTAAAAAAACGGCCTGGTCTATATGAGATCTTTCCTATCACGCCGTGAGCCGGGATACGGTTCACGTGTACGTTGAACACATTCATGAAAATGCTGACACGAAGACGTGCCGTATCCCCAATGCCCAACTCCGGTGGTGGCGGCATTTCTGCGAGCGGCAGCACCACGCCATCAGCGGGGCTGATAACCAGACCTGGTTTCTGAGGCGTTATCCGTTCGGGATCGCGGAAAAAATAGGCGCACCACGCGGTGAGAACCACCCCGACAAAGCCCAAGGGAGGATAAAAAACCCAGAGTCCGGCTGTGAGAACAGCAAAGAGAGCGATAAACGGCCAGCCAGCTCTGTTGATTGAAATACACACAGCTTTTTTAATTTCGGAATCCACGGATACCCATCATTCAAAAGAAGCCGTCATTTAGCGGATTTTCATGGCAAAGTCGACGTCCCATGGTGGGGCCCAACGCCGGAGAAATATGGGAGGAAGAAAGAGTCCTAGCTGCCTGCTTCCTCGACGACACGAGGCAGGGTGAATACCTGTCCAGGATAAATGAGATCGGGATTGCGAATCTGCGAACGGTTGGCCTCGTAAATCACATGGTATTTGATCCCATAACCATAGGCCCTGCGCGCCAGTCGCCATAGGCTATTCCCTGGCTGTACCACCACCGCGCTTTTCTGCATCACCGTCGCGCTTTCATCTTCTATCACTGGCGGGCTCTCAGCACGCGAGAAGGGAAGCTCTACCCGCACCACCACCTGGCCATCGGGGGAGATTTGGTCGACACGTAGATTGTAAAGGCCCGAGGCCACATTCCAGTTTGGTGCCAAGGTCCAGAATCCGTCATCCGAAGCTACTGTCTCACCAAGCAATGCGTTGTCGAGATAGACGCGCAGCGCCTCCCCGGGAGCACCCCGCCCGCCGAACTGGATCCGACCAGCATGGTCATAATCCACCACATCCATGGAGAGAGCAATGTCGTCGGTCTCGCCTGAGGGGGACTGCAGCAACTGACTGGCACCAGAACCGTCACGCCGGGTTTTCAGGATCAGCGCATTGCCTAGTTCCTCGCTGACGCGACCAGCAATATCATGATCGGATTGGGGTAGGACCATAACCACTACGTCTTCGGAAATCACCGCATCACCACCACCAATCCGGGAGGTAAGGCCCAGTTCGAGATTGCCTGGAGGAAACGGTGTTTCGGACACCCAGACCCACTCGCCACGACTGTCTGCTGCAACTTCGCCGATTTCCTGACCGTGGTTAGAGATAATCACCTCGGCGTTGGGGCTGGCCTGGCCCGCTAGCACTGCTTCCCCTTCGCGGTTGACCCGCACCACATCGAAGGTAGGCAACGTGGGCACAGCCGGCGCCACAGTCTCAGCGGGAGCAGGCATGGGCTCGGGCTCGGCCAGTTCAGCAGTTTCCGGCTGCGCAGAAGGGGAAGGAGCAGACATAGGCATGGGCTCGGGCTCGGCCAGTTCAGCAGTTTCCGGCTGTGCAGAAGGGGGATCGGTGGCGGCAGGGAGTTCGGATACCGTTTCAGGGGGCGTTTCCCCGAGGTGGTAGACATACAGACCAGCAAAAATAATGGCCAGGCCGGCCAGGCCCACAGCAACGGATGTATTCACATCCCCTTGCGGTATTTTTTCTTGGGCGTGGGTCAAAGGTAGTATGCCATAAATTTATTCACGACCCCTCGCAGTAATTTTCGTGAACGTGGGTTAAAAGTAATACGCCTTCCTACCTGTTGCAACGACGCCTTGCGCATAGCGCTACTCTTCGCCTAGAAGAGGCGGCAGAAACACGATTCTCCAACACGAGGCCTGAAATCCTATGCCCATTCGCTCCCTTTGCGTTTATTGCGCCTCGTCGGAGACCATTCCCGACGAACACCGGAAATACGCCAGGGAACTGGGTCGGAAATTAGCCGAAAACGGCATCCACATGATTACCGGCGGCGGCCATGTAGGGCTTATGGGAGAGACTGCTAATGCAGCGCTTGCCGCGGGCGGCGAGGTGACGGGGATTATCCCGCGCTTCATCAAGCAATGGGAGGTAGACCACCGCGGGTTGACTCGACTGATCGAGGTGGAGAGCATGCACGAACGCAAGCAGAAAATGTTCAATATGTCTGACGCCTTCGCAGCCCTGCCCGGTGGACTCGGCACGCTGGATGAAACCCTGGAAATTATAACCTGGAAGCATCTGGGGTTACATGACAGGCCCATATTTCTGATCGAAGCCGGCGGCTATTGGAAACCGTTTCATAACCTTTTCGACCATATGATCGCCACCGGCTATGCCAATCAGGGATGCAAGGACCTGTACACCGTAGCTGCTGACCCCGAAGAAGTGATCGCCACGCTGAAGGCCCTACCGGCCGCACATAAAGGCGAAGACAGCAGCCATATCTGACCTTGGGAGCGGGGATCATTGCGTCCTCTCGGGGGAATGGTAGGTTGAGACAAAGAGGATACGGAGAGAAGCTTTCATGGTGAAAATTAAGGTAACCAATCCCGTTGTCGAAATCGATGGTGACGAGATGACACGGATCATCTGGAAATTCATCAAGGACAAGCTGATTCTTCCCTATCTCGACGTGGAGTTGAAATATTTCGACCTCGGGATCGAAAACCGCGATGCCACCGAAGACCAGATTACGGTGGATGCAGCTGAAGCCATCCAGGAACACGGCGTAGGCATAAAATGCGCCACCATCACGCCCGATGAAGCACGAGTGGAAGAATTCGGGCTCAAAAAAATGTGGCGTTCACCCAACGGTACCATTCGCAATATCCTGGGCGGTACCGTTTTTCGCGAACCCATCATCTGCAATAATGTGCCGCGCCTGGTGCCGGGATGGACCCAGCCCATGGTCATCGGCCGTCATGCCTTCGGCGATCAGTACCGGGCCACTGATTTCGTGGTGCCGGGAAAAGGAAAACTCACTATCAGCTTCAAGCCCGAAGGCGGTGGCGAGACCATCGAGCACGAGGTTTTCAATTTCCCAGGCGGTGGCGTAGCTATGGCCATGTACAATCTTGATAACTCTATCCGTGATTTCGCCCGCGCTTGCATGAACTACGGCCTTAATGTTGGCTGGCCGGTCTATCTCTCTACCAAGAACACCATCCTCAAGGCCTATGACGGCCGCTTCAAGGACCTTTTCGCTGAGGTTTTCGAGGCCGAGTTCAAGAACAAGTTCAAGGCCATGGGCATCACCTATGAACACCGCCTTATCGACGATATGGTGGCAGCGGCCCTGAAATGGAGCGGTGGCTTCGTCTGGGCCTGTAAGAATTATGATGGCGACGTGCAGTCAGACACCCTGGCCCAGGGCTTCGGCTCGCTAGGGCTCATGACTTCGGTACTGATGACGCCAGATGGCAAGGCGGTGGAGGCCGAGGCCGCCCACGGCACCGTGACCCGCCATTACCGCCTGCACCGTGAGGGCAAGGCCACTTCCACCAATCCTATCGCCTCCATATTCGCCTGGACGCGGGGGCTTTATCACCGTGGTCGGTTTGACAACACGCCCAAGGTACAGGCCTTCGCTAAAACGCTGGAAAAGATCTGCGTAGACACAGTGGAAGCGGGCTTCATGACCAAGGACCTAGCGCTCCTCATAGGACCTAAACAGTCGTGGCTTACCACCAAGGAGTTTCTTGACAAGCTGGACGAAGGCCTACAGCAAGAGATGAGATAATCCAGTTGGCTGTAGCTCTTCCACCACTTCAGTCGCCACTCCTGGAGAGCACTTTTTCTATAGCTTTCAGCGCCGCATCGGCTTTGGTCCCGTCGGGGCCGCCGGCTTGAGCCATGTCGGGGCGGCCGCCGCCGCCCTTTCCGCCGAGGGTTTTTGCACCTACACGCACTAGGGATACGGCGTCGAATTTTTCCGTAAGGTCATCGGTGACGGAAACCACTAGGGAGGCTTTACTTTCGTTCACCGTCACCAAAGCGATAATGCCAGAACCAATACGCACCTTTATCTCGTCGGCCATTGGTTTTAGGTCCTTGGCCGGCACGTCCCGGAGACAGCGGGAGGCGAAGGTGACACCGGCCACCTCCTTGTCGGCTTCGCCAGTGTTGATATCGTTGCCACCCACGCCACCGCTAGCCATAGAGCGCCTGGCCTCGGAAAGGTCACGCTCCAGCTTCTTACGTTCGTCTAATAAGGCAGAGACACGAGATTCGAGGTCCGTCGGGGCCGCCTTCAGCGCCGAGGCTGCCCCCAATAATTGGGCTTTCTGTTCGGCCACAGAAGCCACAGCCGCCTCTCCAGTAAGCGCTTCTATACGGCGCACCCCGGAGGCCACGGCGGACTCGCCAACGATGTGGAAAAACCCGATATCGCCAGTGCGGCGCACATGAGTGCCGCCACATAATTCCATGGAATAGGGAGCTTGCTCACCTTCTGTGCTATCTTCTCCTCCCATGGAGACTACGCGTACTTCGTCACCGTACTTCTCACCAAACAGGGCAATGGCGCCGTGCTCTACGGCCTCGTCGGCAGTCATGAGACGGGTGGTCACTTCGCTGTTGCCGCGGATGCAGGCATTGACTTCCGATTCGATGGCGACAAGCTCTTCAAAGCTTATCGCCTTGGGATGACTAATATCGAAGCGCAGCCGGTCAGGGGCTACCAGCGACCCCTTCTGGGTCACATGATCGCCTAACTGCCCGCGCAGGGCGCGGTGCAGAAGATGGGTGGAGGAATGATTGGCGCGTAGCCGCGTGCGGCGTTCACCGTCAACAGCAAGCTCCACTACCTCGCCCACGACCAAGGTCCCCGACGTCATTTTGCCCGTATGCACGTGCAGGTTGCCGAGGAACTTTCGGGTGCCGGAAACCTCCATACAGGCGCGTTTCTTTCCATCACCGGAACCGAGAACAATCCCGCTGTCGCCAACCTGACCGCCGGATTCCCCGTAAAAGGGGGTCTGGTTGACGATGAGGGCCAGTTCACCCTTGCCTGTCTTGTCCACTTCCTTTCCGTCCACTACCAGGGCCACCACCTCACCATCAGCGGATTCCACCTCGTAGCCAAGAAATTCCGTGGCCCCAACCCTCTGTCCTATTTCAAACCAGATTTTTTCCGTGGCTGCCTCGCCAGAACCGGCCCAATTGGCGCGAGCCTTTTTCTTTTGACGTTCCATGGCGATGTTGAAGCCGTCTAAGTCTATATCCCGCCCCTGGCTGCGTAACACATCCTGAGTCAGATCAAGGGGAAAACCGTAGGTATCGTAAAGCTTGAAGGCGGTATCACCGGACAACACTGTAGCGCCGGAAAGCTTTTTTGTTTCCTCAGAGAGAAGTTTCAGCCCTCGTTCCAGAGTCTTCTGGAAACGGGCTTCCTCGAGCTTGAGGATTTCCGTAATCAGGGCTTGGGCACGACCCAGTTCCGGATAGATCTGCCCCATTTCGGTAGTCAGCGCTGGTACTAATCGCCACATGAGAGGCTCTCGCCCACCCAGCATGTGCACATGGCGCATGGCCCGGCGCATGATCCGCCGCAGCACGTAGCCACGCCCCTCATTGGAAGGGAGAACACCATCAGCCATGAGAAAACATATAGCGCGCAGGTGATCAGCAATAACCCGGTGAGACACGGCCTTATCGCCTTCCGCCTTTACTCCCGTCACTTCCTCGCACGCCTCGATCAGGGCTTTGAAGAGATCGGTATCGTAGTTGTTGTGGACCCCCTGCAGCACGGCGGCAACGCGTTCCAACCCCATGCCGGTATCGATGCTGGGCCGCGGCAGGTCCACGCGCTCATCGGCCGAGAGGCGATTGTACTGCATGAAGACGAGATTCCAGATTTCTACGAAACGGTCGCCCTCGGCTTCTGCCGAACCGGGCGGGCCGCCGGGGACATCCTCACCATGATCGTAGAAAATTTCTGCACATGGCCCACAAGAACCAGTATTGCCCATGGACCAAAAATTGTCAGCACTATCGAGACGCAGGACAAGTGATTCCGGCAGGCCGGTGATCTTTCGGGAGAGTTTGAAGGCCTCATCGTCATCGGCGTGGACCGTTATCATTAACCGCTCGGCGGGTACGGCAAATTCTTTGGTGATCAAGTTCCAGGCCAGTTCAATGGCCACGTCCTTGAAATAGTCACCGAAAGAAAAATTCCCCAGCATCTCAAAAAAAGTGTGGTGACGTGCGGTATAACCCACATTATCGAGGTCGTTGTGCTTGCCGCCCGCGCGCACGCATTTCTGGCTGGTAGCAGCGCGGGTGAAGTCTCGTTTCTCGGCTCCAGTAAAGACATTCTTAAAGGGAACCATCCCGGCATTGGTAAACAGCAGGGTTGGGTCGTTGTGGGGCACGAGCGAACCAGAGGCTACGATTTCGTGATCATTTTTCGCGAAGTAGTCGAGGAAGGCGGTACGGATGTTGTTGCTGATCTCCATCCCATGCTTTTAACCCGCCCCCCCAACCGTGTCTAGCAGACGGGTGGAAAGAAAGAGGGGCACGCGGCATCCTTCCGTCCCTCTCAGAAAAATGAACTCCCAAATACCCAACCTACCGATGGCCCATAGGTCGGGTTATGACTTGGTAGCTTCAACCACCGTTTCGGCCGGGGTGTCTTCACCACTTTCAGCCGCGACGCCCATGACGTCAGCAGCGCAGAGACCTGCGTCATTGCGAATTGCCTGTTCTATTTTCCTCGCCACCTCTGGATGTTCGTGAAGGAAGGTCTTAGCGTTTTCACGACCCTGGCCGATGCGCTCCCCGTCATGGGAGAACCAGGCGCCGGATTTTTCCACCACCCCGGCCTGGACGCCGAGATCGATGAGTTCGCCTAGCCGGGAGATGCCTTCGCCGTACATGATGTCGAATTCCACCACTTTGAAAGGCGGTGCCATCTTGTTCTTAACCACCTTGACCCGGGTCTGGTTACCAATCACCCTGTCGCGATCCTTGATGGCGCCGATACGGCGGATGTCGAGCCGCACCGAGGCGTAGAATTTCAGGGCATTGCCGCCGGTGGTGGTTTCTGGATTGCCAAACATGACGCCGATCTTATGGCGAATCTGGTTGATAAAGATTACAGTGCAGCGCGATTTGGCAATAGAGCCCGTGAGCTTTCGCAGAGCTTGGCTCATGAGGCGAGCGTGCAAGCCCATATGGGAATCCCCCATCTCACCCTCAAGTTCTGCCCGCGGCACCAGCGCTGCGACGCTGTCTATCACCAGCACGTCCACTGCCCCCGAACGTACTAAAGTATCGGTGATCTCCAGTGCCTGTTCCCCGGCGTCGGGCTGGGAAATAAGCAAATCATCCACATTAACGCCGAGCTTGCGCGCATAGGCCGGGTCCAGCGCGTGTTCGGCATCCACGAAGGCGCAAGTGCCATCGATTTTCTGGGCCTCTGCCACCACATGCAGAGCCAGGGTGGTCTTGCCAGACCCTTCCGAGCCATAGATCTCCACCACGCGGCCACGAGGCAACCCGCCAATACCGAGCCCGATGTCAAGACCCAGCGAGCCGGTGGGGGTAGATTCCACCTCCATCACGCCTTCATGCTGTCCAAATTTCATGATGGAGCCCTTACCGAAGCTACGCTCGATCTGTCCCAGCGCCACTTCGAGAGCCTTTTTCTTGTCCATGTCGTCCTTGTCAACCAAACGGATTGCCGCCTCGGCCATGTCTGCCTCCATCTTATTTCACAGGGATGAAAATCAATCAATGCACCACTCAATAACCTACAATGTACATGTTTTGTTCTCATCTACAAGAGAATATTTCAAGAACATTCGTCCGAATAGAGCCGGAATTGTTTCGACACGACAATGTCTGGTAAACGCACAGCGCCGGAGTGGCCACCTCTGGGAACGGGTCCAGGACACTTGTTAAGCGGCTACCATGTTCTCAGTCTCGCTTTCCACCACGATGTGGAAAGGTTAGTCGTCGCGGTAGGTTTTTTCCATCTGTTCGTGACGTTCCTGGGCTTCAATACTCAGGGTGGCGATGGGTCGCACCTCGAGCCTCTGCAAACTGATGGGTTTGCTAGTTTCCTCACAAAAACCGTATGACTTCTCCTCGATACGCTTCAACGCCTCGTTGATCTTGGTGATCAGTTTGCGCTCGCGGTCGCGAGTGCGAAGCTCGAGGGCGCGATCGGTCTCAAGCGAAGCACGATCGGCGACGTCCGGTTCCTGAGGACTGTCCTCTTGGAGGTGTTGAATGGTTTCGTTCGACTCTTGGAGGAGTTCCTCGCGCCAGCATTCCAGTTTCTGGCGGAAATATTCAAGTTGCATGGGATTCATAAAGGATTCTTTTTTTGTAGGTCGATAATCCGGCGGAAGCAGTGGTCGCATTGATGCCCTCGCTTTACCATGGTTATTTTTGCGGTGGAGTATATGTATCTCTTGGTCAGGTCTCAACAGTGATGTTTACCGCAGAGAAAAAAATTTATCTGAAAAAAATATTTTAGAATCAATGTGTTGTAAACTGTAGCGCAAGATTTTTCATACGTGATGACCCGGTCCCATGAATAGCTGTTTTCCCCACCTAACAGTCTTACACCGCCTGTTTATGGCGCCCACGGGATTGACAAGGTTGTGGCACAGTCCAATGGTAAGCGCCGAAGCATGAAACAAAACACCCCAAAGCGTGATGGCGTGCCCCCTCATCCCAAGGGACTGCGGGCAAAACGCCAAGCCTTTTACGATGTCCAGAATCTCCTCGGCGACTTGCCCCGGAAACGCGACATGCTGCTGGAATTCCTCCACCTGGTGCAGGATGAATTCCACTGCCTTTCGGAATCCCATCTGGTGGCGGTGGCCCATGAACTGAGGCTTTCCTTTGCCGAGGTCTACGAGGTCGCCACCTTTTATGCACATTTCGACGTCATCAAGGATAACGAACCAGCGCCGCCATTAACCGTCCGGGTCTGCGACAGCCTCACCTGCGAGATGAGCGGCGCAAAGAAGCTCCTTGGCTCGTTGATCAAGGACAGTGGGAAAAAGTTCCGGGTCGTACGGGCGCCGTGCATGGGACGATGCGACCTAGCCCCAGTGGCCGAGGTGGGCAGGAATCATATCACCAGAGCTACGATCAAATCCGTACGCACCGCCATCTCCGAAGGCCATACCGCCACAAAAATTCCCGATGCCAAGCTTTTCGAAACTTATAAAAAGAACGGTGGTTATACCCTTCTCCAGGACTGTCTGGCGGGAGAGCGCACCCCTAACGGGCTAATCAAGACCCTCGAAGGTTCCAAGCTGAAGGGCATGGGGGGCGCTGGGTTTCCCGCCGGAACGAAATGGAGATTCGTACGCAAGGAACCAGGCCCGCATTTGATGACCGTTAATGCCGACGAGGGGGAACCCGGCACCTTCAAGGATCGTTTCTATCTCGACAGAGACCCCCACCGCTTCCTCGAAGGCATGCTGATCGCGGCCTGGGCGGTGGAAGCCACCGACGTCTACATTTATCTACGCGACGAATATCCCGGCATCTATAAATTATTAAAGCAGGAAATTTTCAAGCTTGAGGCCACCAAGCTCACCACCGCTACCCGCATCCACCTGCGACGCGGTGCCGGTGCTTATATCTGTGGCGAGGAATCGGCAATGATGGAGAGCATCGAGGGCAAACGCGGCTTGCCGCGCCACCGTCCTCCCTACGTATCCACGGCAGGCCTATTCGGACGCCCCACGCTAAACCACAATGTAGAAACCCTACACTGGGTACGCGATGTGGTAGAAAAGGGTGCAGATTGGTTCGCTAGTCAGGGGCGCAATGGGGGTAAGGGCCTGCGCAGCTATTCCATCTCCGGGAGGGTCAGAAAACCTGGCATGAAACTGGCGCCATCCGGCATCACCATGAATGAACTGCTGGAGGAATACTGCGGTGGCATGGCCAAAGGGCATAAATTTAAAGCCTACCTTCCCGGCGGCGCCTCGGGCGGGATTTTACCCGCATCCCTGGCTGACATTCCCCTGGATTTCGGCACCCTGGAAGAGCACGGCTGCTTTATCGGATCAGCGGGCATCATAGTACTTTCGGACAAAGACAACATCCGTGATGCTGTTCTAAACCTCATGAGTTTTCTCGCCAATGAAAGCTGTGGCCAGTGCACACCATGTCGGGTGGGGACAGAAAAGGCGGTGAAGCTGCTTGAAGCCAAAAAGTTGAACCGTCCTCTGATGAGGGAACTCTGTGCCACCATGGCCGACGCCTCCATTTGTGGGCTGGGTCAGGCCGCTGGCAATCCCGTGTTGAGCATGATGAAGCATTTCAATAAGGATTTTGCATGAGCAAAACTATCGCCTTTACCATTGATGGCAAAAAGGTCGAGGCAGCGCCAGGCGAGACCATCTGGAAGGTAGCCGAACGTCACGGAATCCTCCTGCCCCATCTTTGTTACAAACCGGCGCCGGGTTACCGGCCCGACGGCAACTGTCGCGCCTGTATGGTGGAGATTGAGGGTGAGTTGGTTCTCTCTGCATCCTGCATCCGCACGCCAACGCCGGGCATGAAGGTCAAGACCAAAGCCGAACGCGCCGTGAAAGCCCGCAAAATGGTAATGGAGCTCCTTCTCGCCGATCAACCCCACAGAGACAAGGCCCATGACGATGATTCCCATTTCTGGCATATGGTCGATGCCGTAGGCGTAGATAAAAGCCGCTTTCCCTCCCGCGAGATGCCGCCCCCAGATAACAGCCACCCTGCCATAAGCGTGCAACTAGACGCCTGCATTCAGTGTGGGCTATGCACCCGCGCTTGTCATGAAGTTCAAGTCAACGACGTCATTGGCGTGGCTTTCCGCGGGGCGAAGTCCAAAGTCGTCTTTGATTTCGACCACCCCATGGGGGATAGCACCTGCGTGGCCTGTGGTGAATGTGTCCAGGCTTGCCCTACTGGTGCGCTCATGGAGGCCACCCGGGTTGAGAAAGATGGCAGAGGGTCCATCAAAGCCGATACCAGAGTGGATAGCCTGTGTCCCTATTGTGGCGTCGGCTGCCAGCTCACTTTCAACGTGCGCGATGGCAGGTTGCTCTCGGTGGAAGGCCGCAACGGACCGGCCAATCACAACCGGCTCTGCGTCAAGGGAAGGTTTGGATTTGACTATGTGCACCATCCCCACCGCCTCACCAAGCCCTTGATCCGCAAAGCCGGGATACGAAAAATCCCCGACGAACCATTCAATCCAGCCGATCCCTTTGCTAATTTCCACGAGGTCTCGTGGGAACAGGCGCTGGACGAAGCCGGTGGTGGATTTCGGCATCTGCGCGACCGTGAGGGGACCCGGGTGCTGGCTGGATTCGGCTGTGCTAAGGGCTCCAACGAAGAGGCGTATCTGTTTCAGAAGCTGGTGCGCACCGGATTCCGCAACAACAACGTGGACCATTGCACCCGTATGTGCCACGCATCGAGTGTAGCCGCGCTGATGGAAACTATCGGCTCCGGTGCAGTGACAGCGCCGGTTTCGGAATGTCTCAATTCCGAAATTATTTTCGTGATCGGTGCTCGCCCAGCCCAGAACCACCCAGTGGCTGCCACTTTCATCAGGAACGCGGTGAAGAGCGGGGCCACCCTCATTGTGGCTGACCCCCGCAACCAGGCCCTAAGCCGCCACGCTAAACACATGCTGCAGTTTCGGCCTGGCACCGATGTGGCACTTCTCAATGCCATGATTCACACCATCATCAAGGAAGGCTTAGTGGATTCCAATTATATCAAGACCCGTACCGAAGGCTTTGAAGATCTGAAGAAATACACCGCCTACTTCACGCCCGAGGAAATGTCCGCTGTCTGCGGCATCGCCCCCGACACTCTGCGCGATGTGGCCCGCCTTTTCGCCAAGGCCAAAAGCGCCATGATCTTCTGGGGCATGGGCGTTTCCCAACATGTGCACGGCACAGATAATGCGCGCTGCCTGATATCGCTGGCTCTAATTACTGGCAATATCGGCAAACCCGGTGCCGGGCTCCACCCCCTACGCGGCCAGAACAACGTCCAAGGCGCCTCCGACATGGGGCTAATCCCCATGGTCTATCCAGACTATCGGTCTGTAACGAAGCCTCAAGAGCGGGAATTCTTCGAGAAGTTCTGGGACACACCGCTCAACCCCGACGAGGGCCTGACGGTAGTGGAGATCATGGACGCCATCCGTAAGCGTGAAATCATGGGCCTTTATGTAATGGGTGAGAACCCAGCCATGTCCGACCCCGATACGCTACACGCGCGCGAGGCCTTGTGCCAACTCGAACATATGGTGGTCCAGGATATCTTCATGACAGAAACTGCCTTTCTCGCTGACATCATCTTGCCTGCTTCGGCCTTCCCTGAAAAAGATGGTACCTTCACCAATACTGACCGCCGTGTGCAGATGGCCCATCAGGCTATCGAACCGCCGGGAAACGCCCGCCAGGACTTATGGATTATTCAGCAGATGGCACGTCGTCTCGACCTCGACTGGAACTATGACTCCCCGCGCGAGGTCTATGAGGAACTGCGCCAGTGCATGCCCTCTATTACTGGCATCACCTGGGAACGCTTGGAGAAGAAAGGCGCCGTCACTTACCCCTGTAAGAACAAGAGTGATCCCGGACAGGAAGTTATCTTCGGTGACTCCTTCCCCACTGAAAACGGCCTAGGCAAGCTAATACCGACGGAGATCATGCCACCCGATGAAACCCCCGATAATCACTTCCCTATGGTGCTCACCACGGGGCGACTTCTCGAACATTGGCATACCGGCTCTATGACCCGACGCACCTACGTTCTTGATAGCCTTGAACCTGAGGCCACAGTCCACCTTTCTCCAGCTGATATGAGCCGCTTTAGGCTCAAGCACGGCGACTGGGTACGAGTCTCTACACGGCGTGGATCCATTGAACTAAAAGCTCGTTCAGACCGTCAGATTCGCATCGGGATGATCTTCATTCCCTTCTGCTTCCGCGAAGCTTCGGCCAATGTACTCACCAACCCAGCGCTGGACCCCTTTGGAAAAATTCCCGAACTCAAATACTGTTCGGCTCGAGTGGAAAAATTGGACGGCGAACAAGTTTCCGGCAAGACGGCAACATAGCTACCACGACAGAACGGCTATCAAAAAAGGGCGGTCCTTACGGGCCGCCCTTTTCTTTAATATAAAGCGCGCAGAGACTTAAACGGTATCGTCGTCCATTTCCTTCTGGGTCATGTGGTGCTTCTCGTGCACCGGCTTCACCATCCAGTTGGAAACGAGCGCGATGGCCAACAAGGCGGCCATAGCAAACATGGTGGTGTTATAGAGGGTGGCCGAAGGGTCCTGGGTGCCCGCGGGCGCAACCTCCATGAGCTTGGAAATAGTCACGGTCTTGGCCTCCACCAGTGCAGCAAGCTGATCCTTGCCCGCACCGAAAGCGGACTCGAAAACTGAGGGGTCTGTCATTGCAGCCAGTTTCTGAATGGCGTTGTCCACTGAAACCTGGCGCAGTTGGGTAATGGCCAACGGTCCCAGAACGCCCGCCGTGCTCCAGGCGGTGAGAAGACGCCCATGAATGCCGCCCACGTGGAAGGTGCCAAAAATATCAGCGAGATAGGCGGGAATAGTGGCAAACCCGCCACCATACATGGTGAAGATAATCATGGTGGCAGCATAGAATGTCACCAGCCACATCACTTCCGGCGAAGCACTAACCTGCACCGCGCTATAGGGTATGGAAAGGTAGAGTGCGATGCCCAGGACTAAAAAGATGCAATAGGTTATCTTGCGGCCCATGAAATCGGACATGCTGGCCCAGAAGAGCCGCCCGCACATGTTAAAGACGCTAACCATCACCACATAGGTGGCGGCAAAGGTGGCGTCCACGAGAAGTGGCAGGGTGGTGCCAAAGATTTCCGTCATCATAGTCTTGGCTACGCCAAGCACGCCGATACCTGCGGTCACGTTGAAGCACAGTACGATCCACAGAAAATAGAACTGCGGTGTCTTCAGGGCCTCGTCGATATGGACGTGGTTCTTGGTCATCATCTTTTTTGCGGCATGGGCCTCGTCTGGCGGGGTCCAGCCCTCGGGCGCCCAGCCCTCCGCTGGTACGCGGTACGAGAACGCCGCAATCGTCATTACCACGAAATAAATTGCGCCCAGGGTAAAGAAGGCCTGCGCCACCCCGGTCGACCCGGTCCCCACCAGATACACGCCTTCGGGCCCGGGCGTGATCATGTTTGATACGTCATTGGCGCCCACCACAACCACTTCCTTCATCTGGCCGGCGATATCGGCGAAGCGCTTTCCGCCTTCGGTAATCAGGTCCACAGCATCCACCGAGCCCAGGAATTCGGGTGCCTTGTAATAGAGATGGATAAAATATTCCTTCAGTGGCGCGCCGATCATGGCGCCACCGCCGAACCCCATGATGGCCATGCCGGTGGCCATGCCGCGGCGGTCGGGGAACCAGCGGATGAGCGTGGCGACGGGCGAAACGTAGCCCAGGCCCAGCCCACAGCCACCGAGGACGCCATAGCCGAGATAAATCAGCCACAACTGATGGGTCAGGATGCCAGCACCGCCGACCGCGAAACCGCCGCCCCAGCAACAGGCGGCCACGAACCCCACCATGCGGGGACCAACCCGTTCCAGCCAGTGCCCGGCGAAGGCCGCCGCCAGCCCCAGAAAAACGATAGCTACGGAAAAGATCCACACCACCTCTCCCAGGTTCCAGTCTACAGCGGCAGGTGCGGCCACGCCGATGGCCTTGATCAGTGCCGGGTTGAAGATACTCCAGGCGTAGACCGAGCCGATACACAGGTGGATTGCAATCGAGGCTGGCGGCACCTTCCAGCGGTTAAAGCCGGGTCTGGCGATAATATGCTTCTTGGAAAGAATTTCTACGAAATGCGCTAACAATCCCGACACGGAGTTTCCCCTCCCCAAAATGTTTCCTCACGCCCGGCGGCCTGACGACGTGGCGGTCTCATTAATTGCGCCTGAGAATGGCAAATCCCTCGATGGCTGTCCACAGAAAGACTGAAGCCCCTACCTCATAAGGAATGCAGCAATCTCTAAATCCTCAGGACTGTTGGTGTTAAAGAAAGGATCGAAAGGCGCCACGGGAAAATCGGCAACGGCAAGATTATAGCGCCCGGTCCATATATCTACCTTGCGCACACCCTCCTCAACCATGGCATGACGCAGTTCGCCGTGCAGGCGCACCGGCCACAGGGCGAAAACCGGATGCACCCGTCCACCGGAACTAGCACAGGCCACATCCGCCCCCTCTTCTTCCACTGCCTGTTTCAGTCTGGCCACGAGATCTTCCGGAAAAAAGGGCGCGTCGGTGGCAAAACTCACCACCCAGGAACAGTCCGGAGCCTCAGCCACGGCCCATTCCATGCCCGTCAGAACTCCCGCCAGTGGTCCAGCGTTTCCTTCCACCACATCGCCGGCTATAGGAAGGCCAAAGGCAGAAAGGCGGGCTGTATCGCCATTGGCATTGAGGAGGAGCGCGCCCACCTGAGGACCGGCGCGGTCAATGACGTGTTCGAGAAGAGTCTTGCCACCCAGTTTCCGCAGGCATTTGTCGCCTCCGCCCATGCGTCGCGCCAGCCCTCCTGCCAACAGAACCCCAGCCACAGACAGGTCAGATTCCGGTTTAGGAAGAGTAGATTTAACCGGCGAAGGTGCCATCTCTGTCCTCATTTTCTTCCATCTCCCCGCCGTCATAAATGATGCGATCCTCTCCAGAAAGAACGATGAAACGCTTGCCGCGAACGCGGCCGACCAAGGTCAGACCTGCGCGACGGGCCAGATCTACCCCCCAAGCGGTGAACCCGGAGCGTGAAATAAGGACGGGGATGCTCATCTGCACCGTCTTGATGACCATTTCACTGGTGAGCCTTCCCGTGGTGTAGAAGATTTTCCCCCGTGCCAGAATATTCTTGAGGAACATATAACCGGCGATTTTGTCGATGGCGTTATGACGTCCCACGTCTTCCATATAGATTAGCGGCCGATCTTCCTCGCACAGCACACAGCCGTGGATACCTCCAGCCTTGAGGTACAGGCTGGGAGCAGTATTAATCCTTTTGTTCAGCGTTCTCAGCCACGAAGTTTTCAGCACCGCATCCTCGGGCAGGCGAATGGAATCAAATTTTTCCATTAGGACGCCAAAAACGGTGCCCTGGGCGCAGCCTGAGGTCAGGGTCTTTTTTTTAAGCTTGTCCTCGAAATCGGTCTCGCGCTCCGTCCGTACCACCACCACTTCCAGATCTTCGTCCACATCAATACCGGTAATGACGTCGTCGGCGTGTAGCATATTCTGGTTAAGCAGATAGCCTACAGCGAGGCAATCGGGATAGTCGCCTATAGTCATCATGGTGACGATTTCCTGATTGTTGAGGAACAGGGTCAGGGGGCGTTCCATGATTACATCGAGATCCACCTCACGGCCTTCATGATCCCGTCCCGAGACCTGGCGAGTAAGTCTCGAATCGTTAGGATCAGGCTGGACTATAAACTTGCTCATAGGTGAAATATGGCCTGTTGCGCTTTCCGTAACAAGGAACATGAGGCCAGGTGGGCTCAGGACTCCCCTTTCCTTCTCCGCATAGCAAACCATTTAAACGTTCCTTTTTATCCAAGCCTGACTTATGACCTGACATATGCAAAAAAGACCAAAACTGACCACACTTTCTAATAGTGCCGCGCTATGAACGATTTTCACGATGCCTTCATAGAAGCCTTTTCCTTGATTTTCGACCTCGACGCCGATCTCGTGGAGATCATCAACCTGTCGTTGAAAATCACGTTTTCCGGAGTAGCACTCTCGGCACTCATCGGCCTGCCGCTGGGGGCCGCGGCAGCCCTGCTGCGGTTCCCCGGACGTGGAACCGTTGTTGTACTACTAAACGCTTTAATGGGTCTGCCCCCGGTGGTGGTTGGGTTGGTGGTTTATCTCCTACTTTCGCGGGCTGGGCCTTTCGGCGTATTGGGACTTCTATTCACGCCCACGGCCATGATCATTGCCCAGTGTTTCCTCATCACCCCCATCATCGCCGCACTCACGCGCCAGACTACCGCCGACCTATGGGATGAGTACTCCGACCAGCTGCGTTCCCTTGGCGCCACTCCGGCACGCGCAGTGCCCACTCTTCTCTTTGACGCGCGGGTGACTCTTCTTACCACCATCCTCGCCGGGTTCGGACGTGCGTTCGGTGAGGTAGGCGCGGTTATGCTAGTTGGCGGTAATATCGCACACAGCACTCGAGTCATGACCACGGCTATCGCGCTGGAAACCAGCAAGGGCGACCTACCCCTTGCACTGGGGCTGGGTATGATTCTGCTGCTGCTGTCACTGGTTATCAACGGCGGAGCCTATGTGCTAGGGGACATGGCACGGAGAAAGCTGAAATGACGGCGTCAATCCTGCCCCTGGTCCTTGACAAACTCTGCTTCAACGCTCGCGGTGAACGCTTGATCCACGACCTTACAGCGACGCTGCATGGCGGCACACGCACCATTCTGCTTGGCCCCAACGGCGCCGGGAAAAGTTTGACTCTTCGTCTCGCACACGGCCTGCTCTCTCCCAGTTCCGGTTCCGTGCGTTGGGAAGGCAGCAGCGCGCAGGCCGCCCATGAACGACAGGCCATGGTTTTCCAACGCCCAGTCATGCTGCGCCGATCGGCAGCGGCAAACGTGGATTACGCCCTGAGTCTGCGCGGAATAGGGCGGCGCGCACGACGCCCCCTGGTAGAGGAGGCCCTGGCACGAGCGGGGCTGGGCGATATGGCCAAGCGCTCGGCACGGGTTCTGTCGGCCGGGGAACAACAGCGTCTGGCCTTGGCTCGGGCCTGGGCGGTGAACCCAGAAGTACTGTTTCTTGACGAACCCACGGCCAATCTCGATCCCGCGGCTACCCGTGCAGTGGAAGAAATGATCGCTGCCATTCACGAATCTGGGGCTACTATCATTATGACCACCCACGACTTGGGCCAAGCACGCCGCGTGGCCGACGAGATTCTATTCCTGCATCGAGGACATCTTATGGAACAGATGACAGCAGAGACTTTCTTCGCTAGACCGCAAAGTGCGGAAGCGCAAGCCTTCCTCAAAGGTGACCTGCTGTGGTGACCACGCCGTGTCCTTTAAGTTCCGGCACAGGTGCGCCATTATTGCGCCTTCCGGCGCGAGGCTGAGCCCGTAACCCATTGCCCCTAAAAAATTTAGGGGTGAAAATCCACCTTCGCCAAATTACATCATTAACTGAGAATTGACGTATAATCGGAGACGCGTAGTGTGGACCTCCCCCTGACGAGAAGTGAAGGTCGGAAAAGCCATGTTTGACCATTTTGGCAGAGAAGTCAGTTATCTGCGGGTGTCCGTAACGGACCGCTGTGATTTCCGCTGCCAGTACTGCATGGCCGAGAATATGGATTTCCTACCTAGGACAGATCTCCTTTCCTTAGAGGAGCTCGATCGCGTGTGCTCGCTCTTTGTCCGTCTCGGCGTTAGCAAGCTTCGGATCACAGGTGGCGAGCCCCTTGTCAGACGCAATATCATGTGGCTGTTCACCCGCCTTGCCCGTCACCTAGAAAGCGGTAATCTGAAAGAACTGACCCTTACCACCAATGCCAGCCAGTTAGCTCGCTTTGCCGCCGATCTCCACGCTTGCGGCGTGCGCCGTGTCAATGTCTCCCTCGACAGTCTCGATCCCAGAAAATTCTCCCAGATCACTCGCGGCGGTAATTTCGAGCAGGTTCTAGAGGGCATCACCGCCGCCCAGCGCGAAGGGTTACAGGTCAAGATCAATATGGTGGCGCTCAAGGGTGTGAACGAGGATGAAATCGACACTATGTTGTCTTGGTGCGGCGACATGGGCTTCGACATGACCATGATAGAAGTCATGCCAATGGGCGATGTGGGAAGCGAACACACCGAGCAATATCTTCCGCTTTCCCTTGTCCGCGCTCGACTGGCGGAGTGTTGGACTCTCACCAACGTGGATTACAAAAGTGGCGGCCCCGCGCGTTATGTGAAGGTGGGTGAAACCGGGAGGCGGCTCGGCTTTATTGCGCCGCTGACCCATAATTTTTGTGAATCCTGTAACCGCGTGCGGTTAACCTGCACCGGACAGCTTTATACGTGCCTAGGACGCGAGGACAGCGCAGACCTGCGCGCGCCGTTGCGAGAAGATGATTCTAAAGATGGTTCCTACGCAGCACTGGAATCGGCCATTACCGGCGCCATCGCCCGCAAGCCCGAAGGCCACGACTTTGTCGTAAATCGCCGCGACACCGAATCGACCCTAGACCGCCACATGAGTGTCACCGGGGGATAGAGCGGGATAGCGGCCTTAAAAGGCCTCTTGTATCACCCTCTTCTGTGCGGCACCTCCCCTGCGCTATACTCCGTGCCTTAATTTCATCCCCCCTTCAAGCCGCAGGGAGAACACCGCGTGAGCAAGGTTAAATCCCCCTCTATCGCCGTGATCGCCGCCGACACACCGGCAGCGCAGGAAGCGCTGACTGAGCTGGAGGCACGCTATTCTCTTGTACCCCCGGAAGAGGCCGACGTGATCGTGGCCCTAGGCGGTGATGGCACCATGCTGGAAACCCTACACCGCTACATGGACCACAAGACACCTATATATGGCATGCACCGCGGCAAAGTTGGCTTCCTTATGAACGAATACGAGGCCGACAGCCTGCCTCAACGCATCATGAAGGCGCGTTCCACGGCGCTCCATCCCCTACGCATGAAAGCCGCTACCATATCCGGGGAAACAACTGAGGCCCTGGCCATCAACGAGGTGTCGCTCCTTCGCGAGGCCCGCCAGACGGCAAAAATCCGTATTATCGTAGATGGCGTAACGCGGATGGAGGAACTCACCTGCGACGGAGTTCTGGTGGCCACCCCGGCGGGCAGCACCGCCTATAACTGTTCTGCCCACGGCCCCATTATCCCCATAGACGCCGGACTTCTAGCGCTCACCCCCATCAGCGCCTTCCGACCCCGTCGCTGGCGCGGGGCCTTGCTGCCGTGTACCGTGGAGGTAGTTCTCGATGCCCTAGAATATGACAAACGTCCGGTAAGCGCCGTGGCCGACTATACTGAAGTGCGCGACGTAACCCAGGTGCGTATCCGTGAGGATCGCAGTATCAGCCTCAAATTGCTGTTCGATCCAGACCACAACCTCGAGGAGCGGATCTTCACAGAACAGTTCACGCCATGACCGGTGCGGCCGCGCTTGAACCCGGAAACGAGAGCCTCACCCTCATCGAGAAACTGGTGGGATTTGACACTACCAGCCACAAGCCAAATCTAGAGCTGATCGAGTTCGTCCGCGACTATCTCTCCGATCTAAGCGTAGATTCTGTACTAGTGGAGGACGAGACCAGAAATAAGGCCAACCTGTTTGCTACTGCCGGACCAGAAGGAGAAGCAGGTATCCTGCTCTCCGGCCACACAGACGTAGTTACGGTCAAGGGGCAGGACTGGCACAGCGACCCGTTCCGGGTGACACGCCGCGAGGACAGACTCCACGGGCGCGGCACCGCTGATATGAAGAGTTTCATCGCCGTGATTCTCGCGCTGTTGCCGGAATTCCTCAAGCGAGGCCTGAAAACACCCCTACATCTGGCCCTTTCTTACGACGAGGAAATTGGCTGCGTGGGCGTACGGCGGCTTCTCGATCACCATATCTCCGGCCTCGAGGTCAAACCTATGGCCTGTATCGTCGGCGAACCCACGGAAATGAAGGTGGTGACAAGCCATAAGGGAAAAAGAAGCTGGCGCTGTCACGCCAGGGGGCACGAATGTCATTCGGCGCTGGCACCCTCGGGAGTCAACGCCGTAGAGGTGGCAGCGGAACTGGTGACCCACCTGCGCCGTACGTCCCGGCGCTTCCAGGACGAAGGCCCCTTTGACCCCGCCTTTGACCCGCCCCATACCACGGTTCATACCGGAACCATCGCTGGTGGCACAGTACTCAACATCGTGCCCCGTGATTGTACTTTCGACTATGAGATTCGTCACCTCCCCGGCGAAGATGCCGGGGCCATCCAGGCAGAACTTGAAGCCTTCGCCGGAGACTGCCTGCTTCCCACCATGCACGCCGTGGACCAGGAGGCCGGGTTCCGTTTCGAGGAAACCTCCGACTTTCCGGGGCTTAACACGCCTACGGACGCGGCGGTAACGGAAATAGCCAAGACCCTGTCCGGGGCCAACGCCACCTCCAAGGCGAGCTTCGGCACCGAGGCCGGGCTATTTTCTAGGGCTGGCATTCCCGCCGTGGTCTGCGGGCCGGGAAGCATACAACAGGCCCACCGCCCCAATGAGTTCATCACACTCGAGCAGGTGAGCTTGTGTGAAGCCTTCATGCGCCGCCTCGCGGACCGAATCTGCCAGCCGTGACACATATCCCCCTTGCTAACGCCGTCACTGCCGATCTGCTGGAAGAATTCGGCTCGCCCCTATTCGTGGTAAACGAATCGGTATTGCGCCAGACCTTCCGAGATTTTTCCCGCACCTTCTCCACACCAGAGTTTCCATCACACGTAGCCTTTTCCTACAAGACTAACTACCTGCCGGCGGTCTGCGCCATCCTGCGAAACGAGGGAGCCTGGGCCGAGGTGGTCTCGGGGCCTGAATATCGCCTGGCACGACGCCTCGGCCACAGCCCTGGCGAGATCGTCTTCAACGGCCCCTGGAAAACCCGGGACGAACTGGAGACAGCGTTAGCCGAAGGCGCCTGCATCGTCCTCGATGGCCTCGATGAATTTAGCACCGTGGAATCCCTGGTAGGCGGGTTTAAACAGCCAGCGAGGTTAGGCATACGGATAGCCTTTAACGGCGGTAAGACGGACTGGTCCCGCTTCGGCTTTGCCCACGGTGACGCGACCCACATTCTGGAACGCATCGCCAAAAACCCTGCTCTCGATCTCCACATGCTGCATAGCCATTGTGGTACCAATGTAGGTGACCCTGGTGTTTACAGCGGGGCGGCAGCGGGGCTGGTCGAGCTGGCAAAACTAGCAGCGGCACTTCACCTTGCCCCGGCGTTCATAGACCTAGGCGGCGGCTTCCCCTCCGGCGTGAATCTGACCCCCTACGCCCGGGCCATTACCAAGACTCTGCGTCCACTTACCCATCTGTTCGACACCACTCCAGCGCTGCTCTTGGAACCTGGCCGCTCTTTGGTGAGCCTGGCTATGCAGCTTGTCTGCACTGTGGTGGCGGTAAAAGATATCCCCGGACGGGGGCGTGCAATCATCCTCAATGGTGGTCGCAATCTCCTGCCCCCTGCCTGTCGTGAAGGGCCAGGGACCCTTTCTGTGATACGCGTGAAGGATGTAGACCAGCCCCCACAATCTTCTTATGCCCCGGTGGCCGTATTCGGGCCTTTGTGCATGCCCGAAGATATAATCAATGAATCAGCGCTACTGCCGCCGCTTGCCCCCGGTGACCTGGTGCTGGTGCACGAAGCCGGAGCTTATACCATCACCCAGTCCATGCCCTTTATCCGCCCCTGCCCGGGTGTGGTCCTGCTGGGTCCAGATGGTCCGGTCCTCATCCGCCGCGCGCAAACGGATGAGGATCTGTTCGCGTGCGATGTGTTGCCACCCCATCTAAAACAGTCCTGAACTTGCGGCATACCTGGCAGGGGGCTAGAACCCATGCCATGACGAAAGACGTGCCCAAACACCGCCTGAAAACGGAGGAATTCGACTTCCACCTCCCACGCCACATGATCGCTGGACGCCCGTCGCGTCCACGCGATTCCTCACGCCTTCTAGAGGTAGGGCTACAATCACACGGCTATTCTGCACCACGCGACCACGTGTTCCGCGATTTGCCCTCCCTGCTACGCGCTGGCGATATCTTGGTCCTCAATGACACCCGTGTCATCCCAGCCCAGCTTTCAGGTCATAAGGGCGAGGCGAAAATCGCTGTCACCCTACACAAACGTACAGGTCCCAATAGCTGGCGCAGCTTCACCCGCCCAGCGAAAAAACTGAAGCTCGGCAACGAGATAGTCTTTTCCGATACACTTCGTGCCACTGTGGAAGAAAAGGGCGAAGCTGGCGAAGTGACGCTCGCCTTCAACTGCGAGGGAGAACTGTTCGACAAGGCCTTGCAGCAATTCGGGACCATGCCCCTACCGGTCTACCTTCAAGGACTGCGCGCGATTGACGAGGCCGACAACAAAGACTATCAGACCATGTTCGCTACCCATGACGGTGCCGTAGCCGCCCCCACAGCGGGGCTGCATTTCACGCCAGAACTCATGAATACCATCGCGGCGCGCAACATCCATCACGCCACCCTCACCCTACATGTGGGCGCAGGAACCTTCCTGCCGGTGAAAGCCGATTACGTAGACGACCACACCATGCACGCCGAATGTGGCAATATCGGTGAAGCGGCGGCACGGGCCGTCAATACTGCGCGCAATGCCGGTGGGCGTGTGGTGGCAGTGGGCACCACTTCGCTGCGCCTGCTTGAATCCGCCGCCGACGAACAGGGTCTGGTACATCCTTTTCACGGCGAGACAGATATTTTTATCAAGCCCGGCTACTGCTTCCGCGCCGTGGATTTGCTGCTCACTAACTTCCACCTGCCTCGCTCCACTCTTTTCATGCTTGTCTGCGCCTTTTCCGGCACCTCGACTATGAAAGCGGCCTATGAACACGCCATCAGTGAAGGCTATCGTTTCTATTCCTACGGTGACAGCTGCCTGCTGCACCCCAGAAGCGAGACATGAGACCCGACCATGACCACTCCTAAATTCGGCTTCTCTCTGCTAGATGTTTCCGGCGGCGCGCGACGGGGCAAGATCACCACCGCCCACGGAGACGTGGATACCCCTGCCTTCATGCCGGTGGGCACGGCTGCCACGGTCAAGGCCATGACGTCCCAGGCGGTCCGTGACACTGGGGCCCAGATAATTCTCGGCAATGCCTATCACCTCATGCTGCGTCCCGGTGCCGAGACCATTGCTGCGCTGGGTGGGCTCCATAGGTTCATGAACTGGCCCGGCCCTATTCTCACTGATTCCGGCGGTTTCCAGATTTGGTCCCTAAACGCGCTGCGCGAGGTTGACGCCGAGGGTGTCACCTTCCGCTCCCACCTCGACGGTAGCCAGCATCTCCTGACGCCCGAACGCGCGGTAGCAATTCAGGACATGCTGGAGGCCGATATTGTCATGGTGTTGGATGAATGCACCAACCATCCAGCTACCCACGAGGAGGCGGAGGACTCCCTCAAACTGACCCTGGACTGGGCGCGACGCTGCTACGACGCCTTCCCCGGCCGCCCCGGACACGGCCTCTTCGGCATCGTTCAAGGCGGCATGTATGAAGATCTGCGCGAAGAGGCCGCTCGTGCCCTGATAGGAGTCGGCTTCCACGGTTACGCCATCGGCGGGCTTTCGGTGGGTGAGGACTGCGTCACCATGCTCGCCATGCTCGACGCCGCCATCCGGCCACTGCCCGAGGACCAACCCCGCTATCTCATGGGGGTAGGACGGCCGGCAGACGTCCTGGAGGCGGTGGCGCGGGGCATAGACATGTTCGACTGCGTGCTGCCCACTCGCTCGGGACGCACCGGCAAAGCCTTCACGAGCCGCGGTGAAGTAAATCTGCGTAATGCCCGACACGGTGAAGATCCGCGCCCGCTAGACGAGGGTTGCGTCTGCCCGGCCTGCCGTGACCATTCCCGCGCCTATCTCCACCATCTCACCCGCTCGGGGGAAATCCTGGGCGCCGTACTGCTTACTTGGCATAATCTACGCTTCTATCAGGACATGATGGCCGACATCCGCGAAGCTGTCGCTACCGACACCTATTCAAACTTCGCTGCCGCCTTTATCCAGGAGATGGAAAAGGGCGATATCCCCGAGCGCTAGGCGCCAGCCTTGGCTCGTCCGTGCCCGGCCTGCTACTCTCCTTTTCATGGTGAAGAAACCCGTACAGATTAAAACTCTGACCCAGCTAGGCCGCAAGGCCGCCCTCCCCGCCTCGCCTGATGCGGCGGTGCTCGAGCGCGTGGTTAACCCGCAACCGAACGATACCTACCTGGTGCGCTTCACCTGCCCAGAGTTCACCTCACTCTGCCCGGTCACGGGCCAACCTGATTTTGCTCATTTGGCAATCGATTACGTGCCTGGCAAATGGATCCTGGAGAGTAAGTCGTTGAAACTCTTTCTGGCTTCCTTTCGCAACCACGGTGCTTTTCACGAAGACTGCACGGTAGAAATCGCTAAGCGCATCAAAAAGGCGGTAAGGCCCAGGTGGTTGAGGATCGGTGGCTACTGGTATCCTCGCGGAGGCATTCCCATCGACGTCTTATATCAGTCAGGCAAACCGCCGAAGGACCTCTGGATTCCCGATCAAGGGTTACCGCCTTATCGTGGACGGGGGTAACTAGTCTCCTTCGTAGATACAGCCCGCCTCGCAGGTCTCGTGCAGCACGATCTTCGAGAGACCTGGAAGCTCTGGCTTCATCCTGGCCCAAATCCAGCGCGCGATATTCTCGCTAGTGGGGTTCTCTAACCCCTTGATTTCGTTTAGGTAATGGTGGTCGAGATCTGCGTGGATGGGCCGCCACGCCTCCTTAATATCAGCAAAATCCATGACCCATCCCTTCTCGTCCACCGGGCCGGAAACATGTACCTCGGCACGGAAGGAATGGCCATGCAGACGCCTGCACTTATGGCCTTCGGGCACTTCGGTAAGCATATGTGCGGCCTCGAAGGTGAAAGCCTTGAAGATATCCATCAGGCGACACCAAGAATCTTGTGGGTCTGCAGGCTCATCCGCCAGCGCGGATGGGAGCGGCAATAGTCCAGCATCAATGCGGTGTTACGTTGCTTATCCGGCCCGGCCATGGGCTGCAAGTAGAAACATGAGAAATCAAGCCCGGTAAAATCCTCCGGGTCTATCTTCAGTTGCGGGAAGATAAGCTTCAACTCGTTGCCGCCTCGTTGCACAAATTTTGGGTCGCAGGCCGGGCTCTTGGGACTCACGGTGAGCCAGTCAATATTTTCCGGTGCGGGCAAAGTGCCATTAGTCTCCACTGCCACTTCGAATCCCTCTCCGTGAAACGTGTCAATCAAGGTCCTGTCCAGCTGTAGTAGGGGCTCGCCACCGGTGCAGATGACAAAGGGTCTCTCTACCGCATTTCCCGCCGTGTTTTTCTCGGACCAGCAGCGGACTACCGCGTCCGCCAGTTCCCTCGCCGTGGCAAACGTACCACCACCGGGTCCGTCAGTGCCCACGAAATCGGTGTCGCAAAAATTACATTGGGCTTGGGCTCGGTCCTCCTCGCGCCCCGACCATAGGTTACAGCCAGCAAAGCGGCATAGCACCGCCGGGCGGCCAGTCTGCGCGCCCTCACCCTGAAACGAAGCGTAGATTTCCTTTATCTGGTAGTCCATGGGTTCACTCCATCGCTTCGGCGTAGGTGACGGGATCAGCAAGCGCAGCTTCTGCAAAGCCCTTGAGCCGTAGCTGACAGGCGTCGCAGCTTCTGCAAGCGCGGCCGTCTGGAAGCGGGTCGTAACAGCTCACGGTGAGGCTGTAATCCACTTTCAGCTCGGTGCCCCTGGCGATGATCTCGGCCTTGGTCATCTCGATCAGCGGTGTGTGGATGGTAATTCCCTCGCCGCCTTTCGCCTCCACCCCCGTTTTAGTGGCGAAGCTGGCCATGTTTTGGAAGGCGGCAATATACTCCGGCCGGCAATCTGGATAGCCGCTGTAATCCAGAGCATTGACGCCGATGAAGATGTCCTGCGCCTCCAGGGTCTCGGCCCAAGCCAGGGCAAAGGAGAGAAAGATGGTGTTGCGTGCCGGAACGTAAGTGACGGGAATGCCAGAGGTAGCCGAGGAAATCTCTTCCATATCACGTCCCTTGGGCACCTCCATTGCGCCGGTTAGGGCCGACCCGCCAAAAGCACCAAGATCGATCTCCATAATGACGTGATCCTCCACCCCCACAGCCTGGGCCACGCGCTTAGCGGCTTCGGTCTCCGCCTCATGGCGCTGTCCGTAACGAAAGCTCAACGCATGGCAGTCAAAGCCACGGGAATGGGCGATGGCCAGTACCGTTGCTGAATCCAGCCCACCGCTTAACAAAATCACCGCTTTTTTCGCCATGGGCCTTACCTTTAGAGATACCAGGGCCAATAGTGGCCCCACTTCGGGGCCGGGTATCCCATTTTAACGCCTAAGGGTAAAGTCGTGAAATGACCATCCAAAATACGAAAGAAGCTGTCCACGCCCGGGCCCGTGAGATGGGGTTCGATGCCGTGGGGTTCACCGTACCGCAGCTCTCTTCGCGCGTGAAAGAAGACTTTACTGCCTTCATCAAACAGGGGCTTCACGGGGACATGGTCTGGATGGCAGAAAAGGCCGCCCAGAGGCGCAATCCAGCCTCGCTCCTCAACGGGGCCAAGAC
>JASLYJ010000049.1 GCA_030739855.1 Alphaproteobacteria bacterium | reverse complement strand
TGAGCGGTTGATGGCTGTCGTCTGCGGGATCAAGGCAAGGATAGCCCGGATATGTGGAAGACACCCTCCGCAGATATGATTGCAATCTCATTGCCTCCGCGCTGCGGGGAACACAGAAGTTCTTATCTATGAATTTTTTTATTTTTGCTTGGCAGAACTGTGACCTGAACGGGGCCCAAGCCTGAAATCGATCAGATAACGTTGATTGTAACGGGTGGCCTTTAAAGGCGGCGAGGTAAGGATAGAGATCACACCAACAGCTCGCCGTATTTGGCGTACACCTCGTCCAAATCGCCCATCAGTTCGATCTTGCCGTTATGCAGCAGCACGGCGCGGGTGCAGAACTTGCGCATAAGCCGTTCCGAATGGGTGGTGAGCACAAGCAGGCTGGATTGAGACAGGAATCTGTCGAGCCTTTCCTGGGTTTTTTCATAAAAGGCGGCATCGCCCGCCCCCAAGGCCTCGTCGATGAGGACGATATCGGCGGGCCTCGCCGTGGCGATACCAAAGGCCAACCGCATGAGCATGCCCGAGGAATAGGTACGCACCGGCAAGGTCAGATAGTCTCCCAGTTCGCTGAACTCTTCTATATCTGGAACCGTGGCGGTGATCTCATCGTTTGTTAGACCTAAAAGACGGCCCATCATGTGGATATTTTCATATCCCGTGGCGTCCATTTCCATGCCCATGGAAATATTGAATATGGGTGTCACCCGGCCGAAGGCTTCCACCGTGCCGTCGGTGGGGGGATAGATCCCCGACAGCACCCGAAGCAACGTGGTCTTGCCGGCGCCGTTATGGCCCACCAGACCCAGCCGGTCGCCTTTCTCGATATCGAGCGAAATATCGTGCAGGGCCGAGACCACGACCCGTGAATCACGACCCACCTTCATGGCGCCGCCAATACGCTGCAGCAGAACTTCCTTACTGATAAGGCGGCGGCTCCTAGCGTCATAGACGGGGATATCCACGTTCACATTGCGAAGTCTGATATGGGCCATGTCCGAGTCCCGCGCCTTCTTCTAGAGCCAGTATTTAAGGCGTTTGAAAAAATGCCGGTGGAACAGCCATGTGGTGCCGATCCCCAGAATCGTCACGGCCGCCACAACTTCCCAGTTGGCGGCGGAGGGATAGTGGCCAAGCAGGGGCTGGCGAACTACCTCGAGGAAGTGGAAGAGAGGATTGTAGGTGGTGATAAAAACCCGCCCGCCGAGCATTTCCGGCTTCCAGAAAATGGGGGTGATGAAGAAAATCAGTTGAACCAGGTTGGCCAGAACCTGTGGCACGTCGCGGAAGCGGGCGCAGATCATGCCGAAAAGAATGCCGAACCAGACCCCGGTCACCAGATAGAACAGCAACCCCAGAACGGCCAATGGCGTGGCGGGGGAAAGGTCGACACCGAAGACCAAAACCACCAGCAGGAAAATCAAAATATTGTGCAGGAAAATGATGAACTGCCGGAACACGATTCTCAGGACACAGGTGGTGGCGGGAAGATTTATCTGGGTCAGAAGATTCTCGCTGTTGATAAAGACAACGGCCCCTTCGTTAATGAGGCCGGTGATCAATCCCCAGGTGATCATGCCGGTACAGATATAGGGCAGAAAATCCCCCAGGGTCATCCCCCACAGCGTGCTGAAGACAACGCCCATCCCCAGGATGGTGGCGCCGACGCTGATGGTGATCCACAGCGGCCCGATGACAGAACGGCGGTATTTGAGCTTCGTGTCCATCCACGCCCAGTGCAGGGCAAGCCGCCAGGATTGGAGACCGGTGCTGATGTCTTGCATGGGAGAGAGCATTATCGAACAGTCACTGTGTTTAATAATGGGGGTAGCTAATCATAGCGGGGTATTTTTGCCATTGCCCATGGTCGGGGGCAAACGAGAATGGCATTGTTCAGCCTTGATTGTCGAGATCACCCACTGTGCCGCTTATCTGGCGCGGCATCTCGGCGCCTCTCTTGATGGCGGGGCCGGGGAGCAAGGACCGTTACGGGCGGTGGCTTATACAGGCCCCGTACACACTAATAAACAGCCATCAACAAGCCCGGCTCCGACTCACTAATGGCTACGCATGCCGCTTTACTCGGTGCCCAGAAATGCCCCCCCTTCTGCCAGCATTCTTTCATAGAGAGCAAGATCGTTTTCATTGTCTACTTCGCCCCACCCACCATCTACAGGAACGGTGTGGATTGCCACGTTGTTGTCAAGGCAGAGGCGGAGGAGCGTGGTCATGTCCAGCCGGTCCCTTTCCTCACCCTCAAGTCTCTGAAGGATGTCTGAAACCATTTGCCACCCGGGCGGGGTGAATTTCAACAGCCCCATGTACTGGCCTTCTATATCGTCTAATCTTTTCGCGCGTGCACCGATTTCTAGCAGTCGGCCTTGTTCGTTAACCCTAAAAGTTTCGGCGTCCGTGAGCGGGTCGTCGAAGCGAGCGTGCCATAGGTCGAGCCACTTACGGTCATAGGTGATCGCGATGGCGCCGGAAGATGCCATCAGCTGCCGGATCACCGCTGAGCAATAGACGATGTCGGCATAGCTAACAATGCAGTCGGATTGCGCAAGCCAAGCCTCCGCACAGGTGAGAGAAATAACCATATTGGTTTCGGACCAGCGTGGATTTTCGAAGAAGAAGACCCCACCAACATCGATCTGGTCGCCCTTGTACCCGCGGACTACGGAGATCTCGGAAATACCGGCTCCCCTCAACGCGTCCGTTTGCCACAGAATTAATGGTTTGTCTCCCAGCGGTATCATACATTTGGGACGATCCCTGGTGAGGGCCCCAAGCCGGCTGCCGCGTCCGGCAGCAAGGATAATGCCTTTGTTCATTCGTCTGTCACCGTATCGAAAAAGCGACGGAAGAACGAGATATCGCGCCTAGCAAATGGTACCGTCCGTTCCGGGTGCCACATGACGCCCTGTATGCGCTCCTGGCGGTGTCGGACAGCCTCCACGATGCCGTCAGCTGCAACCGCTAAAATTTCCAGGTCCGGCACAGTCTCCGTTGCGGCAAAACGGTGGTAGCTGTTGACTTCCGCAGACTTCCCCTCGATGCATGTCGAGTGAAGCGTCGCCACGTGACCATCCACCGCATGCAGATCGACTCCGAAAAATGTTTGGATCATTTGCATGCCGCGACACACCCCCAGGACCGGCAACCTCTTGTCTCGCCCAAACTGAATCATCAGTCGCTCGGTCTCGTCTCGTTCGGGAGTATTACCACCGTAGTCGGCGAGATCACCGCCGCCGGTCAAAAAAATGCCATCGACCATGACCGTTTCCAGAAGTCGATGAGCAGCCTTCAACTGGTTAGGGACCGGTACCGGGGTCAACCCGCACCGTAGCAGAAACTGTGCCCATCGTTGATCGAGTGCGTCGCGTCGCTCATCATGGATGGGATCGATGACCACGCGCTGGCTGACGGCGATCGGGATCATTTCAATACGACCACCTGTCTGTTAGCGCAGTCGACTTGAAGCACCTGGGCCTCTGACCACTGCGCAAACAGGGTTTCACCGACACCGGTAACAGCAGGGATCCCCAACTCCCCTGCGCGGATTGCCATGTGTGAATTGGCACCACCATACTTTGTGATGAATCCGGCAATACCACGCGAGAATATCCAGTCAAAACCAGGGTCTGCACTGGAGATAAAGAGAATGCTGCCATGCAATGCTGAATGGTCGCCATCATCAGTGGTAACATGGCCAACCGCTATCTTGTCGGTTATATAGTTGGGCTCGTGATGGGGCATATGGAAGGCCCAGACATCGTCAGTATTGACGATCAACGAGGGCAGCATCAGATGCTTGGTAAGATCGTAACGACGCTGTCCAGATTCGATACTTTGGCCAAGGAGGTCCTTTGGATCACGGGTGGAGATGTAAAGTTCGCGGATGATACCGATGTCCGCATAGGAGCAGTCATCCGCCGAAAAGCCGAGCTCGGCGCCAAATTCCTTGAACAGGGAGATGGCGTCGCTAAGGCTGCGGGTGAACACAAACTTGCTATGCTCGCGTCCTTCAATACCCGCTTTGAGAAAATCGAATAGTTCCAGCACATTGTATTCCAGCCCGTGCTCCTTGAGCAGACGTTCAACCAGGTTGATCTGTAGGAGCGAAAGCGCGAACTGCTCCGGCTTTTTCTTCGATTTCTTGTTTTGGCTTGACCAATCAAAATAAAAGTCAGGTATTTCGTCATAACGAGGCGAACAAATGTCGTAGGTCCCCGGTCGGAGGTGGCCATACCGCTGGAGAAAGGTTTTGCGGCTGAGAGTCGCTAAGTCACGTGTTATGCGTGAACCGACGGTCTCCAGTGACATCATAAACGCGTTGTATTCTTGCTGATCAAACACTCCAACCGTTGCCATCGAGCGTAACAGTTGCATAGCGATAAAGCCCGCACGCGCCAATCCTGCGAAGGGCAGGGTCCCATACCGTTTACAGTCCTCGAGCAGCCAGTAAATGCGGGAGACCAGATCCTGGTCACTTCCCATAATCCTGATTTGACGCTTTTCCAGTTCTTGGATGCGCTCCAGGTCGCTTCGCCAAAGTCCACTCTTCATGTGGATAATCCGGTTTGTGAGGCTGAGCAGACTTTCGGCCAGCCAGGTACAATCCTCCTCGCTAAAACCATGTTGCCGGAGCGCGGCCAAACGGTCGGGCAGGTCGAGGGTGTAACACGAGAAAATGATTTCGAATTCCACCTTATCGTGCAGCTCAGGATTATCCGCGAGCCGGTCGAGATAGTAATTGACTAGGCGCCCAGCCAAGCCCTCATCAATCTCCCGTGGGACGAAAGAATTAAAAGTCACACGCACATCTACGTACGGAAGGCCGTGAAAATCCACGAGAAGGGGAAAGCTGCGCAGGTTTCGGTACCCGTAATTATCACGCTGGTAAGCCCAGACAGAGTCGGTTACAAGTTCGCGGTAAAGCGACAACGCCAGCGGCCGCGGCCTAACGCCGATGATCTCTGCTGGGTTCCAATCGGGCATCACGCCAAACATGGTTCGCGAGCCCAATAGATATGGATGCGGGCGGTTTAGTTGCGCGATTTTTCCTGCGATTCTCTCTACCGCAGCGCGGTGCTCCTGAGAGGAAATCAAAAGCTCGGTGCGGATCATCAATGGCCGAACTTGAAGCAAGTACAGCACGCCGTCTTCGTCCACCGCAAATTCCATGTCAAAAGAGTCGTGGTCAAACAATGACTCGATCTCGTCAATCAAGCTGATCACTTGGCCAAGGAAGCCTTCTGGCGGATTATTTGCCAGCTTATGATAAACAAAACTCTTGGTGTCGTTGCAGGTTCCCGAAGTGACCGAGGATGTAGAGCCACTGGTATCATCGTAGTTTACGACGACGTAAGGCCCCCCAGCGTTGAGATCGCGACTGAAGGCCACGCCTGAGACTACCACTTGGGTGAGCATAGGCTGGATAAAGAACTGATCTTCGCTGTTTGGGTGCCCCAGGGAGGTCACTACCCGCTCGATCGCTTCACGTAACGCCTTTTCGCCGTAAACATTGGGGATGGACTCGAAATGTCCTGCGAGCGAATCCGACGAGCTATCCTCTGCCTTGGCACTCGAGCGGACGATCAGAGGACGATCGAGCCAACCCTTTCTGCGAGCGGCATCAAAGACGGCCTTGGGATTTTGGCGCCAAAAGCTCGATGTGGCCTGCACTTGTGGCAGCACCCGCGCCGATTTCAAGGCCGGTTCTAGTCGCTCCAACGTTTCCGCCTTGGTACCAAATGCAATTGAAGGCATATAGCTTGTTCGCCCCTCAGCTCCGCCGCGCTGCCCAAGCACGCG
>JASLYJ010000048.1 GCA_030739855.1 Alphaproteobacteria bacterium | reverse complement strand
CCGGGTAATCGTGGGATTAATATAAGCAAGATCAGCTAGATAGATTTTCATGCGTCAACGTTCGAAATTGGGAATTTGTAAAAGACACTTACCACTACGGGACCCATAACGGTCACCCTAGGTGCCGCGAATTGCACCGCATTCATATATGAAAGCGCCTCTTCGTATAGCCGGGGAAGTAACAACTCAGTACGTGATCTGTTTGTCGTAACTGGGCCGGATAGTAACAAGAATGTCGACGATACGTTTCCCGGCGCCTCCATCGCCATAGAGTTCCGATGACGGAAATTTTCCATTGGCAAGATGGTTTTCTATGGCGCCTACAATCGCCTTTTCGTCATGGCCCACGTCAATAACGTTTTCCGCCCGCTCACGGCGGCTCTGGCGAGAGCCGATATTGACCGTGGGCACACCCATAAACGAACACTCGCGGATGCCAACGCTGGAATTACCGACAATGCAGCGTGACCGCTTCAGCAATCGTAGGAAATTTTCCGGCGACAGGTTTTTCAGAAAATAAATGTGGTCTGGATCATATTTCTCACGATAGCGGCGGATTGCCGCCGAGGTGGTATCGGACCCGGCGTCCACATTTGGCCAGAACCAGAATGAAGGTATTTCCATATGGTGAATAGCGTGCAGAGTTTTCTCCACTTGTTCGGCGGCGGCAGCATGTTCGGTGGTCACCGGGTGCTGCATGACCACAAGAAATCCCTCTGATATGTCAAAGGGATGACCTACCCCGCCACCACCCGCTACGCCATAAACGTCGAACTCGTCCTCATTCTCCTTCATGATCCGCGCCGCAATGTCGATGGAAGGACAGCCAGTAACAAAAACGGATTCGGGATCCTCGCCCATCTTGATCACCCTGTCGGCGGCCTGCTGGTTAGCCACGAAATGCAGGTTGGCGAGCTTGGTCACGGCATGGCGCACTTTCTCGTCGATGGAGCCGGTGACCTCTCCACCCTGAACATGGACCACCGGAATATTGAGATAGGAGGCGGCGATGGCGGTTGCAATAGTCTCATAGCGGTCGGCGATGCTGAGAACCATGTCGGGGACAAGATTATCAAATACAGTCGCCAGCTCGCTGATCCCGGTGCCGGTGGACTTGGCGCTGGTAACAAGGTTTTCGCCCTCCACCTGCATGTAAACGGTGGAGCTTGGATTGAAGCCGTCTTTATGGATAACGTCGATGACTGGCCCATAGCGCTCCAGCAGTGCCGAGGCTGCCACCACCAATTGCAATTCAAGATCGGCATGATCGCGCGCCGCCTCAAGAACCGTCTTGATCCGGGCATAGCTTGCCCGCGCGGTGATGACGACACATATTTTACGGCACTTATTGCTCATTTCCATTCCCTAATCATTTTTTTAATTTCATTCCCCAACGCTCGGACTTCAGGCAGCGCCGCCTTTTCGTGCGACAACGCGGTGGTTGTCATTGATCTGTTCCCCGATGATTTTATCCACCACTGTTTGGTGGAAAATTTCTCCACGCTCGTAGTCTGCCATAACCTTTTCGATCTGATTGTGAAAACTGGTCACCGTCGCCAAACCCTCTTCGGCCAGTTTGAGCGTCTTGGCGTTGGTGGATTTGGCAAGTTCAACAGCCTGGGAAAAAATAAGCACCATCTTCGATACGTCTTTCAGATTGGCATTGGCATCATGATCGTCGCGGCCCCAACGGTTAATCTCGCCATATCCACGGGTCTCGAGTTTGGCGAGAAGGGAATCCCACGTTACGAACTCGACAATGGGGGCAAAAAAATCGTCAAGGAAATGCCTCCGGTTGTTGGCCGGAAGCCTGGTTTTGCCTATAGCTTCATCTATGAAATCAACACCGAGTTCCTGGGCGCAGGGACGTACGGCCATGCTCGCAGCCCATCGCAGTCCCCCGCCTCCATAGAGCATAAGATAGAGATACCCTCCCGGCCGCAAGACCCGGGTCAATTCGTCGAGTCCCCTGTCCGGATCTGTGGTGTGGTGGAGAACGCCAGAACTAAAGACAAAATCGAAGCTCCCATCGGCAAAAGGCAGATCGAGTGCACTGGCCTTTTCAAAACTCACATCGGGTAGCCCCCCGGTGCGCACGCGCGCATCGGCCAGACCATCATCGGAAATGTCGCATCCCACCACCTGACCCGCACCGAGGCGACCCATGGCGATGGAATAGCGGCCGCCGCCACACCCTACGTCCAGGCATTTCTTTCCCTCAAACCAGGAAAGATCGAATCCGTTGGCTTCAAACCGGCTGGCGAACAGCGCCACCGATTGTTCGAACTGTTCATCATCCAGATGGTGCCAGAGATCGCCAAACAGTTCTCCAGTGCGAGTCTCCACCTCACTCATTCCCGTCCCTTCCCTGATTCTAGAAACCGTGCCAGTTTTTGCGCCATGAACACTTCCACCTTTTCCATGGATTCCACCGTGGCACCGCCCATATGCGGCGTGATGATAAGGTTATCGTGGGCGCGGGCGTAGGCTAGAAAAGCCTGCGACGGGCCGCCGGAAAGTTCCTTGGCCACCACATCCAGCCCGGCCCCTGCCAGATGGCCCGAGCCCAACGCTGCCAACAGGGCGGCTTCGTCCACTACCGCCCCGCGCGAGGTATTTATCAAAACCGCGCCCTCGGGCAGCCGCGCCAGCATTGCCCCGTCCATCAACCCCCGTGTCTCGTCATTAAGAGGCACATGGATGCTCAGCACTTGGGTGTCCTCCATCAGGTCTTCGGCGGCGGAGCGGAGATCCACACCTGTCGACCAGTCCGAGACGTAGGGATCATGGGCCGCCACCGCCATGCCAAAGGCGCGGCCGTATTCCGCTACCATGCGCCCGAGACGCCCGAGGCCGAGGATGCCGAGACGCTTGCCGCGAAGCTCGTTTCCCCTGAAGATGTCGCGGTCCCAACCACCCTCCTTCACCGAATCGATAGCCTGGGGAATACGGCGCAACAACGAAAGCAACAACCCCCAGGTCAGTTCCGCCGTGGCTGACAGTTCTTCGAGAAATTCCATCTCGCCCTGCAGGCTAAGAACCGTCACGCCATGGACAGCGGCGGCTTCCAGATCAATATGGTCAAGCCCCGTGGTGGCGCTCACCAGCGCCCGCAGACCCGGCGCGGCGGCAAACAGTTCCTTGTCCATGGGGTGGCCAAAACGGGTGATCAGAACTTCGTATTCCGCTGCTGCATTCAAAAGGCCGTCACGGTCGAGTGGTTTCTCCGTCACCTCGCCAAGGGTGTCGAGAATTTCCCGCGCCCTTGGGGAATAGCCGTCCGGCTCCACATTGAGTATACGGACACCGCTCATGAGAGATCATCCTCGGACAACAGTGTGTCTTTCACCACATTCTGCTTCAGGGTGCGGCCCGTCACCTCATCCAAACGCGCGGCGGGCAGGCCGCTTCCAGGCTTTTTCAGGCACAGATGCTCGGTAGCGAGCACAGTCCCGGCGGCAAGGTCCGTTGCCGCGACGATGCTCTTGTTGAAGATGGCGCGCAGGTCTTCCAACTCACGTGCCTGGGCGTTCTTGTCCAGCGGATGACGGCGCGCGGTTTCCATGAAATGGACACCCTCCATGACCTGACTCAACTCCTCGAAGGTGATGGAGGCCGGCACGTCGGGACCGGACCCATCACGATCGAAGGTAACATGCAGTTCCAGCACATCAATGCCTTCGGCTGCTGCGGCAACCGCCGGGTAAATGACGCCAGAATGGTCCGACAGGCCCACGGCGCAATCGTAGCGGCGGCGTAAATCAGGGATGACGTTGAGCCCCGTTTTCTCCGGTGACGTGGGGTAGACCGACGTGCACTGCATTACCGCAAAGGCCCCCTTGCCGCCACGCAGAATTTCCACCGCAGCGTCAATTTCTGTCCAGGGTGACATGCCGGTGGAAAGCAGCACCGGGTTCCCGGTGGCAGCGATCTTTCCAAGCATGGGCAAGGTGCCCACCTCACCCGAGGCGACCTTCCAGGCGTCCACTCCCACACGCTCCAACAGGCCTACGGCCTCGTCGGAGAAAGGGGAACTGATGAAAAGCAGGCCACTCTCCGCGGCATGGGTTCGCAGTTCGGCCCATTGCATCTCGCTGAACTCCATACGCTTCCAGTAGTCGAAGCGGCTTTCATCCTGGGCATTGAACTTCTCCCGCCATGGCTCGTGGATGGTGCTTTCGGCGGCGGCGATATGGGTCTGGAATTTAACCCCGTGGGCGCCGGCCCCGGCGATGGCATCGATATAGTTGTGGGCCGCATCAAGACTGCCCTCATGGGATTGAGCCACCTCGGCGATGACGGCGCAGCCTTCAATGCCGGGAAACAGAGTCACGGGGATCAGGCCACCTTCTTGCGCGAGGCCTCGACGGGAGACAGCCCGAGGCTTCGGCACAATGACGAATACAGAATGGCTGTGTCCTTCTCGTCACTCACATAGCTACCTTTGTGGTCGCGTCCGAATCCTTCCAGGTTCATGGATGACTCTTTCAGGGCGGCGAGAAAGCGGGCGCCGTCTTCGTGTGCCTGATCGGCGTCGAAAGGCCCGAATACCGCCCAGCGCAACAGCGACGGCAGTTCCGACTCGGATTTCACCACACGGGCATGGGGCAGAAACCCCCACTTAATACGCGCGCTAAAGGTGAGAGTGGGCTTGCCCAGAATTGCCGCCTCCATGGAGGCGGTACCGGCAATGCTAGCGGTGGCCACGGCCTGTTTAATGGCCTCGATGGAAGACGTGTCGGGCCGCAACAGGACCACGTTCTTCAACGCAGTGATCTGATCATAAAAGCTTTTCACGCGGCGGCCCACCGCTGTTGCGTTCTCCTTGACTGCCAGAATCACACCCGCCGGCAGATCACGGGCCAGGGAAAGGATGGTGGCGTGCTGGCTGAGATATTCGGGACTCACTTGCATGATAGAGACTTCAGGCTCCTTTAGCAGCGGGTAATAGACAAACGTCTTTCCCGCCAAGTCCTCCAGTCCCGTGGTGGCGAGACGGGCAAGACGGCGCTGTGCGTTGAGGATGCGGAAAGGTGAGGTGATGAGATCGGACGGGAATATCGAATCGCCTTTCTCCATCCCTCGTGCCTTGTAATAGAAATGGCGCAGGATGCTCTCGGGCAAAGTACGAATGATCCGCCGCCCTGCCCTGTCATAGCGCTCGAATTCGTATTTCTGTGTCGCCAAGGTATAACTTTCCCCGATTTCGGCTTCCGGCCAGTCTTCAAGGGCGTCGTAGGTTTCTTTGAGACCGGGATGGTCGAAATTCTGATTCACGGCCCAGTAGCAATAGGTCTCGAAACGGGCCAGGGACAGCCGCCGGTACGGCACGCCCATCGAATGGGCGGTAGCTGCCATGAACTTGCTGCCATCCATGACAAGGTTTAACCCCTTTTCCCTGATCTCCCGCTCCCAGAAAGCCATCGATTCGGTCAGGGCATGCAATAACTGGATGTTGCTGGCGCGCGTCATAAAGGGAGCGACGGGATGACGCCAAGCACCAACGGCAAAGGCGTGCCCCATCTGCCGGTTGGCAAGCGCCAGCCGGTTGATGGGTTCGCCTATCAGTCCTTCCATACGCCGCGCCTGAGCGATCACTTCCCTCTCTTCCAGCCCCTCTTTTTGGAGGGCCGGGATATGGACGTTGTCGTTTGTTACCGTATCCCAGAGGCCATCGGAATTGTTTTTCCTATAGGCGTCCTCTTCCACGCGGCCGCGCACATAGAGATGAATCCGCGAACCGTGCCTTTCCTTCAACAGGCGCGCCAGCGAGGTGAACATGGCGGCCTGGGCGGGTTGAATCTCCATGCCGATATTTTCAAATATGTTCGTAGTGGTAGACATTTTTATAAAAGATATCCCGTGGACTGATACGGAGTTCTCATCCCGCCTCGGAGCCCAGAACCGCCCAGTGCTGTTTACGGAAGGCCTTGGAATACCAGTTATCGGTCTTCATCAGCTCCTCATGGACGTCGATGGTGGAAACGCTTCCCTCCTCAAGAACGATAATCTGATCAGCATTGACCACGCTGGAAAATCCGTGGGCAATGAGAATGATGGTGGTGTCAGTTTCCTCTCTGATTCGAAGCAG
>JASLYJ010000047.1 GCA_030739855.1 Alphaproteobacteria bacterium | reverse complement strand
CGTTGATGTGGGTTTCCTCTGAATATGACTTCATGAGAAAGACCAGAGCGTCGGCCAAGTCTTCAACATAGAGGAATTCGCGCCTAGGTTGCCCGGTGCCCCAGACTTCCACGGACTCGGCACCGCTTTCTCTGGCGGCGTGGATTTTAGCGATGAGAGCGGGTACCACGTGGCTAGCCTTGAGGTCGTAATTATCGTGGGGACCATAAAGGTTAGTGGGCATAGCAGAGATAAAGTCGCAACCGTACTGCCGGCGATAAGCCTGGCACAGCTTGATGCCGGAAATCTTGGCCAGCGCATACCATTGATTGGTGGGCTCCAGGCCGCCACTGAGGAGCGCCTCTTCGCTCATGGGCTGGGACGCCAGCCGGGGATAGATACAGGACGAGCCAAGATAGAGAAGTTTAGCCTGACAATGACGCCAGACACTATTCACCACATTGGTTACCACCATGATGTTGTCATAGATGAATTCGGCCGGGCGCGTGTCGTTGGCGTGGATGCCGCCCACGGTGCCAGCGGCTAGAAACACAGCCTCGGGCTTGTTGGCGACGAGCCAATCTTCCACCTGTGCCTGGTTACGAAGGTCTACCTCGGCGTGGGGCACTGTCAGGATACGGCAATTCTCGCTTTCCAGACGCGACACGATGGCAGTGCCCACCATGCCCGTGTGTCCAGCCACCCAGACCTTCCGGCCCTCAAGCCGAAACGGAAGCTCAGTCGACGAGGGAATTACGCCCACGCTCGTTTTCCACGTTCACAAGATCTGCCTCCACCATCTCGCGAACCAGATCTGGAAAACCGGTATGGTGTTTCCACCCCAACACCTTCCGGGCCTTGGAGGGATCACCCCGCAGGTTGTCCACTTCGGTGGGGCGGAAATAGCGGGGGTCGACGCGGACTAGCACCTCGCCGGTTTCAGCATCCATCCCCTGTTCATCCACCCCCTTGCCTGACCAGACAAGAGGACGGCCCACATGCTCGAAGGCCAATTCCACAAACTCGCGTACTGGGTGACTTTCGCCGGTGGCCAGTACAAAATCGTCTGGTTTGTCATGCTGAACGATACACCACATTCCCTCTACGTAATCACGGGCATGCCCCCAGTCGCGGACGGCGTCGAGATTGCCCAGATGCAGCGTCGACTGCATGTCCAACTTGATGGCGGCAGCAGCGCGCGTGATCTTGCGAGTGACGAAAGTCTCGCCGCGGGTGGGGCTTTCATGATTGAAGAGAATACCGTTGGAGGCATGAAAATTGTAGGCCTCGCGGTAATTCACTGTGACCCAATGGGCGTAGAGCTTGGCCGCTGCATAGGGGCTACGCGGTGCAAAGGGAGAGGTTTCGTTCTGGGGTGGCGGCGTGTTGCCGTAGAGCTCCGATGAGGAGGCCTGATAGAAGCGCACCGTGTTGTCCATCCCCAGAATGCGAATAGCCTCGAGAAGCCGCAGGGTGCCAAGACCATCGGCATTAGCCGTGTATTCCGGGGTTTCGAAGCTGACTTGGACGTGGCTTTGCGCCGCCAGATTGTAAATTTCCGTGGGCTGAGTTTCCTGCACTAGACGAATCAAATTAGTAGCATCGGTCATGTCGCCGTAGTGCATGAAGAAGCGCACGTCTTCTTCATGAGGGTCTTGATAGAGATGATCCACCCGAGACGTGTTGAAGGAAGACGACCGCCGTTTTACACCATGGACCTCATAGCCCTTGTCGAGGAGGAACTCGGCGAGATACGCTCCGTCCTGACCGGTAACGCCAGTGATCAACGCAACCTTTTCCGCCATAATTTCTACACTTTCCCCAGATATCTTCAGAATGACCACGGCACGAAGCGAAAGAGCCCGCCGCACCGGTCACGAGAACACATCTCGATTCCACTAACGCCAAGCTAACCCATTTCCTCCTCGGGAAAAAGAGCCTGAAAACGGCAACAGATTTGCCGCGAAACGGGACGTGGGTCATACGGGTCATACTTGGTGTGACGTGTGATGTTTGTCGTCCATTTTATCCCCGGGGGAAAATAAAATCTTTGCTGCCCTTGAAGAACCATTCTTATAGATCAGATTCACATAATAAGGACGGCCTGTTCGGCTACTCACCTAGGGGCCCAGAGCCAGCCACCGTCAGGACCCGGCCAGAATTCCCTCATCAAGCGTGACGTTAGCAATGTCAGCGGCAAGGCGTGTGGTCACCACCCACCAACCTGGCGCTTCTCCGGAGATCACAGCGGCAGCCTGACGAGCGTCATCCTCTCCGCCGAACAGGCCAAAACAGGTGGTGCCACTTCCCGACATACGGGCCAGAAGAGATCCCCTGGACGACTCCAAGGCATCTAGCGCGTTACCTATTTCTGGCGACAAAGACACCGCCGCCTGCGTCAAGTCGTTGTTTCTTTCCTTCAACAAGGCGGCCAGCTCTGCGGCATCGCTGGGTATATCTTTGAAACGGCCGGATTGGGAAAAAGGTCCCTCGCGCGCGGCAAAAACCTCCGAGGTCGACAGCGCCGCCGAAGGATTGATCAGCACCACCCACACCGCAGGAGCGCCGGGCGGCGGCACCGCTGCCGGCTCGAGTGACTCGCCGATGCCGCCCACGAATCCCGCCTCTCCAGCCAGACAGAAGGGAACATCGGCGCCAAGCCCCAGCGCCAGCGCAACCATATCCTCCGGTGCTGGGGACAGCCGCCAGAGATGGCTGAGCGCCTGCAGCGTAGCCGCTGCATCGGCCGAGCCGCCGCCCAGTCCGGAGGCCAATGGCAGGTTTTTAACGAGCCGGATACGAACCCCTGCCGTAACACCGCCAGCACCCGCCAGGCAGCGCGCCGCCCGCAGCACCAGATTATCCTCGCCCTCGTCCAAGCCCTCGGCAAAGGGGCCTTCCACCGTCAGGGACAGGTCATTTGCTGGCTCTGCGTAAATGCCGTCGCCCACACGGACGAAAGTCATCAGGCTATCGAGAAGGTGATAGCCGTCATCCCGGCGGCCCAGCACATGGAGATAGAGATTGAGCTTCGCCGGCGCGGCGAAGCAGACTACTCCCACCCCGTGACCGGAGCTCTTGTCATTCTTCATGTCGGGATCGCCATTGGGTCAGGAATCTGGTTTGCCCCCGGTGTCACCAAGCCCGTTTATCAGTTTAATTTCTATGGCCGCAGCCAGTTCCGGCGGTGGATCAAAATTGAGCGCGCGGCGCCACTGGAAGCGCGCCTCGTTGCGCCGCCCCGTCCGCCAATAGGCGTCCCCGAGATGATCGTTGATGGTGGAATCATGAGGCCGCAATTCCACCGCGAGCTCCAGTTCCCGCACGGCGCGCTCGAACTCACCGAAGCGGAACAGCACCCAGCCCAACGAATCGACGATGTAACCATCGCGGGGTTTGAGCTTTACCGCCTCTTCGATCATCTCGCGCGCACGCTCCATATTGACCCCCTGCTCCACCCAGGAATAGCCAAGATAATTAAGCACGTAGGGCTGGCCGGGCTGTAGTTCCAGCGCCAGCAACAGGTCTTCTTCCGCACGCTGCCACAACTTCGTGCGCTCCAGAGCGATTCCCCGCCCATAGAAAAGCACCCAGTGGCGTTGTTCCATCTCGTCTATGCGCGCCACCGCCTCGTCGTAGGCGGCGATGGCTTCCTTGAAGCGTTCCCTGGCGCGCAGGATGTCGCCCATGCTGACCAGGGATTCCACGCTGTCGGGCCGGTCATTGGCGAGCGAGCGCAGTGCGGACACAGCCTCTTCGGTGCGGTCGAGTTCATCAAGGATCAGGGCCACGCGCAAATCCGCCATCCAGCGATGGGGCGTGCCCTGGCGAATCGTCTCATAGAGGGATTTAGCGGATTCCTTGCGACCCTGAAAACCGTAGATCTCAGCGAGCAGGATTTGATTTATGGGAAAGTCGGGACGCAGGAAACCCGCAAGGCGGGAGTAGATAAGAGCCATTGTCTCCGCGCCTTCCTGACGCATGGCGCTGGAGATGTTGAATAGGGCCTCGGCCATGCCGTCACGCACCGAGGCCACCACAGCCTCGGGCATCTCGTTGTTTTCAAGCCGCGCCAGGGCGGGCTCGATCATATAGGTATTGGATACGGTCTCGAGATAGTTCTGGTAAATTTCCGAGGCTTTTTCGGAATGCCCGGAACGCTCAAAAAAATTACCAAAAATTTCCACAAGCCGGAAGGAAGATGGAGAAGCGCTTGAAAGGACATTTTTATAGCTTTCCATTGCTTTTTCCTCGTCACCCGACACGTCCCGGATCAGCCCCAGATGCAGGTCCCGCAAGACGGCAAAACCACTGTTCTCGGACAAGGGCGTCAAGGCCATCTCTGCCTCCAGTTCAAGCCCCTGTCCCGACAGCACCCAGGACAGCATCAGGGGCTTGAGAAACTTGTTGAACCCCTCTTCGGGAATGGAATGCAGCTTGACCTCGGCCAGATGCAGGTCTCCTTCAATCACATCCACCATAGCCAGGGTAAGAATGGGCAGCGTTGCCTCGGGGTTAATGTCGAGCACACGCTTGGCCAGGGATGTCGCTTCGTCAAAACGCCCCTCCTCCACCATCAGCAGAAAAGCGCGGTTGAGAAGATCGAGATTCTCAGGGTCGGCGACCAGGGCGTGGAGAAGAAAATCCCCCGCCGGACCGGCCTTGCCGTGCCATTCGGCATGAAGCCCCGCCAGATAGTTCCCCGGTGAGGATAAAGGCTGTGTCTCCCCCCCTGCCGTCCTGGCCTTGGCCGTGGATTGGGGCGCGCCCTCCCCGTCCTTCTCGGCCACACATCCCGCAACCATCAAACCGGCCAGGATGGCACAAGCAACAAGGCATGGCTTTTTGCACAGAAAAAGGGACAAGGCTGATGAAACCACCCGCAAACGGGCCTCCTGTTTTAAGCGAGGAAAGATTAAGAAGCTACAAGGGCTCAATGAACTCCAATAGTATCCCAAACCTACGTTTTCCGCCATTACATGTTGGGATAATTGGGACCGCTACCGCCCTCGGGCACCACCCAGTCAATGTTCTGGGTCGGGTCCTTGATGTCACAGGCCTTGCAGTGAACGCAGTTCTGCGCGTTGATCTGGAGACGGGGCAAAGCGCTTTCCCTGTCATACAGGACTTCATAAACCCCGGCAGGACAATAACGCTGTTCCGGCGCATTATAGAGCGCCAGGTTGACCGCCACCGGCACGCCTTCGTCCTTGAGTCGGAGATGAACTGGCTGGTCTTTCTCGTGATTGGTGTTGGAGAGTTGGACCGAGGTCAGCCTATCAAAAGTGAGCGTGCCATCGGAGGAGGGATAGTCGATGGGAGAGCATTTGGCTGCCGGTTTGAGGCTTTCATGATCGGCATTATGGCGCAGAGTCCAGGACGCACGTCCCCGCAAGACATAAGCCTCCAGCGCCGAATAAATTATGCCAGGCCACAAGCCCCAGCGGAAGGCGGGGCGGATGTTGCGCTCGCGCCTAAGTTCCCGGCCCACCCAGCTTTCCCGCAGCGCCTTCCCGTAGCCCTCAGCCTCGGCGCCATCTTTGCCCCCGGCGAACACCGCGAAGGCGGCCTCGGCCGCCAGCATGCCCGACTTCATGGCGGTATGGGTGCCCTTGATCTTGGGCACGTTGAGGAAGCCCGCGCCATCGCCCATGAGGAGCCCACCCGGGAATGACAATTTCGGAATCGACTGCCAACCGCCCTCGTTGAGTGCCCGCGCCCCATAGGCGATACGCCGCCCTCCCTCGAAAACGGGGCGTATGGCGGGATGGGTCTTGAAACGCTGAAATTCCTCATAAGGGTTGAGATGGGGATTTTCGTAATCCAGTCCCACCACGAAACCCACGGCCACCTGATTGTCTTCGAGATGATAGAGGAAAGACCCCCCATAGGTACGCGTATCCAGCGGCCAGCCCACGGAATGCACCACCGTCCCCGGCTTGTGTTGCGCCGGGTTCAAATCCCACAATTCCTTCAGGCCGATGCCGTAGGTCTGGGGGTCGATACCGTCACCCAGGCCGAAGGTCTCGAACAAGCCCTTGGTGAGTGAGCCGCGGCAGCCCTCCGCGAACAGGGTCTGGCGGGCCACCAGATCGATGCCGGGCTGGTAGTTGGCGCCGGGCTCGCCGTCCTTACCCACGCCCATATCGCCCGTGCCGACGCCGCGCACCGACCCGTTATCGTGAAAAAGAACCCGGGCCGCGGCAAAGCCGGGATAGATTTCCACCCCCAGCGCCTCGGCCTGTTGCGCCAACCAGCGGCACAGATCGCCAAGGCTGATGATGTAGTTACCGTTATTGTTCATCTGCGGTGGGGTGGGCAGCCGCAGGGCGCGGGTCTTGGTGAGAAACAAGAAACGGTCCTTTTCGGCGGGGGTGCGCAGCGGCGCGTCCAGCGTTTTCCAGTCGGGGATCAGTTCGTCGAGGGCGCGGGTCTCGATGACGGCACCGG
>JASLYJ010000046.1 GCA_030739855.1 Alphaproteobacteria bacterium | reverse complement strand
AAGAATCCAAGGAAGGACACTGGATTTGTAAACGGAAGCTATGCTTGCGAGAGTGATCCTTCTATCTCGGCTGGGCGGTTCAGAGGTCATTGTCCAGTATACAAATGCCAAAATCAGGCTCAAGACAGAGTATATCGGAAATATAAGACGCCAGCCCGCAAAGGGACCCAACGAAAATTTAGGAGGTAAATCAGAACCGGGAGCACCGCCAAAAACATTGTTGAGCAAAAAAGGCACTAATATCATGCCCAATGCTACTCCTACATTGCCAAAAGCATACAAGCCGAGCGCTGCTCCCTGTCTTTCTTTAGGGTACCAAACGGCAACATGAGTATTGCCAATGATGAAACTTGCACCGCCTAAGCCCATGAAAATACCAACACAGACAAACATGAAGTAACTGTCGGCGAACATGTACCCTATCATTGGAATGGGGAGAAAAAGAAGAAGCAACGTGAATATTATCCTCCCTCCCCATATGTCCGATGCTATCCCTAGAAGTAGGCTGGTGACGGCCGCAAAAAGCGGGGACATGGCAGCCACAATCAAGACCTCGCTTGTAGAATAACCGTACCAATCTCTTAGGTAAGGAGCGAGAGAAGAATTTATGGCCCATACACTAAAACCATAGGTGAAGGTAATAAGAGCAACCCACAAAACTCTTGGATTACCGGTCGGGTTCCATGAACCCCCGTCTTCCACATTCCCCTTTTCATTGTTTGTTTCTGACATGATTTTCGATGTCCCGCTTTGTACGTCGGTCAGTTCACTTTCCCGTGCTGCTGTTTGCTTCGCTCTGTGTGCCTAGCCCGCCACCGATGCTTTTGCGATCTCTCTCTAGGTGCGTTCCTGAGCGGTCGGTTGTCCGCCGCTAGTGCCGGACGAACGCCATCCGTCCGCACGCCGCAAAAGTCGAGCAAATATGCCCGGAATTCCAGATCTTCCTTACTTTTTCAACGCCACATATCTCCTCATGGAAATAAAGGGCCTGCCGATGTATCCGAACGGGTAACTGAAGAGGTGCACCAACTTGGTAAAGGGCAGGTAGGCAAAAAAGCAAAGCGCCAGGATGATGTGCAGTTTATTGACAATCGGCGCACCCGCGATCATCGAAACATCCGGTTGCAAAGTGAAAATGCCGCCGATCCACGGCCCGGCCGAATAGGAAATGCCAAAGACCAGCTCGACGGAGGACTGATAAAGTCCAAAACCACCGATGAATATCAGGAACAGCAGGACGATGTAGTCATCCGGCGTGCTCATGGCCTTGACCTGCGGGATCACGAGCCTGCGCACGAAAGCCCAGACGATGCCAAAGCAAAAAAGCAGGCCGCCGGCCAGCCCCGCCCAGCGGAAAAAATCCACCCAGGCAACGAGATTGAAGGCACCCCCTATGAGCCCCACCACATGCGCCACGAAGAGGATGATGATGCCCCAGTGCAGGCACAACGAGGCTGGCCCGATGGAGGCCCGGCCGAAGAATCCGGTGGAGCGCGTGGTCCAGAGAAAGTCGCCGCGGGCACTCATGTCCCAACGGCCTCTATAGCCGCTCATGATGCCGCTCAGGCCGCGGTATATCGTGCCGCCGATAAACAACGTGATGGCGATGTAGGGCAGTCCGATGAAAAAGAAATTATCCCACATGGCTCTCCACCTTTCGCTCGATGCCGATGACCTTCTCCAGGGCATCCAGGAGATTGATGTACGGCGTATTCAATTCCCCCAGCTTGGCGCGCATGGGAGGCAAAAATGGCAGGAAGTATTCCTCGATAAGTTTGGCCCTGACCGGGTCGTCCCTTGATTCGGCCGTCAGGGCAAGAAAATCGACCATCATGGGAAGATAGTCGGGCAGCTCCCTTCCATTCGGCTTGCGCCCGAAGTGGTTGTAGATTCCGACCAGCTCGATCATGTAGTCGTTTCTGTCGGAAACCGCGGCACCGGCACAGGTCTTGGGCTCGTCATAGCTATGACTTCCCAGATAGAGCGGGCACTGAGGATCGAGCTCGAACAAATCCACATAGTCCTCTTCGAGAATGGCATCCTCGTCGAGAAATTTGGCCAGCAGCCCGGCGCTCTCCTCGTCAACGTCCGCCAGCTTGGCGACCACCTCCTCGGCCTCGGTTTTGAGCTCGAGCCGTTCGGCCTCCGCTTCGGGCGGGCTGCACCACAATCGGGCGATCAGCGAATAGGCCTCTTGCAACACCTGTTCTTCGGCCATCTCACTCGTACCTCTTCGAGCCCGTGTGATAGGACTTGTGATAGCTCTTCCTTCTTTTCATGGGCGACCACGGGCTCATCTGCTCGAAGCCGGCCAGACCGCGCTCTGTATAGGGGCTGATTTCCGCCTCCTCGCGCTTGGTGGTGGGCACCACAAAACGCTCGTTATAGAAGGAAAGCGAAAGTCCCCGCACGATCCCGTCAGCGTCTTCTTTGCTCAGTCCCACACGGTCGAGCACGGAGGTGTCGGGATTGTTGTCGACCCTGATGCTTCTTTGGTAATGCCTTACCGCGAGCTGGCGCAAAAGTGCCGTTCTCACCACCTCCTCGTTGCCGGCCCCGAACATGGTGGCCAGGTACTTGAAGGGCACGCGGAACTTGTCGAGCTCGTCGAGGCTGAGAAGCGGGCCGTCGGCGGGCTTCTCCATATCGAAAACATCCGTGTCCGATGGCGAATCCTTGCCGGCACTGGTGACGATGGGTGCCAGCGGCGGAATATAGAAAAGCGAGGGCAAGGTTCTGAATTCGGGATGCAGCGGCAAAGCCAATTCCCATTTCTTGACGATCTTGTAAATCGGCGAGCGCTGCGCCGCGTCGATCCAGTCGTCGCTGATGCCGCTTTGCTTGGCCGCCTCGATTACGTATTCGTCAAAGGGATCCAGAATAATGTTCCGTTGGGCAGCCACCAGATCCCGATCGTTCGCCAACCCTGCTTCCTCCACCCGATCCATGTTGTAGAGAAGAACCCCAAAGGAACGGATCTTGCCCACGCAGGAATGGAAGCAGACGGGCGGCAGGCCGGACTCGATCCTGGGATAGCAGAGGATGCATTTTTCCATCTTGCCGCTGGCCCAATTGTAATAGGGCTTTTTGTAGGGGCACGACGAGATGCAATAGCGCCAATTCCGACACCTGTTTTGGTCGATGAGAACGACACCGTCCTCTTCCCGCTTGTAGGCAGCACCGGAGGGACAGGCACCAACGCAAGCCGGGTTAAGGCAGTGATTGCAAATGCGCGGAAGGTAGAAATAGAAGACGTCCCGGAACTTGAGCGTGGCCTCCATTTCCTGCTCGCTCATATCCTTGAAATTTACGTCGTGCCTGCCGGTGACATGGGCGCCGCCGGCGTTGTCCTCCCAATTGACACCCCAGTCGATGGTCACGTCTTCTTCTTCGGTGACCATGGATTTGGGCCGGCCCACGGGTGGCTGTTCAAACTGTTTGGAAGAATGCAAGTCGTCGTAAGTGAAGGTATAGACGTCACCGTTACCGTAGTAATCCTTCATTTCCGGCACATGCGGATTGAAAAAGAGGTTGGAGAGCATGTAAGCCTTGCTGCCGTAGCGCAGCTTCAGCTTGTCGCCGTCCTTGACCCAGCCTCCCTTCCATAGATCCTGGTTTTCCCATTGCTTGGGATAGCCGATACCGGGCTTGGTTTCGACATTGTTCCACCACATGTATTCGGCGCCCTCGCGGTTGGTCCAAACGTTCTTGCAGGCAACCGTGCAGGTGTTACAGCCGATGCACTTCTCGAGATTGAAGGACATGCTTATTTGGGCTTTGACTTTCATGGTCCTTCTCCTTATTCCACCGGCACTTTATGGAGGTCGCCTTCCTGATAAACAGGCTTGCCATCAGCTCCCAGGGGCATTTTGCGTATGAGCACTCCGTGATCGCGTTCCGAGGGGCTGGTTCCCCAGTAATTTATGTAATAGGAGAACTGGGCATAGCCGCCGATCATGGTGTGAGGGTTCATCAGGATTCTCGTCGTGGCGTTGTTGTTACCGCCCCGCAGATCCGAGGCCGCGTTCTTTTTAGCCAGCGGCGAGAAGGGAACGTTCACATTGCGCTCGACCTGGTGGTAGGTGATGGCCATGCTGCGCGGCACCTGGTGGCTGACGACGGCCCGCACCACTTCGATGCCGTTTTCGCAATACATTTCCACCCAGTCGTTGTCCTTGACCTGGATGTCATCGGCGTCACCGGGGTTGATCCACACCGTGGGCCCGCCGCGTGACATGTGCACCATCGGCCAGTGATCCCTGAAGGAGCTGTGAATCTGCCACTTGCCGTGCGGCGTGATGAAGCGGAACACCTTGGAGTTGGGGCCCGCCTTGTCCATGTTGATGTCGCCGATGGCCACCATATCGAGTGGCGGCTTGTTGGTGGGAAGAGCTTCGCCCAGTTCCCTCAGACCCTGGTGGTCATAATAGATTTCCTGCCTGCCCGACAGCGTGTGCCAGGGTTTCAGGCGTTCGATGTTCATGGTCCAGGGGCCGAAGGTCCGCTGTTTGCCGTCCTTGTCGTGCAACATGGCACTCCACTGCGGCGTGGTATGGATCCTCCTGGGCTGGGAAATGATGTCCTTGTAGTGAACTTTCCTGCCTTTTACGACTTCGACCATGTCGGCGAGGGGAAGACCTACTTTCTTCTCCATTTCTTTGAAGAAGAGCGAGGAAAGCCGTCCGTTAAGCTCGGGAGATATCTGCAGGATAAGCTCGCAGGCCTGCTCCGGCTTCTCAAAGTACACACGTCCGTCTTTTACATCCAAGACTTCGTTGTGCTTGAGTTCCTCCTCGACGATGGGAGTGAGGTCCGCGTACTGTCCCTTGGAGCCGTAGCCGCCGGGCTGGCTGACGAGCGGGCCCAGTGAAACCAATTGGTCGTAGACCTTGGTGTAATCTCTTTCCACGATGGCAATCTTTGGGAACGTTTTGCCGGGAACAAGTTCGGTTTCTCCGGCCTTCCAGTCCCGCACCTCCCCCATCGGCTGGGCGAGTTGATCGGGACTGTCCATCCACAAGGCATTGAGCACGATATCCTTCACCGGTTCGGGGAAATGTGTCTTAGCCATTTCCGAGAACTTCTTGGCGATGAGCTTGAAAGCCTCCCAATCGTGTTTGGCCTCCCAGGGCGGTTGCGTCGCCGGTGTCAGAGGATGAACGAAAGTATGCATGTCGCCGAAGGTGACATCGTACTTCTCGTACCAAAAGGCGGCGGGCAACACGACGTCGGAATAGTTGGCGCTGGAATCCATGCGGATGTTGAGGTTGACCAAGAAGTCCAGCTTGCCCGTGGCGGATTCGTCGTGCCAATTAATTTCGTTGATCAAGTCCTTCGCGGGCTCCTCGTCCCACATCACGTTGTTGCCCGTTCCCAGGAAGTGCTTGAGCGCCAGTTCATGGCCCCGCATGCTGGTGCCGATCAGGTTGCCGCGATAGACGGTAACCATTTTCAGCCTGTTTTCCGGCGCGTCGACGTCGTTGATGGCAAAGTTCAGCTTGCCCTCCCGGAACTGGTCGGCAACCCAATCCTTGACCTCTTCGTCGCTCTTGCAACCCGCCGCAACGGCCTCCTTGTAGAGTTCTTGTGGGTTCTTTTTGTCGATCTGCGGGAAGAAGGGTAACCAGCCCAACCTGACGGCCAGCGAATTCATATCGGCGGCGTGATTGAATTGGGGCAGTTTCTTGGCCCCCGTCGCCCATTGGGTGTCCAGCGGCATGTTGTCGTAGCGCCACTGGCCGGTATGGAAATACCACAGCGACGTGCTATTCATGAGGCGCGGCGGCCGCCTCCAATCCAGAGCGGCGCCGAGATTGACGAAGGCCGCATTGAGGCGGGTGTGTTGGGTGCCGACGTAGTGATTGAAGTTACCGCCGTTGACACCGTTGCAGCCACAGAGCGCCAGCATCACCGCCTCGTTGCGATAGTACACCGAGGCGCCGTGGTAGAAATGCTGCAGGCCCGGGCCGGTGATGAACAGCGACTTTCCCTTGGTCTTTTCGGCGTTGTCGGCGAATTCCCTGCCGATCTGGATGGCTAGGTCCCGGCTGACGCCGGTCTGCGCCTCCTGCCAGGCCGGCGTATAGGGCTTGGGATCGTCATAATCCGCCGGATAGTCGCCGCCCAGTCCCCGGGACACGCCGGCCTGCGCCATCAGCAGGTCGAAAGCCGTGGTGACCAGCAATTCCTTGCCATCGTTCGTTCTTATGATCTTGGCCGGAACTTCGCGCAAAATCTCCGTGGCGTTCTGCGATTGCCCGGTCGATTTGGCCAAATCGATGCTGAAGGTATCGGTGAAGTCGCTGAACGAGACCATGGCTTTCTGCTCGTCGTTTCCGAGCAGGCTGAGCAGCGGGTCGAAATCCTCGCCGCTGACGGCGTTCTTGAGCTGCAGGTTCCAGTTCCCCGTCGGTTCCTTTTCCCAGCGGAAGCCGATGGACCC
>JASLYJ010000045.1 GCA_030739855.1 Alphaproteobacteria bacterium | reverse complement strand
GAGTGTACTAATCACGGTCACTGTATTAGCCGAAACCGAGGTCGCGGCAAGCCGTTTTGTGAGGGTAAGGGAGATGGGGCGGGATATGAGGCGGGCCATAAACCCGTCTGTGTCTTTGACCAAACAGCTAAGAAGCCAGTCCTCTGCTGCAGAAACGGTGGTTTCTGGCGTGATATTTAACCACTTATTTTCGCTAAGTTGGCGAGGTGCGGCATCGAATATTTTTGACATAATGGAGAAAATGTCACCGGCTTCATCTTCGGAAGGCGGTTTCAGGAGAAACATCTTTTGACTATGGGAGGTTTCGATTACCGCGGCAATTCCATGTTCAAATGTCATTGTCTCTGGCTTCACAGGCATATGGAGGAGTTCATGAAGCCATTTCGAATCGGGGAGGATATCTCCGGACAGGACCACGATGCGCTGTGCCACAATCGTCTTTATAGATTCTTCCGGAAGGGTGACAACTCTCTCAAATCCAGCCCGCTCTGCGCTCAGCACCTTACGGCTGGCAAGAGGAAGGCCTAGTAGTTCAGTCCTGGGTTCAATCGGGCCTGAGGATGCGTGTGGCGGTAGCACAATGAGAAGGCTGCTAATGGCGTTGATGCCTTCCTGAGCGTTTTTCGTCCCGTTATTGTGTGGGAGAGAGCAATTCACATCGTTTCCTTTATACAATTCACCTTATCGTGACCCCGCTAGAGCGGGCATCAGGAGTGAATAACTCAGCTTCTTTGGCAAATTGGATTTGCTCCCTGGATTCTGCCTCCAGGAGGGCTTCTGGTGTGTCTACATCGAGCCAATACTTTCCGGTCACGTCCACGGCTCTGGCGCGACCCCTCTCGGCAAGATGACGAAGGCCATCGGAAAGACCGTACAGGCCATTTGTGGCGGCCTGTTCCAGCCCTTCGAAAAGCCCTGAAGTACAAATCATGACGCCGGTATCCGCCGCGTCCCAGCGTTCAAGATTTTTGCCAATTTCGCGGATTTGGCTATCCTCAATCTGCACCCTTGTGACATCCCCAAGATCAAAAATACCTTTCTTATCACGATCCACAGCGAGACACATTTTCCCCGTTTCCGGTACATTTTTAGAAAGTGTCTCGGCGATTTCTGGATCGAGTATATGGTCGGTCATAGTCAGAAAGAAAGGCGCATTGCCCACGTGTTTCCGAGCTGCTAACGCGCTGGCTCCGTTTCCCAACTGCCAGTCCGTGGCGTTGACGGCATCAATGGTTACGTCATAGCGTCTGGAGATAAGGTCGAAGTGGTAGGCAATAATATCTGCCCTGTGGCCGGTCATAATAATAAAATTCATGATCCCCGCCCCCTCGCGCAACGCTAATACCGTCCGTTCAGCGAGAGTTAGGCCATCCACCTGGACTAGTGGTTTTGGCAAGTCGGTTGTCGGATCTAGCCGCGATCCCAGTCCGGCTGCCAGAATGACAGCCTTGCTTGGCTTGGTTCTGGGCACAGATGCCTCCTTCCAGTGCTTGCCAACTCCTCGTACGACGGTTGAGGTCCACCGTTACTATTATAAAACCCGTTTTTATAAACAATACTGTTGGGGTGGATATCTCTAAGTGAGAGTTTTTAAAAGTCTTTGTTTGTGTCCCCTGTGAATGGTCTCAGTCAGTGCCGCTCCGTGTTATATCTACTATTTCTGGTAAGCTATTAATATTGGACCAGCCGCAACTAAACTTAACTATCTAGATCTTGAAACGAATATCCCAAAGTACAGTATTGATTATACCATGCATTGTCCTCATGAAAATGCGAATGGTTGGGGGAGAAATGGCGAGAGGGTCACCGCTGCCTGTCTGTCTGCGCGTCCTTATTAGGCGACGCGGATAACTTGGCTATTTTTGTGACAGGAGGGCAGGGATAGATCAAGGAAGACCTGAGCGATGCGGCCATCGAGCTTTTTGGGAGACATAAGGGGGTCCGGACGGCGAAGGGATTACGTTAGTTCTGCCAGAAGCGAAAACTGCTTGTTCGTCTCGCCACCATCATGATCGCTGGTAGGGATGGGATAGTCGTCGGTAAAGCAGGCGTCGCAATACTGGGGACATTCGCTATCGCGCCCTTTTTCCCCCATGGCGCGATAGAGTCCATCTATGGAGAGAAAAGCGAGGCTGTCCACGCAGATGAGCTGGGCCATCTCCTTCACGCTCATAGTGGAGGCAAGGAGCTTTTCCCGCTCCGGCGTATCGATACCATAGAAGCAAGGATGGGCCGTAGGCGGGCTGGCGATACGCAGGTGCACTTCCTTAGCCCCTGCGTCGCGCACCATTTCTACAATCTTCTTCGAGGTAGTGCCGCGCACGATGCTGTCATCTACCAGCACTAGGCGCTTGCCTTCGATATTGGCGCGGTTAGCGTTGTGTTTTAGCTTGACTCCTAGGTGACGGATGCTGTCCCCCGGCTCGATGAAGGTACGTCCCATATAGTGATTGCGGATAATGCCGAGATCGAAAGACGTGTTGGATTCGGCAGCAAAACCCAGGGCTGCAGGCACGCCGGAATCTGGGACCGGGACAATCAGATCAGCTTTTACTGGACTTTCCCGGGCCAGTTCCGCGCCGATATTCTTGCGCGCCTCGTAGATACTGTTACCTTCGATAACGCTGTCTGGCCGAGAGAAATAAACATATTCGAAAATGCAGAATCGGGAAGGCGTACGGTTAAAAGGGTGGTAGGAATGTACTCCGCCTGCATCTACGACGATGACTTCGCCCCGCTCCACGTCGCGTACAAATTTGGCACCAATAATATCCAGGGCGCAGGTCTCAGAGGCCAGAATGTGGGCACCGTCTAGCTTACCTAAAACTAATGGACGTACGCCGCGGGGGTCGCGGGTGCCGATTAGGGTGTCGGCGGTCATGGCTACCAAAGAATAGGCTCCTTCCACTTGGAGCAGGGCATCGGTAACGCGATCAATGACATTGGGTGCCCGGCTGGTAGCAATCAGGTGATTGATGACCTCGGTATCGGTGGTGGACTGGAATAGGCATCCATGGCTTACCAGCTTTCGGCGAAGGTTGAGGGCATTGGTGAGGTTGCCGTTATGGCCGATAGCAAACCCACCGAAGGCAAATTCTGAAAACAGGGGCTGAATGTTCCGTAGTACAGTCTCGCCAGTGGTGGAATAACGCACATGGCCAATGGCACTAGCTCCGGGGAGACACTGGATGATTTCCTCTGAGCCGAAATTGTCACCTACATAACCCATATTACGATGGCTGTGGAACTGATTGCCGTCATAGGTAACGATTCCGGCGGCCTCCTGGCCTCGGTGTTGGAGCGCATGCAGGCCCAGCGCCGTCAGAGCGGCGGCATCGGTATGGTCAAAGACGCCGAAGACGCCACATTCTTCTCTCGGCTTGTCATCGTCGAAGGGACGAGCAGGCGAAAGACGCACGGGGTCTGTCTCGGAAAGGCGTATGAGACGGCGTTTCATCATGGATTGGGTGGTGACCTCAGGGGTTGTCGTTGGTTTCGAACAGGCGATCCATATCCTGCCGCTGGGTATCGCTGTAGCCGTCTTTGGAGTTCTGCGTTTTGCCCCGGGGGCGGGGGCTGGTCAGGGATTTCAGCATACGCTGGTTTTCATCTCTGGTCAGGGATTCCAGCATACGCTGGTTTTCACATCGAAGATGGGATGCGTCACCTATTTCCACGGCGCCTTCCGGGATCAGTCGCAACAACTGATCGGCGCCTTTCTCCACAAGGGGGATGGTAAGCGCCGAGCACAGCCATTCCGGCTGTTCCTCCTTGGGAAGAATCCATGCCATCAGAAGATAGGTAAGGCAAACGATGATAACACCTCGCAGCAGGCCGAACAGGAACCCCAAAGATCGGTCAACACTGCCAGCGCCCAGCGTGCGGATCTGGTCGGACAAAACACGGCTGATGAGGGTGAGTGTGATCAGCGTGGTGATAAAGATGGCCATGCCGGCGGCGGCATCGGCTAAGATATCTATGGAAATCCATTGGCGGGCATAGGGTTTGATGTAGGAAAACCCGTAAAGCGTGGCGAAAATAGCGCCCACCCATCCGCCGACCGAGAAAAGTTCGCGCACGAAACCGCGGGAAAAGGCAAGCAAGGACGATACCAGCAATACGGCAATAACAATCAGGTCGGCGGCGTTGGCTGGAAGGTTTTCCATGGCTTAGCGGTTTTTCCCACGTTTCAGCGTTGGAGGATGTTTTTTGGGAGTCTGTTCCGCCGCGATATGTGTGGCGGTGGCAAAATGACCAAGCAGATCCTGTAAATGTGCGATCTCAAGGGTTTCCAGGATTGGTTCCCGCTGCTTCTTTGTTTTCGACGTCTGCTTCGGTACTATGGCTCTGACAAAGCCTAGCTTCGCAGCCTCCTTCAGACGGGACTTCCTTTGCCCCACACTGCGCACTTCACCGGAGAGACCTACCTCACCAAAGACCACGGTACTACGAGGCAACGGTTCTCCGGTCAGGGACGAGACAATGGCGGCGGCTACGGCAAGATCAGCCGCTGGTTCCGTGATGCGCAGTCCTCCGGCCACATTGAGATAAACATCTTGGCCTCCCAGCGCAAGTCCGCAACGGGTTTCAAGAACCGCAAGTGTCATGGCCAAGCGGCCACTATCCCAACCAACCACGGCGCGACGTGGCGATCCCAGAACTGACGGTGCTACCAGGGCCTGTATTTCCACCAGCAGAGGTCGTGTGCCCTCGATTCCAGCAAAAACCACAGCACCCTGTACATCGTCGGGACGTTCTGAGAGGAATAGGGAAGAGGAGTTCTCCACCTCGCGCAGGCCGGCATCGCTCATTTCGAAAACGCCGATTTCATCAGTGGGGCCGTAGCGGTTTTTTACCGCGCGCAAGATGCGGAATTGGTTCCCGCGTTCGCCCTCAAAATAAAGGACTGTATCCACCATATGTTCGATCACACGAGGGCCCGCGATTTGCCCTTCTTTGGTTACATGGCCCACGAGGAAAATGGTAATGCCGTGACGTTTGGCAAAACGCACCAATTCGCAGGCGCAGGAACGAACCTGCGGTACCGTGCCGGGAGCGGCTTCAAGGACGTCCATATACATGGTCTGGATGGAATCGATTACCAGCACATCAGCCTTGCCATCTCTGCAATCCGTCTCTAGAGTGTCGAGAATAGTGTGGATATCAGTAGCCGTGGCAAGACGGACGGGAGCTTGCGCCAAGCCGAGCCTGTCGGCGCGCATCCTCACCTGTTCAGTTGATTCCTCTCCGGAAATGTAGACGCAGGCCACTTGGCTTCCAAGCGCGCACAGTGCTTGGAGAAGAAGGGTTGATTTGCCGATACCGGGGTCGCCACCAACCAGCAGGGCTGATCCCGGGACCAAGCCACCACCACAGACTCGGTCCAGTTCAGTGATTCCGGTCACGCGACGTGATAGGTCAGCGGTGGGGTCATCTAGGTTCAGGAATTCAACATTTCCCTTGCTGCCTCGTTTGCTAGCCTTTCTGCTGCCGCGTGCGCCTGTGGGAACGCTGTCACGAGAAGCTTCTTCCGTGATGCTGTTCCATGTACCACAGGATTCACAACAACCGCTCCATTGTAGGAAGTTGGCGCCGCATTCTTGGCATACATAATGTGCTGCGGTTTTCGCCAATTTCCCGATCCTTTCGGGGTCTGCAGATTGCTTATGCGGTACGGTCAGTGCGATTAGCTGAATGGTTTCCACAGTAAAATCAGCTTTGGCAGCACTGTGAGTGCTGCCAAAAGGGCGATGAACATTGCCGCCGCAGTTAATACACCAAAATAAATAGTGGGGATGAAGTTGGAAAACACCAGGATGGAGAAACCGAAGATGATAGTCATGGTCGTATAGAACACTGCTTTGCCAATATTGGAATGGCAAACGTGCATGGTCTCCACATAACTGTGGGTAAGTGCGTACTCCTCTCTGAAGCGGTAGATATAGTGAATACCATTGTCTACTGCGATACCGATGGTGATGGCGGCGATCGTGATAGTCATCATGTCCATGGGGATTTTTGCCCATCCCATTACACCCAAAACCACCGCGGCACCTAGCAGGTTTGGCAGAATACCGATAATTGATAGGGTGATTGAGCGGAACAACACTAGGAACATGATAGCAATACCCAGCATCACTACACCTATGGTTTTAATCTGCGATTTAAACAGACTCTGCAGCATATTGTTGTAGAGCACTAGCAGCCCACTCACGATCGCGTCCTGCTCCTCAAATCCGAGCTTGTTCACTAGGTCATGGTGCACTGTTTCCAGCAACTCCTTGCGGCGTAAATCCGGTTTCGAATCCAACACACGCGCAAGGAGCCGCGCCTCGTTGTCATCGATAGAGACGTAAGGGTTGATAAGACTCTTTTTTACCTCGGGGGAAACTTTGGTATGCAGGAGTGCCAAATCCATTGCGTCCAGCTCCCCTTCGACATATTTCTCAGCAACCCGCACCGGCGAAGCGAGCGATAGCACCTTGCCGATTTCTGGCAGTTCCTCAAGGTAGTCGTGTACTTCTTTGATGCGCTGGATCTTGTCGGGGGTAAACCAATACTGTGGTGAGTTGGTGCGTTGTTCCGCATACTCACGCTCCATTTGTATTTCTCGCTCGGTCAACCCTTCAAGGTCCTCGGGCTCTAGGAGGCCGTAAGAGTCATCCTCGAATTTTATTAGTATTTCCAGTGGAGTAGTGCCGCCGAGCTTCTCATCGATGAGTTTGAGACCTTGATAGATTTCGGTGTCG
>JASLYJ010000044.1 GCA_030739855.1 Alphaproteobacteria bacterium | reverse complement strand
GAAGGCTGTACAATGAGGTGGTTCTTATCAGCTCTAGCATGCCCTCTCCTGGCTCTTGCCGTGGCCATTGTGCTTCAGGCCATCCCGGCAGGAGCCCGCCCAGGCCAGGCCGGGGAACCCGTGAACGAAGCCCCCCCCGACGTCACCTCTTTCGTGGCCGGGTTCGAGGCCCTGCCTCTGATGCCTGGGCTGCAAAACGTGGCAGGGAGTGGCGTCGTTTTCGATACGCCCACCGGCCGCATTGTGGAATCCACCGCGGCGGGGATTACCACGCCTGAGGCAATCGAAATTTTCTATGCCCAATCCCTGCCACAACTAGGATGGGAACGGTTCTCGGAGACCAAATACCGGCGCGAGAACGAGATATTGAATCTAGAGATCGTTAGCGATGCAGACCATGTAGTGGTCCATTTCTTTCTTTCTCCTAAATAATCAGCAAATAATCATTTTCCCCCTCACAATGCCGGATTATGCTCAAAACCGCCTGCGCGACTTGACGAGGAGGTGGCGGCAGATTATAACCCGCAGCTTGATCTTATCTTGTTGCTAGGATTAATTTTTTCCTGAAAACAGCATCACGTAACGAAGCGACCATGGCAACCATTCAATCGGCGAAGAAACGGGTACGAAAAGCGGTGCGTCAAACTACGGTTAACCGTAGCCGTATTAGCCGCATCCGCAGCTCTCTGAAAAAGGTGGAAGAAGCCATCAGTGCCGGTGACCACGACGCCGCCAGCGCGGCCCTAAAAGTTGCCCAGCCGGAACTCATGCGCGGCGCCGCCAAGGGTGTCATGCACCACAACACCGTTTCTCGCAAGATTTCGCGCTTTTCCGCGAAAATAAAGGCCCTTTAGGGCGTTTTCCCTTCATCCAAGCCTCTGTTTTCCGGTCACGGCCCCCGTGTCCGTAATCTACGCAACCGTATGGGATGCCCTTGGCTAGGTTCCGGAAATGGGTGGAGGTAAAGCAGCCGGAAGATACTCTCCCAAGCGTTTCCCCACCCACCTTTGATCCCACCCCAGTCAGGATGCATCCCTCTCTCAGCTAAGGATCCGATCGTAACCACCGCCAGGGTGGAACTCTCTCGCACTGGCCAAACACCGTCCACCACCTGACACGTAAATACTGCACACACCATCCGCGGTATTTTTCCCTCAACCAAGACAATTTCGTAATTTTTTTTCATCTTATCCCATTCTTGTTGTTGCCAGCGGCATCGGTCATGGGTAATGTGTTTGTGATCAAGGGGGGATCTAAGACTTATCATAATGAGTAATTTTTAGTATTTATATGTAATCGCTAAGTAAATATTATGTATAAATATGTAAAAATATTGTATTTTAAGTTTTGGTTCGGCATGTGAATAGCTTGTGTTGGAATGGCCTAGTTATTCACTACTCGCGACTCCCAAGAGTATAAAAATTATTGTTGGTCTAGCCGTACCGTCCTAGTCCTAAGTGGGAGTTTCATTGCAGTGGCTGGCTCTGATTACGCTGGTGATTTATCCCCCAAAGAAACATGGGAGCTCTTGAGCTCCGATCCCAAGGCCCGGTTGGTGGACGTCCGAACCGTCCCGGAATGGACATTTGTCGGCGTCCCCGACCTTAAAACCCTTAACAAGCAGCCCTATTTCATTCCCTGGCAGATATTTCCCAATATGCAGCAAAATCCCGAGTTCACCGATCAGGTGCGCTCTTCCGGGGCGGAGGCCGACGATGCCTTATTGTTTATTTGTCGATCCGGGGGACGTTCACGCATGGCCGCCATTGCCATGACCGGCCAAGGTTTTACCAGATGCTATAACGTAGCCTCCGGCTTCGAGGGTGATCATGACGCTGAAGGCCATCGCGGCAAGGAAAACGGTTGGAAGGTGGACGGCCTTCCTTGGGTGCAGGAGTAGGCCATGTCAGATTCCGCTATGGAAAACAAACTCCACAGCCAGTGGGCCCGGATCAGGGGACTCCTGCGCAAGGAATTCGGTGAGGCCGCCTTCCGCAGCTGGCTGAAGCCCCTAACTTTTGAAGGCTGCGCCAATGGGGAAGTAAGGATTACCGTCCCAACCCGTTTCATGCGCGACTGGATAGTCAGCAATTACGCCGAGCGTATTTGTACCCTGTGGTGCGAGGAGAATGCCGATATTTTCAGCGTTGAGATACTCGTCCACCAGACCAGACAACAGTCTACTTCGGACTCCGCCTCCGACATTCACGCCCCTGAGGCCTCTCCCCCCGGCCACGGGGAAACGACCGATTCATCGGGAATCGCGGCCGCTGGTCACATTGAGGAGAACAGTGCCAGCTCCGACTGGCAGAAAGATATCGGCGCCCCTCTTGACCCCTATTACACTTTTTCTAATTTTGTCGTCGGCAAACCCAACGAGCTAGCCTTCGCCGCCGCTCGCCGAGTGGCAGAATCCGATCACGTTCCCTTCAACCCGTTGTTTCTCTACGGTGGGGTGGGGTTGGGGAAGACCCACCTCATGCATGCCTTAGCCTGGCATATCCACCTGCGCACCCCCGGCCGTAGAGTGATCTACCTTTCCGCCGAGCAGTTCATGTACCAGTTCGTCCGTGCGCTGCGGTTCAAAAATACCATGGCGTTTAAGGATTCGTTCCGTTCGGTAGATGTGCTGATGGTCGACGACGTCCAGTTCATCAGCGGCAAGGATTCCACCCAAGAGGAATTCTTCCATACGTTCAATGCGTTGGTGGACCAGAATCGTCAGATTGTTATTTCCGCCGACAAGTCGCCCAGCGATCTGGAAGGCATCGAGGAGCGTATGCGCTCACGCCTGGGATGGGGGCTAGTGGCAGATATCCACCCCACCACCTATGAGCTACGACTGGGTATTCTGCAATCAAAGGCAGAATCTCTAAAGGCGGAGATTCCACCCAAGGTCCTGGAGTTCCTGGCTCATAAGATAACTTCCAACGTGCGCGAGCTTGAAGGTGCGCTCAACCGCATTATTGCCCACGCCACGCTGGTGGGACGCCCGGTATCCCTCGAATCCTCACAGGAGGTTATGCATGACCTTCTGCGTGTCAGTGACCGCCGTGTAACCATAGAGCAGATCCAAAAGCGCGTGGCCGTCCATTTCAACATCAAACTGAGTGAGATGTCCTCAGCGCGGCGGGCCCGGGCTGTGGCGCGGCCACGTCAGGTGGCCATGTATCTGGCAAAACAGCTCACCTCACGCTCGCTTCCCGAGATTGGGCGCAAATTCGGTAACCGCGACCACACCACCGTCATGCATGCAGTACGTAAAGTGGATGAATTACGCACCAGCGACAACAGTTTCAACGAGGATGTGGAGTTGTTGCGGCGGATGCTCGAAGGCTGACGCGCCACCCCTTTTTCACCTGTTTTGAGGTGCGATCTTGCTCTATTTTCCGGCCTAGAAAAAATCGCAAAAAGCAAGGAAAAAACTTCGGAATCCCCTCCCTTCTGCTATAATTGCACCCCTTCTTATAAGAGCAGTAAAAGGGGCGATTGTCTTTTCTTCGAAACCGTTATCTTCGTACACTTTTTTGTATAAATTCTGTTTTTAGAATCGCCATGAAACTCACCATTGAACGCACCGCTCTGCAAAAGACGTTAGCCCATGTTCAGAACGTGGTGGAACGTCGCACTACCATTCCTATCCTTTCCAACGTGATGATCGAAGGCACCGACGGTAGCCTCTCGCTTACCGCCACGGACATGGATATAGCCATCGTCGAAAAGGTGCCCGCCGACGTGGCCGTCCCCGGCGCCATCACTCTGCCGGCCCATACTCTCTATGACATCGTTCGCAAACTACCCGAAGGATCGCAGGTCTCCTTCGAAAGCGGTGAAGATAGCAGCCGTGTGGAGATCTGTGCCGGACGCTCTCGGTTTTCGCTCTCTTGCCTAGCAACAGAGGATTTCCCGGTTATGACCGATGACGATCTGCCTCATAGCTTTACCCTTTCCTCCGCCTTGTGCCGGGACTTGGTGGATCGCACGCGTTTTGCCATGTCGTCGGAGGAAACCCGCTATTACCTCAACGGTATCTATTTCCACACCACCATGGAAGGCAGCACCCCAGTGTTGCGGGCGGTGGCCACCGACGGCCACCGTCTGGCCCGTGTGGAGATACCCCAGCCCGACGGTGCGGCGGACATGCCAGGAATCATCGTGCCGCGCAAGGCGGTTGCCGAACTGCGCAAGCTCATTGAGGACAACGAAGTAGATATCGTGGTGACGCTCTCTGATACTAAGATCCGCTTCACCTTCGATGACGTGGTACTGACCTCGAAGTTGATCGACGGCACCTTTCCCAACTATCAACAGGTGATCCCCGAAGGGAACGACAAGTGCCTAGAAGTAGACTGCAAGTCCTTCACCGAGGCCGTGGACAGGGTTTCTACCATTTCCACCGAAAAATCGCGGGCTGTGAAGGTAGCCCTCGACAAGGGCAGCCTGACGCTTTCTTCGTCGAGCCCGGAAAGCGGCAGCGCTACCGAGGAACTGGAAGTAAAATATAATGCGGACCCAGTGGAAATCGGTTTTAATTCCCGTTATCTGCTCGACATTACCCAACAGATCGAAGGCGGTACAGCGCGTTTTGACCTAGCGGACGCCTCATCTCCTACCATCGTCTGCGACGTTGCCGACAGCTGTGCCCTTTACGTCCTGATGCCGATGCGGGTGTGAGAGAGGTTCTTCAGATACAAGACTTGGCCTACGGTTTAGAATCCGACCTGAACTCCGTTGCTTCCCTTCAGCATGAGGATGCAGCGGTACGAAAGAACGCACACTGGGCGGTGCGCCGTCTGACCCTCAACGATTTCCGTAATTACCCGACGCTGCGGCTAGAGTTGAACTCTGGTCCAGTTGTACTCACTGGAGCCAACGGCACAGGTAAGACCAACCTACTGGAAGCAGTATCTTATCTAGCACCAGGGCGAGGCTTGCGCGGAGCCCGGCTGAGCGAGGTGACGCGCCGTGATGCGACTCCCGGCGCAGCATGGGCCGTTGCTGCTACTCTAGCCACACCCGTGGGCGAGGTAAATCTGGGCACCGGACTGGAGTCGGGCCAAGATTCAGATAAGGATTCAGGAGAAACGCAGAAAAACGCCGGAAACGCTCGCATCGGCGGCACACGCCGTGTGGTACACATCAACGGCCAGTCTGCACGCCAGAGCGCGCTGGGGGAATGGATCGGTGCCGTCTGGCTAACCCCGACCATGGATCGGCTGTTCGCTGAAGGAGCAGGCGACCGGCGGCGCTTTCTCGATCGTATCGTGACGGGATTCGACCCCGGCCATGCCACACGCACTACCTCTTACGGGCGCGTTCTGCGCGAGCGCATCCGTCTGCTACGCGAGAAAGGTGGCCACGTCGACCCGGACTGGCTTTGTGTTCTGGAAGAGACTTTGGCTCAGACCGGCACCGCCATCGCCTGCGCACGGCGAGAAATAGCGATCCTCCTGAGCCATACCTGCGAGCAGAACCACGGGCCCTTTCCCGTGGCCCGCGTAGAAGTCATCGGCGACGTGGAGAGCTGGCTCGAAGAAGGATCAGCGTTGGAAGCCGAGGAACGCTTCCATACGGCCCTTACGCAGAGCCGCGTCCATGATGCCGAAAGCGGACGTACCTTCCACGGGCCGCAGCGCAGCGACCTAGTGGTACAGATGAGATCCACCGGTGTAGTGGCAAGGGAGTGTTCCACCGGCGAACAGAAGGGGCTACTGATTTCACTTATTCTGGCGGTGGCTGAACTGATCCGCAAAAAGCGTGGTTCACCGCCGCTATTACTGCTGGACGAGGTAGCAGCCCATCTCGACAGCGAATGGCGCGTCGCGCTGTTTGAGCGGCTCAGCGTCCTGAACGCCCAGGCCTGGCTTACCGGCACTGACGCCGCCCAGTTCGAGGGCCTTTCGAGCTGCGCGCATTTTTACCATGTGGCTGACAACGCCGCCGTTCCTTACTGAAAACTGACATGACAATAACCCTTGGGCGAGATTGCGGAACCGAAGATGAGTGATAAAGACCAGGACAACGCTACAGAAACGCCGGAAACGCTTAAAATGGAGAGCGTCGAGGGCGAATACGACGCCGAGCAGATCAAGGTGCTACGCGGGCTCGACGCTGTACGCAAGCGCCCGGGAATGTACATCGGTGACACCGATGACGGGTCGGGTCTACACCATATGGTTTATGAAGTGGTGGACAATTCTATCGACGAAGCTCTGGGCGGGTTCTGCGACCTCATTACGGTAACGCTCAACCCTGACGAATCAGTAACGGTGGTGGATAACGGACGCGGGATTCCCGTGGATACCCACGCCGAGGAAGGAATTTCGGCGGCTGAGGTCATCATGACCCAGCTTCACGCTGGGGGAAAATTCGATCAGAACTCGTATAAGGTGTCCGGCGGCTTACACGGCATCGGCGTCTCGGTAGTGAACGGCCTTTCCGACAAGCTGGAAATGACCGTCTGGCGCAACGACAAGGAACATTTCATGCGCTTCTCCCATGGCGAGGCCGAGGCCCCTATGGAAGTAGTGGGCGACGCGAAGGGCAAGACCGGCACTAGCATTACTTTCTATCCCTCGCCGGAAACTTTTTCCAACACGGTGTTTGAATTCGCCCGACTGGAACATCGCCTGCGCGAACTTGCCTTCCTTAATTCCGGAGTGACGCTGGTCCTCGATGACCGCCGCGGGGTGGAGCCCAAATCCGTGAAGATGCATTACGATGGCGGGATCGAGGCCTTTGTCCATTATCTCGACCGCTCCAAGACGCCGCTGCACGCACCCCCAATC
>JASLYJ010000043.1 GCA_030739855.1 Alphaproteobacteria bacterium | reverse complement strand
AGGGCGACCCGAAGGTTTGATTTTGAATTAGTCGACGTCCCTAAAAAATCTAGTGGGAATCAAGATCCTTACGGATATCTTCATGATCGCCCACCATGATATGGTGTTCGCTTTTAACGATAAATCTCTCGAGAATTGGTATGAGCATCAATGGGAACAGGCCGCCCAGAACAATTCCAATAGCAGCGGATCTCATATTAGGGTCTATCAACGCCGCGATTAAGTCCGCGAATACATGCGCAATTGCTGCGCCAATGATGCCGGCCATATATCCATTTGAAGCAACTTTTATCAGCCGATTTATGCTCCATCCTGTGTAGTAACCTATAAGCAAAATACCCACATGAACAAAGCCAAAAACGAAGCCGCGCAACGGAGCGCTCCCATCTATTAACAGTTCTTCTAAAATATGTTCCACCTTCAGCCTCCTAATTCATGGACCTCGCTCTTATAAGCCATTTGCGGTGCAACGAAAACGAAAAAAGCCGCCCGACGATGGGCGGCTAACTCATTAGAAAGATTGGTTATAATTGTAGGCTTTGCTCAAGAACCTACAGGTGCTTTCCTGATGACACACCTTAACATGCCCCCGGTTCTACCGGATGTATGTGAGCTTCTATCCTCGTGGTTTTAGATCTATTTTAGGTCTCCCGAAACTGTCCAATGATTCCCGTAAACTGACCATTCTCCAACAGAGTATGGTAGCTCCTGAAAACCCGTGTAAAAAGGTCGCAGGACTGCACGCCTGCTCACCAGTTTACCCAGTTCCTATTAGTCAGCGACAATGTTTTATTTGGAGAATGGAGGTAGTTTTATGAGCGGCATAATTTGCAAGTGCTTCGCATTCGCTATACCTTCCAGCCTGCCTATTGGGTACGGAATAGGGATTACACCGGTTTGGCTCCTGATACTAACAAAGGTAGGATTGTAATGAGATCAATGAGTTTTGCCATGGCGGTTGTCGGGGCCGTTCTGGTTATGACCGAGACGGCCAAATCCGAAGAGCCTCCCATATGGCAGCCGCTAGCCGAGAAGATCGTGGACTTCATCGATAAAGCGGAAGTCCGTTACCAGGAAGGGGATGCAAAGGCTGCGCAGCGGGCGGTAGTCGAAGCTTATTTCGGCGTGTTTGAAGACCGCAAAATGGAGGCGGCCATGCGGACTACTATCGGCGCAAAGCACACCTATCTCGTTGAAAAACAGTTTGGAAGCATGCGCAAGGCCATCAAGAACCGCGAATCCCCAGATATTGTAAATGAAATTGCCGAAGGCATCCGCCAAGCGATGCGTCGGGATGCAAAAGTCCTCGACGAGGCCGGCATACCGGCAGGCGTTTTCATGGTTAACCAATGATTCCCCGTTTGATCATAACGGTATTTCTGATGCTATCAGCGCTTGCTCCGATCCGAGCCATGGCCGCCGATCCGGTGAATATCCCCAAGACAGTCGACAACATCGTTACCAAGGGAGATGTGGTGATCGGAGCCTACAAATCCGAGGACGGACTCGAAACGGCCGATGCGGTTTCTTCTCTTTATTTCGATGTCTTCGAGAACAGCGGCATGGAAGCTGCGATCGGCATGAATGATGCCGGACTCAAAATGGAGCTGGAATCTCTGTTCAGCCGAGTTATCGGGCTGGCTTCCCGAGGGTCGCCGCCAGAAACAATCGAAGCGGCATGGGCCGACTTACGAAAGCTCCTGAAAGAAACCGCGGAATCGCAAACAGAGGCCACGGGCGGGTTCGTTTCCGCCTTGCTCCAGTCATTCCTGATCCTGATGCGTGAAGGATTCGAAGCGATCTTGGTGATCTCTGCCCTCATCGCCTACCTCCGACTGTCGGACCAGGGAGATAAAGTCAGGATCATCTATCACGGAACCGGCTGGGCACTGGCGGCCAGTCTGTTGACTGCCTATCTAATGACTTCCGCGATCGAGGTTTCTGGTACATCCCGCGATGCACTCGAAGGCGTGACCATGCTAATCGCTGCCGCGGTTCTGTTCTATGTGAGCTACTGGTTATTCTCAAAACGCGAAATCGAACGATGGCAAAAATACGTCCACGGCCAGGTTGATAAGGCGCTGTCAGGCGGCCGATTGTTCACGCTTGGTTTTGCTGCGTTCCTCGCCGTCTACCGCGAGGGGGCGGAAACAGTGCTATTCTACCAGGCCCTGCTTGCCGGAACTGAAGGCCAGATAGTTCCCGTGGCTACCGGCTTCATTGCAGCCATTTTCTGCCTTGTCATCCTCTTTTGGGCCACGCGTACGGCGGCCTTCCGGCTTCCCCTTGGTGTGTTTTTCTCGGTCACGGCGGTATTTCTCTACTATCTCGCTATAACTTTCGCCGGCAAGGGTGTCCTCGAACTACAGGCGGCACGATGGGTTCCCATTACGCCGCTTAACTGGATGCCACAGATAGACTGGCTCGGCCTATTTCCCACCGCCGAGGGCATCACCGCACAGTTTATTCTCGTAGTTCCGCTGTTGTTGGCCGTTGTTTATTGGTTTCGGAAGCGTCGAGCGCACGCGGCAACGGAGACAGACAATGCGCGGACGCGCTGAAAGAAGCCACTCCCGCATACAACGGTCTCCTACCACCGGCGCGGGAAACCCTTCCGTTGATGTGAAGACATACAAGCCGGATCACTTCCTCAGGCAACTAGCAAAAGAAATTGAGGTATTTTTTGTCCGCTACCGCGATCGGCTCGTCTTGGTGCACGGTTTCATGTTTTTTAGCTTCCTGGCTCTTATCGCCATTCCGCTGTTCCTGCCCGATCCCTCCGAAAATGCCACCACGTTTTCTCATTTCACAGAATTTGCAAATTTCGTCATGTGGGGCGTGTGGTTTCCGTTAGTGTTCCTTTCGGTCATCCTCACCGGGCGAAGCTGGTGTGGTCTACTCTGTCCAATGGGCGCGGCATCCGAATGGGCAAACCGGAGGGGGCTGCAACGCACCATCCCGCGATGGATCCGATGGGAAGGAACGCCGATTGCAACTTTCCTGATTGTCACCATTCTTGGTCAGACGGTTGGTGTAAGGGACTACCCTGAGGCTATCGCTGGGATTTTCGGCGGCACTATGGTGATCGCAATCTTAATCGGTTTTGTCTACGCACGAAACAAGAGGACTTGGTGCCGCCACGCCTGCCCCATAGGGCTTCTGCTCGGTGTGTTCTCAAGGCTTGGCGCTGTCCAGTTTACGCCCAGACAAAAGCAGCCAGGCGGCGATGCCTACGCCAAAAGGGGTATTTGCCCAACGATGATTAATCTAAAAAGAAAAGAAGAATCCCGCCACTGCATCGAATGCTTCCGTTGCGTCAACCCCGAGGGGAAAGGCGGCCTTTTCCTTCGGCTGAGGCGGCCGGGAGAAGAGATCGAAGCCATCCGGCGCCACCATCCCAACCTGGCCGAGGTGTGCTTCCTCTTTCTTGGCACGGGCATCTCTCTCGGGGGTTTCCTCTGGCTGGCTCTCCCTCTTTACGAGCAACTCCGGCAAGGTGTGGGTGAGTGGTTCCTGGATCACAGCTGGGTCTGGATCGGTCATCCGGGCCCCGCATGGCTCATGGTGGTACAACCAGAGCACAGGGAGGTCTTTGTATGGTTAGATTTCCTGATGATCGTCGGATTCATGCTCTTCTGCATGGCCGCCATAACGGCCCTATTGACGCTGACGACCTCGATCTCCGCGTGGCTCGCTGGGAAAACCGGAGGGGATCTTAATTTGCGATGGCGCTTCACTGAACTGGGCTATCAGTACGCCCCGGTAGCCATGGTCTCTTTGGTCATCGGCCTAGGGGGCGAACTGTTCGAAGTTCTAGCCTTTGCAGGGCTCGACCGAGTTGCAATCGGGTATGTTAAGGGGCTTCTCTTCGCAATAGGTTTCCTATGGAGCGCCTTCCTCGGCCACCGCATTCTCACCGCACAAGGCGTAGCTGCAAATCAGCTGTGGATTCCCCTAGGGCCAGGATTGATAGGAAGCCTATTAGTAGCTGCTTCCTGGTGGCCTGCTATTTTCACGCTGTAGCTAATTCACTATGAAAAAATTCTAGAAACCCTAACCATGAATAGCATTTTGCTAATGAGTTTCATTAGTAAATACTTCTTGACCTGCAAGATCATGTTTATTAAAAGGCGCTAGATGCGAATGGCTTTCATTATCATCTGGTGCGCTATGAAGGAGAATAGAATGAACAAAATTATGTCCCTTCCCCTCGCCGTGCTTGCGGGCGCCCTGACCGCACCTGGTGCAGCGGTAGCAGGCGAAAAACCTATTGGTGATCCGGTGGAAAAGAACGGTATGGAAATCGCCGCCGTCTACCTTCAAGCCATCACTATGGAACCCGCCGAGCCCATGGCCGGGCGAAAGGACATCCACCTCGAAGCTGATATCCATGCCACCAAAGGCAACAAGAACGGCTTTGGTGAAGGTGAATGGATTCCCTACCTAGAGATCGCATACAAAATCCATAAGGTCGGATCGGATTGGTCCACGCACGGTTCGTTCATGCAGATGATTGCCGCCGACGGCCCTCATTACGGTGCCAATATCGCGCTCGACGGTCCTGGAGCATACAGCCTCGACTACGAGATCATTCCGCCGATCCGAAACGGCCTATACCGTCACACCGATAAAGAAACTGGCGTTGGTTCCTGGTGGGCACCATTCCACGTCGAATGGACCTTCAAGTTTCTGGGCACGGGAAAGAAGGGATCCTACTAGGCCAATGTTGATCAAAATAAAAAACAAAGAAACGGAAGGAAAAAGCGAGATGGCTCGCAAAGGAATAGTGGGTATCATCCCCACCGAAGTGAAAACCTGGTTGCTCGAACGGCGCGCCATGTTATTGGCCTCCGTCATGGCATTGGCTCTGATCACCGCCGATCCAGCCCGTGCTGGATGCCTGGAACATCCCGAAGACTGCAGCGGCCTGACATTCGATGCGGTCTATACGGGGGAAATCTGGGGCAATCTCTCAGGCGGCATACAGACCAACCACGAATATATAGACAACCTCGACATGACTATGGAGGTGGACATGGATAAAGTCGCCAACATTCCTGGCGGCACCCTGTTCCTCTACGGCTTGGCAAATAGCGGTTCCGATTTTACCGGTACCACCGTCGGCGACTCCCAAACCATCAGCAATATCGATGCCGAACGAGCCCTACGCCTCTACGAGGCCTGGTACGAACAAAATCTATTCGGTGATATTTTGTCGGTAAAACTTGGCCTGATGGACCTCAATGCCGAATTTGACGTGCTCGAGACGGCGAGTCTGTTCATCAATGGAGCGCACGGCATCGGGCTCGCCTTTTCCCAGGCAGGCAACCTCGGCCCATCCATCTTTCCCTATACAGCAGCTGGTGCCCGCGTCCGTCTCAACTTCACAGATGCGCTCTCATGGTCGACAGTGGTATTTGATGGTGTTCCCGGCGATCCAGACCATACCCACCGCACCCGCATCAAATTTGCCGACGGCGACGGAGCCCTGGTCACCACGGAGATGGATTACGAACCCGGTGATGGAACCAAGTTTGGAGCCGGGTTCTGGCATTTCACCGAACCCTTCGACGACCTCGTATCAGGCAGCGCCGTCAAGCATCAGGATAACAGCGGTTTCTATCTGCTTGGCGAGTTCATACCATTCCGCGAGGATCCTGACCTTGCTCTCTTCGCCCGCTATGGCATAGCCAATGAAGATATCAACCAATACGAACACTACATCGGGGCCGGGGCGACCTATACGGGCCCCTTCGAGGGACGTGACGAGGACCAACTCGGGTTCGCCATCGGAATTGCCCTCAACGGGGATCCGTACAAAACCGCCAACAGCGTGACGACCGACGAGGAGGTTAATTTTGAACTAACCTACCACGCTCAAGTGCTTCCCTGGCTGGCCCTGCAACCAGACTTTCAATATGTGGTCAACCCTGGCGCCGGGGCCAACGGTGATCTCGATAATGCCGTCGTCCTCGGTATGCGATTCGAGATCACGCCGTTTCAATAAGTTTCCCTTAAGCAATCGGGCATATAAATATGGCTCGGAAGAAGCAGGCCTAGCGGGCGGAAACACGCGGCTAATTGTCGCAACCAAATGCCCAGATGAGCACAGCTTCATCGTTCCTGCGGCACTGTTTTGTCGGTTTTCCCCATGAATATTTTCGGAGACTCGCGGTCTTTCCTTGAGGCGCGTCAATTGCGCTAAGGAACGGATTCCGGCTGTTTTTCTGTGTCGCTCCAGAATTTCCGCCACATTTTCCTCTACGGCTTTTTTGCATCTTGTGATCGTCGGTAAGGGGAATGTGAGTTGAGTGCGACCCAGGCACGCTTTTCCGTTACACGCAAGTCAATCTCTTGACGTCATTGAGATATGTGTGACGTAGTGAAATCCGTGAGCAACCGACTGGGTTAAGGACCAACATGGTCCGTGCGGTTGGTCTGGTGCTGGGTTCATTCGTTACCCAGATCGGGGCCTCAAACTTGAAGGGTTGGTAAATATGATTACCTGGTTTTCAGAAAAATGGCGGGCTTCTGCATTAGGGGTTCTTGTGATTGCCATTTGGTTGGGGCCGACCAACCATGGTAAGGCCGCGGAGACCGGCCAAGAAATTTTCCAAAATCTTTGTACGGCTTGCCACACCATCGGTAAGGGGAAATTGGTGGGGCCTGATTTGGAGGGCGTAACCTCGCGCAGGGAAGAAAGTTGGCTCAAACGGCAAATCCAAGATCCCGAGGGGCTGATTGAAGAAAACGACCCGATTGCAATGCAACTTTTGCAGGAATCCGACAATATGCCTATGCCGTCGCTCGGATTAGGCGATGAAGACGTGGCAGCGGTAATTGCATATTTGAAGAGCACCGAGCAACAAACGGATGTGGCCGTCGGTCGTTCTCCTCAATTTTGGCTTACTGTGCTCATAGGCATA
>JASLYJ010000042.1 GCA_030739855.1 Alphaproteobacteria bacterium | reverse complement strand
ATGACGATAAGGTCGGCCTCAAAATCCTTCGCATTCTTTAGGATGCTCTCTCCCACATTCCCGGCACTTGATTCATCCCTTGCTACATTCACCAGAACATCATGGCGTGACAGGAAATTGGCAAATTCCTGTTCCTCGATACTTTCCTGTGAAGGTTTGACGACGGTAAACAGGGTCACTTTCTCGGCAATTTTCAGTAAGGGCATGGCATCGCGCGCGGCTAGCAGGGATTCACTGCATCCTTTCCAGGCGATCATAATGTGGGTGCCGGGTATCAGGACCTTGTACTTTTGAGGAATTACCAGGACCGGACATCCGGAATAAAGCACGGTGTTCTCAGGGATGTGGAAGGTGATGCGGTCTTCCAGTTCGTCAGCCTTGGCGTGGCTTACGATGACCAGGTCTACGGCTAGGGCGTGCTGGCTCAAGACCTTAATATGATCGCCTTCGCCTATGCGCCACTCCACGGGAACGTTTGCTTTGGCAGAAACTTCTTCTATCTCGGCCCTGACGGTTAGGGCTTTTTCATAGGCTATCTCTGTGGCTTCAGCGAGATATTCCCTTGATGCACCACGCCCAGTCTGAGGCATACTTACGGGCGAGGCGTTATAGAGGGCAATAAGGTGGGCTTGATGGGCTTTGGCTATTCCCAGGGCTACGTTAAAACGGGTCATGTGACCTTCATCATTGGCCATGTGTACCAGAATGGTTTTATACACGATCCCGCGCTCCTCTTGCGCCGCACCGTTGTGCTGATGCGGTCCCGGGAAAGCTAGCCCCGTCGCCGTGTGATTGCAACGGCTGTGGAGCTGAGCAGTTGATGTGGTCCCATGGTCAGGCTAAGCATAAATCATGATGCGACGGTCTTTTCTTTTCTTGTGCTTCCTTTCCTTTTTTATCACGGGGGCACTCCCCGTTATTGCGGAAGTCCCCAGCCCGGTAATTTTTGAAGTCTCCAAACTTATCATTAGCGGGGCTGACGGACGGGATCATTCCTTTACGGTGGAACTGGCGTTGTCCGCTCCCCAACGCGCCCGTGGACTCATGTTTCGGGACAGGCTGGCCTGTGATGCTGGCATGCTCTTTCTTTGGGAAGACGAAGCACCACGCCGCATGTGGATGAAGAACACCGCGCTGTCCATGGACATGCTGTTTTTCGACAGGGACGGGCGCATTATCCGCATCGAGCACGGCGCCACGCCTTATTCCAGGCGGCCCATACCTTCGGGAGGTCCAGCCCGGGGTGTTCTTGAGCTTGCCGATGGAACCGCGCGGGGCCTAGGGATCATGGCCGGGGACCGGATCATCCATCCGCTTCTTGAGGCTTCCGCCAAATAGAGGGATGAGCCGGGGGCAGACCTTAGAAGCCAACGCAGTACCAAGCGACATAGCCGTGTCCCGATTGATTCCAAGCTCCCTTAATGCTCTTTTCATGACTTGCTATATAATATGGAAAACCATAGGTTCCCCGAAGCACGGGGTGTAGCGCAGCCTGGTAGCGCACCTGCTTTGGGAGCAGGGGGTCGGTGGTTCGAATCCACTCACCCCGACCAGTTTCCCGTCCCAGAATCCTTTTTGGAGGACTGATCATGGATGTTCGCATTTACCAGCCGGGGAAGCCCCTCTCTCGGTCGGGCCGCGCTCATAGCCAGGACTGGGTGTTGGAGCCTCGTTATCTCAGTCGCAAGGTAATTGACCCGCTCATGGGCTGGACCGGTTCGAGGGATACATCCCAGCAGGTATGTCTCAGATTTTCCAGTCGCGAGAATGCTGTAGCGTATGCTACCCGCTATCACCTCAACTATGTGGTGGAGGAGCCCCATAAGCCGCGCATCTTGGTCAAGAATTACGCCGATAATTTCAGATACGACGGTGTGCTCTGAATGGCTAAAAACTTACAAAGATGGAATGGTTGACTACACAGGCGCCCTTAGCTCAGTTGGATAGAGCGACGGCCTTCTAAGCCGTAGGTCGCAGGTTCGAATCCTGCAGGGCGCGCCATAACGTGAAATGGTCATCGTCTGAAGTGGCATCACCGCCCTGTGGCACTCACTCGCTAGACGCGCCGCCGATCACGCGCTGTCGGCCAAGGCTGTGGCCGTCAATGGCCACGCTTTTGATCATAGCATAGGCGCGCATGCCCACGGCTAGTTTCAGCTCTTGGGCCGATTTGGCTGAGAGCCTGGCCCACAGGGGCACACCGATATCGAGCAGCACCTCTGCGCGGGAGCCGGTGTCCGCCTCCATCTGAATTATAGCACCGTGGTAGATATTCTGGGCGCCCATTTGGGACGGTTTGCGCGTGGTTAGGGTTACATCTCGGGCACGGATACGCACCCGTAGGGGGGTGCCTAATGGCAGGTCCACCATGGGTGCCAACAATTCTCCACCAGCGAAGGAAAGACGGCTGAGACCAAATTCTTTTTCGTGGCCGACAAGAGTGGCGGCGATCACCGAGCCGGCCTCGAAACGGCCGGTGAGGGGGCGTAGGTCAAGACGGCTCAGCAAATCTTCCACGTTGCCATTGGCTAGAACCCTACCTTCAGAAATCAGTACCATCACATCTGCCAGGCGCACGATTTCTTCCATATTGTGGCTGACGTAAATTATGGGTATCCCCGGATCGCCTCGCAGCCGTTCGAGAAAGGGAAGAATCTCGTTTTTGTGCGCGGCATCGAGAGAGGCCAGCGGCTCGTCAAGCAGCAATAATTCCGGGTTGGAAAGAAGAGCGCGGCCAATGGCCACACGCTGCTTCTCGCCCCCAGAAAGGCTGCTTGGATGGCGGTTTAAAAGATATTCAAGGTCGAGTAGTCCGACAACGTGATCAAAAGAAGCCAATTGACCGTTTTCCCCTCGCCGTTTCATGCCGTAGCTCAGATTGCCGCGTATGTTGAGGTGAGGGAAAAGCCGCCCCTCCTGAAACACATAGCCTATGCGCCGCTGCTCTGGCGGTAGATCGATGCCGCGTTCACTGTCAAAGAGAACTAGGTCCCCGAGGGCGATGCGGCCACGGTCTGGGCGCGATAGCCCGGCGATGAGATTAATCAAGGAGGTCTTGCCCGAACCAGAGCGGCCGAACAGGGCAGTGATGCCAGTGGCCGCGTTTTGTACGGAAATATCTAGGGAAAACCCGCTTATGGTGTGGCTAACATCAAGCTGGAGAAGGGGAGGAGTCACTGGTCTAGGCCTCAAGCCGGGCCGTCGTACGGCGGGCAAGGATTTCCGAAACTGCCAGCGCCGCCAGCGCCACCGCCACGGAAATCAGAACCAGACGCATAGCCGTTTCTTCGCCTCCGGGGGCCTGGATCAGGGTATAGATGGCCAGCGGCAGGGTGCGGGTCTGTCCCGGGATGTTGGAAACGAAGGTGATGGTGGCCCCGAATTCCCCCAGCGAACGTGCGAAAGCCAAGATCACTCCGGTAATGATCCCGGGCACGATCAGCGGCAGGGTGATGGAAAGGAACACATCCACCGGGCCCGCGCCCAGAGTCCGGGCCGCGGATTCGAGCTTGCGGTCAACGGTCTCCAGCGAGAGCCGGATCGCCCGCACCATCAGCGGAAACGCCATGACGGCGGCGGCGATGGCGGCGCCGCGCCAGGTAAAGGCGATCTCAATATTAAATTCATCGAACAGCCAGGCGCCGATGGCCCCGTGCCGTCCGAACATGACCAATAGCACATAGCCCACCGCCACTGGCGGCAGCACCAGCGGCAGATGCACCAGCCCGTCGAGCAGAATTTTTCCTGGAAACCGACCACGCGCCAGCAGCCACGCCACGCTCACTGCCAGCGGCAGGCTCCAAGCCACGCCCCACAGGGCCACCCGCAGGCTCAACTGGATGGCCTCCATCTCCATGTTGCTCAGACCAAACACCGTAAGCCGTGCCTTCCCTATAAAGTGATGCTCGGGAACCCTTCCCACCCGGAAGAAACAGTGTCGCCCATCCAGCTATCTGTTTCCAGAGGGGAACTCAATCGTCTGGAATCCGGACCCGGTGAAGATGGCGGATGCTTTTTCGGAAAACAGGAAATCCCGAAAGTCTCTTGCCTCCGCGCTGTCACCAATCAGGCCCAGGGGGTAGACGATGGGGGCGTGGCTGGATTGAGGAAAAGCGGCAACCAAGCGCAGGGCGTGGCTGGTGCGGGCGTCACTGGCATAGACAATTCCCAGCGGCGCATCGCCCCGCTCCACCAGCACCGTGGCCAGTCTGTCATTGGCGGTGGGAATCAGGCGGTGCCTCAGGTTCATCCACACCCCCAGCGACACCATGGCCTCGCGGCCGTAGATACCCGCCGGCACATAGGCGGGATCGCCCATGGCCATGCGGCCGGACCCGAGAATCGCCATGATCTCTCCTTCGAGACCGAAGTGCGGACTCAGGTTGAGGGCGGGCTGGATGTCTGCGCTTGCCGATTCACCTCTGGAATCGAGGGGCGCTACCATGACCAGGGTGTTGCCGAGGAGGTTGCGGCGGTTTTCAGGCGTGATCAGCCCTTCGTCAAGAAGGTGGTCCATCCATGCCCTGTCCGCTGAAATGAAGATGTCGCAGGGGGCGCCGCCGGCGATCTGGCGGGCCAGGATGGAACTGGCGGCAAAGGATAGATCAACCCGTCCCGCCCCGGTTTCGGCATAGGCGGTTGCGATCTTTTGCAGGGGAACGGTGAGGCTGGCGGCAGCGAAAACGGTGAGAGCTTGCACCTCTTTTTTTCCATAGCCGGGCACAGTCCAAGGCCAGAGCAAGAGGAGAAAAACCGCCACCAGCATGGCCGTCCGGTTTGATTTAGAGAGGCAGGTTATTCGTCGCCACCTAATTCTTCGCCGCCATACAGAGTTTCGTGGTTTACCTCCACTTCGGCGATGGTCTCCAGCTTGCCGCCGCGCAGGGCGCGAAAGAAACAGTTGCGGCGTCCGGTGTGGCAGGTCACGCCTTTCTGGTCCACCAGCAACAACAGGGTGTCGCCGTCACAGTCGAGGCGCATTTCCACCAGCTTCTGGGTCTGTCCCGAGGCCTCACCCTTGCGCCACAGGCGGCCTCGCGAGCGCGACCAGTAACAGACCTTGCCTGTGGCTATGGTCTCGCGCACGGCGTCGGCGTCCATCCACGCCATCATCAGCACCTCGCCGCTACCTTCCTGCTGGGCGATGGCAGGGATCAATCCGTCACCATTAAATTCGATAGCCTCGATAATGGCATCGCTGTTACGTCCGGTCATGCCCGCATGTTGGCTTTTTCCACCGTCCTGTCAAGCAAGGGGCCGCCCACGGCGCCTTGGGCGGCTAAGATAAAATCCTATAAAGGGGATTTAGAAGGTCTCTAGCCCAGTTTTTTCAATCCGGCCTCGAGATCAGCCAGAAGGTCGTCAGGATCTTCCAATCCAGCATGGATACGCAACAGCGGCCCTTTGCCTTTCCAGGTGGTTGCACTACGGCTGCGATTGGGTTCCACGGGAAGGGCTAGGCTCTCAAATCCACCCCAGCTGAAACCCATACCAAACAAGTCGAACCCATCGAGCATGGCTTCCACTTTTCCTTCAGCCACAGGGTTAAGCTCTACGCCGAACAGTCCGCTGGTCCCAATGAAATCCCGCTTCCACAAACGATGTCCGGGATCATCGGGTAGTGCCGGGTGCAGCATGCGTGCCACCTCGGGCTGCTTATTCAGCCAGCGCGCCAGGGTGAGCCCCGTTTCTTGGTGGCGCGCCAGCCGGACAGACAGAGTGCGCAAACCACGCAGGCCAAGATAACAGTCATCTGGCCCGGCGCTGTTGCCCAAGGCTACGGTGGCAGTCTTGAGGCGCTTGAAATGAACATCCTTCATAATAATGGCGCCAAGCATGGCGTCGGCATGGCCGGAGATGTATTTGGTGGCAGCCTCGATGGCGATATCCACGCCGTGTTCGAAAGGGCGGAAGAAAAGTGGCGTGCCCCAGGTATTGTCGAGGATGGAAACCACGCCCCGCTCCCTCGCTGCGGCGGCGATGGCGGGCACGTCCTGGACCTCGAAGGTAAGTGAGCCCGGCGATTCCATGAAGACGGCATGGGTGTTGTCGCGCATGAGGTCAGCGATGCCACCGCCGATCAGGGGGTCGTAATATTCCGTCTCCACCCCGAACCCCTTGAGAATACCGTCACAGAACTTGCGGGTGGGCTCATAGACGGTATCGGCCATCAGCAGATGGTCACCGCTTTCTAGAAAGGCGGTGAGGGCACAGGTGATGGCGGCGAGTCCGGAACTGGTGGCGATGGCCCGCTCGCCGCCCTCGATCTCGGCCACGGCTTCCTCGAAGGCGGCGCTGGTGGGGGTGCCGAAGCGGCCGTAATAGGTATTGTTGAAAGGGTCGCTCACTGCCTTTTTGAGGTCTTTCACCGTGGGAAAGAGGACGGTGGAGGCGTGATAGACGGGGGGGTTTATGATGCCGAAATTGCCGTGGGGGTCGAGGCCGGAAGTGGCGATGCGGGTATCGCGCCGCGCCGTGCCTTTCTTTTTTTTGCCTCTCTTTTTCATTTTATGGCCGCTCATGTCTCGATGGGGGTGTCGTCGCGGCTCCCCCATTCCGCCCACGACCCATCATAGACGGCCACGTCCCCGTGGCCCAGAAGGTGCAGGCCGAAAGCCAGTATGCAGGCGGTAATGCCCGAACCACAGGTGGTGATCACCGGCCGTGCCTGGTTGATTCCGGCCGCATCGAAGAGCGCCGAAAGCGCATCAGCATCCAGCACAGTACCGTCCTCAGGATCACTCAGCTTCGTATATGGCAGGTTGAGGCTGCCTGGTATGTGTCCCGAACGCATGCCTTCCCGGGGTTCTGGAGCCTCGCCCTTGAAACGGGCGATACCGCGGGCATCCACGAGCTGGGCCTTGGCGCTGTCTATGTTCTTCCGCACCTGGGTCAGATCACGCACCATGAGATTATTGAGCCGCGCCATGAAGGGGCGTTTTTGGGGAGTGATGGGTAGATTGGAGAGGGGCCGTCCTTCGCGCTCCCATTTTGGGAAGCCGCCATCGAGAATGGCCACGTCGTCATGTCCGAAGGCCCGGAAAGTCCACCACACGCGGGCTGCGCTGAAGAGACCGTGGCGGTCATAGACAACGATGCGGTGGCCGTCGCCGCTTCCCATATGCCCCATCATGGAGGAAAAGGCGTCTGGTCCGGGGAGCATGTGGGGCAGGTCGCTCTCGGTATCGGCATAAGCGTCGATATCGAAGAAGACGGCGCCGGGGATATGGGCGTTTTCATAT
>JASLYJ010000041.1 GCA_030739855.1 Alphaproteobacteria bacterium | reverse complement strand
CTGCTGATCTTTCCACCCTTCAGGACCGTCTGCCGCCGTTCCCCGGGGAACAGGCTCGTGCTACCGTGGAGGTTGAGTTGGGCCGTCCGGTGGAGGAATGCTTCCACGAATTCGAGAATACTCCCGCAGCCGCGGCCTCCATCGCCCAGGTGCATTTCGCCGTCACTGCCGAGGGAGAGACAGTGGCAGTGAAAGTGCTGCGCCCTGGTATAGAGTCGGCCTTCGCCGCCGATCTTTCCCTTTTCTATTGGTTGGCCCGTATGACCTTGCGTGGACGGCCGCAAATGCAGCGGTTCAAGCCCGTAGAAGCGGTGCGCATGATGGAAAAAACTGTGGCCGTGGAGATGGATATGCGGATGGAAGCGGCTGCAGCATCAGAACTACGGGAAAATTTCGCCGACGATCCGGATTTCCATGTTCCCAAGGTAAACTGGCCGCTTACTGGGCAGCGAGTCTTGACGCTAGAGCGTGTGAGCGGTGTCCGTGTTGACGAACTCGACGGCCTCGCCCATGCCGAGATCGAACCCGATCAGATTCTCAGAAAAACCACCTCCGCCCTATTCCTCCAGGTCTTCCGGGACGGATTTTTCCATGCCGACCCCCATCCTGGGAACATCTTCGTGGACAATACGGGCAGGGTGGCGATGGTGGATTTCGGTATCATGGGCAGGCTCGATGAAAAAACGCGTATTTATCTGGCAGATATGCTCACGGGGTTTTTAGAGGGCGACTATGCAAAAGTAGCCGATGCACATTTCCGTGCGGGTTACGTGCCCGCAAGCCAGGTGCAACAGGACTTTGCTCAGGCCTGCCGCGCCATTGGTGAACCCATCCTGGATCTTCCCCTGCACGAAATTTCCATCGCCCGGTTGCTCTCGCAGCTGTTCCAGGTTGCGGAAAAATTCGAGATGGAAGTCCAGCCCCAGCTCCTTCTTCTGCAGAAAACTATGTTGGTAGCCGAAGGTGTGGGGCGTTCGCTCAACCCCCATGTGAACATGTGGCAGATTACGCGCCCCCTTATAGAAGACTGGGCAAGGCAACATCAGGGTGCGGAGGGACGCCTGCGCTTGGTGGCCGATGAGCTTTTTGCCTTGGCAGAGCGGTTACCGGACATAGTCCGCGACGTCGAGCGCGCCCTCGCCTACATCGCTCGAGACGGCTTCAAGTCCCATCCTTATATGGCGCAGGAAACGGAGCGCGCCATGAACGCCGCGGCGGGAGATTCGGATACGTCTGCGGGAAAGTTTGGCCATGACGGCTTTGCTTCCGGACTGATTACGGGCATTGCCCTGGCGGGGATCGCCGCTGCGGCGGTTCTTGTTTTCCTTGCCCTTGGAACGTGAGGAAAAACACGCGCCATGGTAGCGGAAGATGTATTTTACAAATAAACTTGCAGAATTTCCGGCACGCCTTTAGCTTAACCACAACAAAGTTCCGTACATTATAGCGAGTCTAACTGTGCTGTCTGGAAAGCGCGTTCTCCTCATCATTTCCGGCGGGATCGCCGCTTATAAGAGCCTCGACTTAGTCCGTAGGTTGAAAGGATGCGAAGCCGAAGTGCGCTGCATTCTTACTTCCGGCGGGGCGCAGTTCGTAACGCCCCTTTCCCTTTCCGCCCTTTCCGGGGAAAAGGTCTATCAGGACCTGTTCTCGCTTGCCGATGAAAGCGAGATGGGCCATATCCGCCTTGCCCGTAACGCCGATCTGATCGTAGTGGCCCCGGCCAGCGCCGATTTCCTAGCCAAGATGGCTGGTGGTCTGGCGGGCGATCTGGCCACTGCCGTACTACTGGCCAGTGACCGCCCGGTACTGGTGGCCCCGGCAATGAACGTGGCCATGTGGAAACATGCCGCTACCCGGCGCAACATAGCGTTGTTGGAGGAACGTGGCGTGACGCGCGTGGGGCCTGATGCCGGTAACCTCGCCTGTGGCGAGGTAGGGGAAGGCCGCATGGCCGAAGTGCCCGATATCATGGCCGCCATCGAGGAGATTCTTGTTCCCGATACGTCCCTTTCCGGCCGCCGTGCGCTGGTCACCAGCGGCCCCACCCACGAGCCCATTGATCCGGTGCGCTATATCGCTAACCGTTCCTCGGGCAAACAGGGCCACGCCATTGCCGGGGCCTTCGCGCGCATAGGGGCGGAGACAACGTTGGTCTCCGGACCCACCAACCAGCCCAATCTCGAAGGCGTGGACGTTCAGTGTGTGGAAACCGCTGCCCAGATGCTTGCCGCCTGTCAGTCGGTGCTGCCGGTAGATGTGGCCGTCTGTGCAGCAGCGGTGAGCGATTGGAAGGTGAATAGCCCTGCCGCTTCGAAACTGAAAAAAACTTCGGGTGTGCCGCCAGTCTTGGAGCTCTCGAAAAACCCCGACATCCTCGCCAGCTTGGGCCAGGCGGGAAATCTACGCCCCGCTCTGGTGGTGGGGTTCGCCGCCGAGACTGAAAACGTGGCGGAACAGGCCGGCGCCAAGCGCCAAGCCAAGGGCTGTGACTGGATGCTTGCCAACGATGTCTCCGCTGGCACCGGCACCTTCGGCGGCGACGAGAACACCGTGCATCTCATTGACGATGGTGGCGTCGAGGACTGGCCAACCATGACCAAGTCACAAGTGGCTGAACGTCTAGCTCACCGTATCGCCGATTATTTTTCCCATGCCGCCTGAACATTCCGGACACAAAGACTCCACGGCTAGCATTACTTCTATTTTCGGAGGTGGTAGCTCGGTGCCGGTTACCATCACCCGGCTCCCCCACTGCGCGGATCTACCTACGCCGGCACCTGCTACTGAACACGCTGCTGGCATGGACCTGCGCGCGGCGGTGGTCGAAGAGGTGGTGATCAAACCTGGGGAAAGAACTCTGATCCCTACCGGCTTCGCCATTGCCCTCCCGCCGGGCTACGAGGCCCAAGTCCGTCCACGTTCGGGCCTCGCCCTGAAACATGGGATCACCCTGCCTAACTCCCCGGGGACCATTGACGCCGATTACCGGGGCGAGGTGGGGGTTATCCTTGCCAACCAAGGAGGGGAGGATTTCACGGTGACACGCGGCATGCGCATCGCCCAGATGGTGGTGGCGGCAGTGAATACGGTGCGCTGGAAGGAGGTTGATAGCCTTGCGCCCAGTATACGCGGGGACGGAGGCTTCGGTTCCACCGGGACATCGTCCAAAAACGGGAAATAATGCAGTAATGTCATGCTGAAGCTGTCGAAGAAAATGCTGTTTGCCATCGAGGTGGTGGTGGATATCGCTTACAATGCTGGGAGTCTGCCAGTGCAGAACCGCGAGATCACGCGCCGTCAGGGAATTTCCCGGCGCTATCTCGAACAGGTCTTACAGCATCTGGTGCGCGCCGGAATCCTCATCGGGGTGCGCGGGCCCCGGGGCGGCTACCGTCTGGCACGGGAGCGCCGCCGTATCACCGTGGGTGAGATCAGCCGCGTGGTGCGTAACATGGAAACCGCTGGCAATCCCATCGATGAGGAAACTGGGTCCGCTATCGGCCACAAGGTGGTGCGCCCTCTGTGGCAGGAGCTTCAGGAGGAGGTCATGGAACGCCTCGATACCATCACCGTGGAGGACCTTTGCCTGCTCGCCCACCAGAAAGGAATTGAAGGTGAAATTCACCAGAAGCTTGATTTCACTATTTAATTTAAAAGCAATGTCCCGGACCGACGGTAGGGGTTAAAAGATGGAAGGGAAAAAAATGGCAAACTCAAAAAAAGGTACCGGCGCTACGTTCCGCAACAGGGTCTACGACGACATCGTAGAAACCGTTGGCGCTACGCCGCTTATCCGGGTCAAATCACTGGCAGAGGACGCCGGGTGCAAGGCCGACATTGTGGCCAAGCTGGAGTTTTTTAATCCCCTTGCTTCGGTTAAGGATCGCATCGGCTTCGCTATGATTGAGGCCGCGGAAAAGACAGGCGCCATCAAGCCGGATTCGGTGCTGATCGAACCCACTAGCGGTAATACAGGGATCGCCCTAGCCTTCGTCTGCGCTGCGCGTGGCTACCGTCTTATTCTCACCATGCCCGAGAGTATGTCAGTGGAGCGACGCAAGATGCTGGTGCTTTTGGGGGCGGAGTTGGAACTGACACCGGCGGCTAACGGCATGAAGGGTGCCATCGCCCGGGCCGAAGAGTTGATGACCGAACTACCCAATGCCATCATGCTGCAACAGTTCAAGAACCCCGCCAATCCAGAGATCCACCGCAGTACCACGGCTGAGGAAATCTGGGCTGATACTGGGGGTGGTGTGGATATGGTGGTAAGTGGTGTGGGTACCGGTGGCACCATTACCGGCGTCGGCGAAGTCCTCAAGGGGCGCAAGCCAGAGGTAAAGATGGTGGCCGTGGAACCTGAGGATTCCCCAGTGCTTTCAGGCGGCCTGCCCGGCCCCCACAAAATTCAGGGCATCGGCGCCGGTTTCATTCCCGAGATCATGAATACAGATGTGGTGGACGAGATCATCCTCATCGGCAATGAAACTGCTTTTGCCACTGCTCGCAAGGCGGCCCATATTGAGGGCCTGCCCGTGGGTATTTCCTCGGGCGCGGCGCTGGCTGCAGCGCTGGAGGTTGGTGCGCGCGACGATATGGCGGGCAAGATGATCGTTACCATCCTGCCCGACTTCGCTGAACGCTACCTCTCCACCCCCCTTTTCGAAGAATCGTAAACGGACGAGCACGGACAGGTGGGCGACGAAGACGACATTTTTTCAGCGGAGGATTTCAACGAGGACCAGCTCCAACGTTATGCCCGCCACATCGTCTTGCGCGAGGTAGGCGGCGCAGGGCAGGCGCGGATCCTCAACGCCAGGGTCCTGGTGGTGGGCGCCGGCGGTCTCGGCTCGCCGCTTCTTCTCTATCTGGCGGCGGCTGGAGTGGGTACGCTGGGTGTTATAGATGACGACGTGGTAGACCTTTCCAACCTTCAACGTCAGGTCCTCCACGCTACAGCAGATGTGGGGATGGATAAAGTTGAGAGCGCGGAAAAAGCAGTGGCCGCTATCAATCCTGAGATACGACTAGTGCCCCACAAGGCGCTCCTGAACTCGGAAAATATCTTGGGCCTTCTCAAGGACTACGACATTGTCGCTGACGGCTCAGACAATTTTGCCACCCGTTATCTTATCAACGACGCCTGCCATCTAGCGGGTCGGCCTCTAATCTCGGCGGCCCTGCTGCGTTTCGACGCCCAGATTGCCACCTTCAAGTCCCATCTAGGCGGCGCAAATCCCTGTTACCGCTGCATTTTCCGCGAACCCCCGGCGTCGGGCTTGGTCCCCAGCTGCGCCGAAGGCGGTGTTCTTGGGGCAGTGGCGGGCGTCGCCGGCTCGCTCCAGGCGACCGAGGTGATCAAGGAAATCCTCGGCATCGGTAACGGTCTCTCGGGCTGGATGGTGATCTACGATGCCCTTGAGGGCACGGTGCGTAAGATCAAGATTAAGCCAGACCCTGAATGCCCTCTCTGTGGCAAGAACCCAACCATAAGTGATCTCTCTACCTATGACTGATGCCTATCCCCGCCTGTCGCTTATGGTTTTTTCTGGCGACTTTGCCCGCGTCCATTACATGCTGGTAATAGCCAGCGCAGCGGCGGCCACCAATGTCCCGGTGACGGTGTTTTTCACTATGAAGGCAGCCCATGCGGTTCTGGCGGATGAGGGGTGGCACGATCTCGCCGGTGAGGACGGGCGTTCGGCGGCCGAGACCGACAACGGTTACGTGGCTTCCGGCGTGGCTGGGTTTGAAGAGCTTATAAGCGCTTGTGCCGAACTCGGTGTGCGTTTCATGGTATGCGAAATGGGCCTGCGGTCACTGGGCCTGGAAGGCGTGGAACTGCGCGGCGATCTGGAGATTACTCCGGGCGGGGTGGTGAGCTTCCTCGCCGATGCCGGGGATGAGGGCCGCATCATCTTTATCTAATCGTGCGCCGGCACGGCTACCCCGGTCCTCCTAGAACATGGTTTCAACGACCCGGTCTGGTGTGTGTGGTCGTCGCTGAAGGCCTTGCTTTTAGTGTTTTATTTTGATTGTTTTACCATCATGTTTGCGTCTGTCCCCCCCTCCGTTCCCGACCGAGTTTCTCGCCGCCATAGCCCATGGTGGCCGTTCTTCATTCTGGGGGCTTTTGTTCTCGGTTTTGGGAGCGGCGTTGGAGGGCAGATGATGACCGCACCGCCTTCAGGTGCGGCGGAAAACGCCCTTTCCGTCCCGCGTTTCGTCTCTCTGCGCAAGCCGAAAGTCAACCTGCGTACCGGCCCCGGCGTGCGCTACCCGGTGGAATGGGTCTTCGTGCGCAGGGGGATCCCGGTGGAAATTATCGCCGAGGTAGGAAACTGGCGCAAAGTCCTGGACTGGGAGGGCACCAAGGGCTGGGTGCACTGGAGCATGCTGTCGAGCCGTCGCACTATGGTGATCACCGGAGATCGTCGTACTCTGCGCGGCGACCCCTCGCCGGAGGCCAAGGTGGTGGCGCAGTTGGAGCCCGGCGTTTACGGGTGGATCGAGAAGTGCAAGGGAAAGTGGTGCCGCCTTGAGGTTGCCGGCAGCACCGGTTGGTTGCAGCGCTTTGAGTTCTGGGGAGTCTATCCCGAGGAAGACATCAATTGATGTTTAAAAGCAAGGAAACTCGGCGAAGCGGTTCAGGCAAAATCCTTCGCCAGGGCCGTCCGGGTGGCTCTGGAAAGCATCGCCATGTGGGAATAGTTGTCATGGGTGATGGCGAGGATCACATCCGCCTTCCCGGAGTGGAAGGCGTCTATCTGGGCATTGGTGAAGGGAAAATGCACAAAATGCACGGCTGAGGTCTTTCCCTCTGCGGTGGTGCGGTCAATATCCTCTTCGGCCACACCAGTAATGATTTTGCCGTCCACGCAGAGGGTGAGGCATTTTTCGATGCCGCCTAGTCCAGCTAGCACACACCTGCGACGCTCGGGATTGTCGATCTCGATCATGAAGGTGGCTACCAATTCGCACCCATTGGGGATTAGAGGGTTATAGGCCTCCAACTCGCTGGGAATCTGCGCCTCGCCGCCGCCTTCGATAAAAAGCATTTCATGCACCTGGTGCCACATGGTTTCGTAACTCTCGAAATAGAAACTAGCGTCGGGTCCCACCGCTACCCGGCGGTCTCTTTTTGTGGCGGACATGGTTTTGCTCTTCTCGGCCCACTGCTGACCATATTCGGCCATGGGTAGGATGTCTTCGCGAGTGAGTTTGCATTTTCCCTTGTTCATGATGCGCTGCCTCTATT
>JASLYJ010000040.1 GCA_030739855.1 Alphaproteobacteria bacterium | reverse complement strand
GCCATCAGCTTGAGCCGGATCCAATGCCTTCCCAGCATCTTCTCCCATCCCCACGCCACCGGCCTTGCGTCCGGGCATATAGATATTCTCCTTCAGCTCCTCAGGTACCAGCACGTTATCCCCGAGGACCCAGAGCGTCGTGACTAAAAGGAGGACAACCAGGATGGCCCCATAAACCTTATAGAGTTCCTTGCCATGCACGGTATGTCCTTTGCGATCGCTAAACTTTGATGGTGGTAAGCACCGTGGAGAAGAGTAATCTCAACCCTCCCGATCTTACAACTGTCTCCCAGCGGTGACGACCTTGGTGTGTCGCAGGCAAAACAGGACTAGGCCCTGTACCCTTCCTCTGCCGCACCAACCGTAATATGGTTGCCAGCGTACCCATCTTCAAAGTTTTATTGCCATGGGTTCACTCAATTTCTATGAGTTTTTTATGAGCCTGCCGAAAAATCCCGTCGTCATCATCCCCGCGCGCCTTGCCGCCACTAGGCTTCCCCGAAAAGTGCTGGCGAATATTCATGGTGAGCCCATGATCGTCCACGTGTGGCGCCGCGCCGTGGAATCTGGCATCGGTCCCGTCATCGTCGCCTGTGCCGATCCGGAGATCGCCGTGGCCGTGGAGGCAGTGGGAGGTCAGGCCGTGATGACAGATCCTAGTCATCTCTCCGGCTCCGATCGGATTTTCGAAGCTCTTTCAAAAATTGATGCGGCGGGTACGTTCGATGCCGTGGTCAACGTACAGGGTGACCTTCCGACTATTGACCCGTCTGTCATCGGTGCTGTTTTTGCGCCACTGGCCAGCGAGTCGGTGGATATGGCCACCCTTGCTTTTGAGATCACGAACACGGAAGAAGCCACGAATCCTAACGTAGTCAAGGCGGTGGTTTCGGTCGCGCCCGGGAAGGGCGTCGGTCGCGCCCTTTATTTCACCCGTGTTACGGCGCCGGGTGGCAAAGGCCCGCTCTATCACCATGTGGGGTTATATGCGTATCGCCGGGCGGCGCTGGAGCACTTTGTGTCCCTGCCTTCCGGTGTTCTGGAGAAGCGCGAAAAATTAGAACAACTGCGCGCGCTGGAGGCCGGTATGCGTATAGACGTGGCACTCGTTGACACGGTTCCCCCCGGGGTTGATACTCCCGCCGACCTCGACCAGGCCTGCGCTATGCTGGAGCCGAAAGATAGGCCATAAACGTGCCCGCGGGCCGGCATCGAAAAGGGCTAAAGGGACAAGGCGTTTTTCTATGCTGGAAAAGAAACAAGCATCCCAGACTATCGCCTTCCAGGGTGTTCCGGGGGCCTATTCTGATCTCGCCTGCCGCGAGGTCTATTCTGATATGGCAACCCTGTTTTTTTCTTCCTTCGAGGGCGTACTCGACGCTGTGAGCGAAGGTCAGGCAGCAATGGCTATGATCCCGGCAGAAAATTCCGTGGCTGGACGCGTGGCGGAAATTCACCACCTTCTGCCTCACACCGAGCTCTATATCATCGCCGAGCATTTCCAGCGGGTGAACCATCAGCTTCTTGCACCAAAGGGGGCGACCATAGAAGGGCTGAAGACGGTTCACAGCCACATGCACGCCCTCGCCCAGTGCCGCAAACTGATCAGCGAATTGGGCTTGGAGATCGTGGTCCGCGCCGATACCGCCGGCGCTGCCGCCGCGGTGGCTGAGGGAGACGACAAAACCCAGGCTGCTATTGCCTCTTCTTTGGCCAGCGAGATTTACGGGCTAGAAGTGCTGCGTTCCAATATCGAGGACGCCAAACACAACACCACCCGGTTTCTCGTTCTCGCCCACAAGCCTTTCGATCCCGATCCCGCCAAGGGGGCGGTAATCACCAGCTTCGTTTTTTATGTGCGCAACGTGCCTGCCGCTGTCTACAAGGCGCTGGGTGGATTCGCCACCAACGGTGTAAACATGACACGTCTGGAAAGCTTCATGATCGACGGGAAGTTCACTCAGGCCCAGTTCTATGCAGATGTAGAGGGGCACCCAAGTGAACCCCACGTGAAGCTGTCCTTTGAAGACCTCAACCATTATTCCCGCGAGGTAAAAATCCTTGGCTCTTATTACGCCCATCCCTTCCGTCATCTCGAAAGGGCAGCCACGGAAAGCTGAATCAAGGAGTAAATGGGAGAACCGTCCCCTCCTTCGCTCTTGCGAGTCCGCCCACCAGATGTGGTAGAGTACGTGCGGGAGGCTGGCGGCGGACGAAGCCCTCACTAATCCGGTCAGATCCGGAAGGAAGCAGCCGTAATGAGATTGTTTCGGGTCGTCTAACCAACCTCCCACCCGTTGTCTTCCACCGTTCCTGTCGTCGTTTTTAAGGCCTACCGGGCGTAATGACCGAGAATCCAAAAACAAAAAATAAAAAACCAGTCTCTCCGGAGTTCGAGGCTTATCGCGTACTAGCGCGAAAATACCGCCCCAAGACGTTTGCTGATCTCATCGGCCAAGAGGTTATGGTCAAGATCCTCACCAACGCCATCGCCAGCGGCCGTCTGGCTCATGCTTTCATTCTCACCGGCGTGCGTGGCGTGGGAAAGACTACTACGGCGCGCATTATCGCCCGCGCGCTCAACTGTATCGGTCTGGATGGAAGCGGCAGTTCCACCGACCAGCCCTGCGGCCAATGCGAACACTGCCGGTCCATTGCCGAGGACCGCGATGTAGATGTGATCGAGATGGATGCGGCAAGCCGTACCGGCGTAGACGATATCCGCGAGCTAATCGAAGGTGTCCGCTATAAGCCGGTGGCGGCTCGCTATAAAGTCTACATCATCGATGAAGTGCACATGCTCTCTAAGAACGCTTTCAACGCGCTGCTCAAGACGCTAGAGGAACCCCCTGAGCATGTGAAGTTCATCTTTGCCACCACGGAAATCCGCAAGGTTCCCGTGACTGTGATGTCGCGGTGTCAGCGTTTCGATTTGAGGCGTGTAGATGTCGAAACGCTGACCGCCCATCTTATCCATATTGCCGAGCAGGAAGGGGCAGCCATTACTCATGCGGCGGCCATGTTGATCGCACGGGCCGCTGACGGTTCCGTACGCGACGGACTTTCACTTCTCGATACGGCTATCTCCACAGCGTTCACTGAGAGTCCGGCCGGCGAAGGGGAGGTGAGCGAAACCCAGATCCGTGCCATGCTGGGCCTTGCTGACCGCACTCAGGTCCTTGAACTTCTGGATACCGTGATGCGAGGCGATCCCGCTGCCGCTCTCGCCCAACTAGAAGAGTTATACGCCTCCGGCGCTGATCCTGTGATCGTCATCCAGGACCTGCTTGTTCTGTGTCACTGGTTGACCAGGCTGAAAGTTTTGCCTGAGGCGGCGGAGGCCCCGGAAGTGCCCGAGGCCGAGGTCAAGCAGGGGCTGGAGATGTCGTCAAGACTTACCATTCCAGTGCTGACACGCGCCTGGCAGCTATTGCTCAAGGGTTTGGCGGAGGTGCAGATGGCCCCCGCACCGCTTGTGACCGCTGAAATGGTGCTGGTGCGTCTGGCCTATAGCAGCGACCTGCCTACCCCGGCAGAGATCGCCCGTGACCTTAACAAGGATAAAGGTGGCAAGATTAAGGATGAAGCTGCAAGTCGTTCCTACGGTGGCAATGGCGGGAAAGGGCAAGCCGTGCCTCCACCGCTACAGACCGCATCTACGGTGGCTAAATCCGAAACAGTGGAACCTTCACTGAAACTTTCTACGCCACCTATGCGAACGCCTTTGGCGCCAGACCTTGTGCCACTGGAGGAGATGCAGACGGATGAGAAAGCGGAAAAGATAACCAGTTTTCGGGACGTGGTGACACTGGCGGAACGTTACCGTGAAGGCCGCCTTCAGGCCTATTTGATTAATGATGTACACCTGGTTAGCTTCGAACCCGGCCGCATAGAGTTCCGCCCCGGCCCCCAGGCACCGGCTAAGCTGGCCGGGGTGCTGAGTGATCATTTAGGTCGCTGGACCGGAGAGCGCTGGGTGGTCAGTGTGTCCCAGGCGAAAGGCGATTCCACCCTTCGTGAGCAGATGCAGTCGGCAGAGGATAAGACCCGCGCCGACGCGGAAGTAGATCCGCTGGTGCGTGCCGTTCTCGACACCTTTCCCGGTTCCACGATTACCGCTGTCCGCCACGTGGACGGCACTGCTAATCCGGAAGGAGATGACCCCCAATGAAAAACATCGGCCAGATAATGAAGCAGGCCCAGAGGATGCAGGAAACAATAACGGAGTTGCAGGCCAATCTCGATATCACGGAGATTACTGGCGCTTCGGGCGGTGGCGCGGTGAAAGTGACCCTTACCGGTAAGGGGACGGCCAAGAGCGTGAAAATAGACCCCTCCCTTGCGGACCCTGAAGATGTAGAGGTTCTGGAGGACCTTATTGTCGCTGCTGTCAACGATGCCCGCTGCTGTATCGAAGAAAAAATAAAAAAGGAAATGTCCAAGGTCCCTGGTGGGCTGGAGTTGCCCCCGGGCATGAGCCTGCCGTTTTGATCCGCGAGATCGGCAAAACGGTATTTCTTCATGACAGGTTCTCATATTGACCGGCTGATCAGACTTCTCGCCAAACTCCCCGGCCTGGGACCGCGTTCGGCCCGCCGGGCGGCTTTGCAGCTTCTGAAAAAACGGGAATCTCTTCTGCAACCACTGGCAGCGGAGCTGGTCCAGGCGGCGGAAAGCATTCGTAACTGCAGCCAATGCGGCAATCTCGATACGGTGGACCCCTGCACCATATGCGGTGATCCGGAGCGTGACGAATCGCTGATCTGTGTGGTGGAGGAAGTAGCGGACCTGTGGGCTATGGAACGTTCGGGTGTTTACAGGGGACGCTATCATGTGCTTGGCGGCACCCTGTCGGCTCTCGACGGCGTGGGGCCGGAGGAACTCAAAATTGCCAAGCTGGTGGAGCGGGCGTCCAACTCCAGGGTGACGGAGGTTATCCTTGCCACAAACGCCACGGTGGACGGCCAAACCACGGCTCATTACGTGGCCGACCGCCTAGTCCCGTGCGGGGTAGGGACTACAAAGCTTGCCCATGGCCTGCCCATGGGTGGGGAGCTGGATTACCTTGACGATGGAACCCTGACCGCGGCGTTAAAGGCGCGCTCGCCTGCCTAGAGCGGGTCTTCTTGTAAGGTTGTTCCGATCACGGCTGTGGAGAGTCAGTCGCTTGGTTTGGGCGGCAGCAGGGCGGGCTTGCTGTCCTCGGAGAACTCTACGGAAGTGATGCGTTCCCCGTGGCGGGTGATTTTTCCCGAGGAAGTCTGGATTTCACAGATGTCTTTTTCCGCCAGGCCGAAATGCTTTTGAAGGTTGCTGACCCGATCATCGAGGCGGGTGATATCCCCCATCAGGATTTGAACCTCCCTCTGGATGGCCCCTGCATGTTCACGCATTTCTACGTCTTTTAGAACCGCTCGCACCGTATTTAGGGTCGCCCACAGGGTGGAGGGCGAGACGATGACCACTCGCTCGCGGAAGGCCTTTTCCACGATATCGGGGAAAAGCCCCTCCGCAATTTCTGCGTAGACGGCTTCGCTGGGCAGGAACATGAGCGCCGTTTCGGCGGTTTCACCGGGTAGGATGTATTTTTCGGAGATGTCGCGCACATGTTTCATCACATCGGCGCCGAAGCGCTGTGCTGATTTCTTACGCGTGGCGTCATCTCCGGCTCCACGCAGGGTGTGGTAGCTCTCTAGAGGAAACTTGGCGTCTATGGAGATGGCCCCCGGTGGGTTGGGGAGCTTGATCAGGCAATCCACTCTCTTGCCGTTGGAAAGCGTCGCCTGAATATCGTAGGCCGAGGATGGCAGCACGTCTTTTACCAGGTCGTTAAGGCGGATTTCACCGAAGAAACCACGCTGTTGTTTGTTGGCGAGAATATCCTGAAGCCCCACCATCTGGTTTGAAAGCTCGGTAATGTTTTTCTGGGCGCGGTCGATGACAGCCATGCGCTCCCTGAGTTCGGTCATGCTGGTTTGGGCCTTCTGGGAGGTTTTCTCCAGGCTCTCGCCCACCCTCCGGCTCACGTCGGCAAGCCGTTCATCCAGACGCTTCTGCGCCATATCTTGAGTGTCAGCCAACTGGCCGAGACGCCCGACAAGCTCGGCCTGGGCGGTGACCAGCTTTGCTAAATTAGTTTTCTCGGCACTTCTTCCGCGCCGCATGATCAGATAGATTGCCAGCACCACCACCAGCGTGAACGCGGCAAATAGCAAAATGACCTGAGTTGTACCCACCTATTCTTCCTTTGAAAAAACCACCACAATTACTTGCAAGCGGGCATTATATTATGGCTGGTGAAGGGAAGTTACCTAAACTTTATGCCACAAGGACAATGACTGCGTATTTCCCCTCCACTGTAATTTCTGATACCTCAATCTCCGATATCTCGCGCCGTTCTTTTTTGCTACGCAGCGGCGCGTTCATGGCAGTGGCAGCGATGTCTTCAAGAGTTATCCCGGCCCAGGCTCTTACCGCTCCCTTTCCAGCCCTTTTCAATAGCCGCGAAAAATGGGTGATGCCAAGCTCCGCCGTGGCCGCCAATATGACGGCGCTGGATATTTCGCCCCGCCACTTCTTGGAACCCGGGGAGACCAGGGTTGCGGGTCTTCTTCGTACCGTCCAGGAATATGTAAATGGCTGCCGCTACCAGCCTGGCGCACGGAGCGAGACGTTTACCACGCCTTGGCGTCCGCCGCGCGCGCTCTTCCACGGCGAGGGTGATTGCCGGGACTTTGCGGTGGCGAAATATATACTGCTGCGCCGTTTCGGCCTTGCCCACCATGACTTGCGGCTCATCCTGCTCGACCTGCCACCCACACGACGTCCTCGCCCGGAAAGACGGACGCAAACCGTGCTTGCCGTAAATCTCGGGGGAAAAGTGGGCATTCTCGACAATTTCCACGGCCACGTTCTGCCCCATAAACGGATGTTGGGATGCTGTCCTCTCTGGTCCTTAAACCGCTACGGGCTATGGCGTCACTTAGGCTGAATCGTCAGGTTTCTCAGGAGGTTCCCCGGTTCCATTCCTGGTGAAGGGCTTGACGGTAAGAAAGCTGCAGCATAACTAGAATATGTGGATCCTGTTTAATAACGGCATTTTTTATGGCCAAGCTGGACATCATCACCGCGCCTGACCCGCTCCTGAAAGTACAATCCACCTCCGTCGAGAAGGTGGACGACGAAGTGCGCCGACTTATGGACGACCTTTTTGAGACCATATGCGCCGCCTATAATGGTGTCGGCTTGGCCGCGCCCCAAGTGGGCGTGGCAAGACGGGTCATGGCGATTGATCTTTCCATGGGGGAAGAAACGCCCAACCCCCTATATGTAGCCAATCCAAAGATAATCTGGTCTTCCGAGGAGTTTCTCTCTGCCGAGGAAAGCTGCCTTTCTATACCCGAGCACTCTGCTGATGTCATCC
>JASLYJ010000003.1 GCA_030739855.1 Alphaproteobacteria bacterium | reverse complement strand
GGGTCCACCTCGTGCCCGAGATAGTTTTCTAGGAAGTCATTACGCTTGATACCGCTGTCTAGGGCTAGGCGCAGCAGCTTACCTTCGAGGCCCACAAGGCGACGGTTCATGCCGTGGAGTTGGTCCACCAGCTGTTCGATGCGAGAATTATTGAGATGCACCTTTTCCATCAGCTCGATGAGCCCACTTTTGATATTTTTGTAACTGGTTTCTTGGGACTTGCTCAGCGACTTTCCCTTACTCTGGGCGGCAATACGCTGGTCCTGAAGCCGGTGCATTTTCTTGTAATCAGCGGCGATCTTTTCGAAGTTCTCGATCACCTCTGGCATCAGGGTCTGTTCCAGGACAGCCAGCGACATGGTGTTGTCGCTATCATCATCCGCCTCATCGCTGTTTGCGCCGTCACCTGGTTTCTTACCCTCGCTGTCGCCATCTTTGCGGAGGTCCCTTTTTTTATCTTCATCTTTTTCGAAGGGTACGGTTTCCTGGTTGCTGTCCGAGACGGCCTCTCCGGCCCTGTCTTCCTCATTCCCTTCGTTGGCTGTGGATCCGGCACTTTCCGGACGGCCGTAGGTAGCATCCAAGTCGATAATATCACGCAGCAGCATGCGGTCCTCAACCAGAGCGTCGTGCCAGTGGACGATAGCGCGGATGGTAAGTGGGTTTTCACAGATGGCGCCGATCATCTTTTCACGCCCAGCCTCGATACGCTTGGCGATGGCGATTTCGCCTTTGCGTGACAACAGCTCGACGCTGCCCATTTCGCGCAGGTACATGCGCACCGGATCGTCGGTGCGGCCCAAGTCCTCGTCATCATAGCTGCCGGCTCGGGTTTTCTTTTTTTTCTTTTGCTTGGTCTCTTCACCGAGGGTCTCCTCAGCCTCTTCATTCTCGATAACGTTGATGCCCATCTCGGAGAGCATGGTCATGGTGTCTTCGATCTGTTCGGAGGAGACTTGTTCCGATGGCAAGGCACCGTTGACTTCATCGTAGGTGACGTAGCCACGCTCCTTCCCCTTGGCCACCATCTTCTTGACCATGGCGGCCACCCTGTCCATGAGAGGACCGTCAGTCTGCTCGTCCGTAGTTTCGGTTGCTTCCGCTGAGCTTGCCGTCTTGGTCGCCATTAACGTCCACCTCTTGTCCTTACAAAGATATCCAGACAAAGGAAATCCGGAGCACCGACCCGCTCCGGAAAGTTCTAGGAATGTCCGGCGGGGGCTCTATACACGCCTCGGCACCATTTTGGAAAGGTCATCCTCGATGGCTTCCGTTCTGATTGCAAAAATCCGGTTCTTAAGGTTGGAAAACCGTTCCCAGTCTTCTGCCTGTTCCGCCTCCTTCAGCTGTGCCTCGATTTCCGGAAGCTGGTGCAAGTTCAGAGTATGGTTCCACATGGTGCGTGCCTTACCTTCCGCAGCATCTGTGTGCAGGTAGGAGGCGATGTTCTCCATATCCAACAGGGCCTTGAGAGTATCCCTAAATCCACACTCCAAGAGGTGGCTTTCAACGGTCGCCTTGTCAAGCTCTTCACGCTCCGCAAGCAGAAGAATCTCCTGGCGCAGGGCTTCGAGCCCGGTGGCGGTGAGGGCCATGCTGCCTAGCTGTTCGGCCACCTCATCGAGCATTTGAGGATGGGCAATCACTAGGGCAAGAAGGACCTTCTCTCGTTCCACCTGGGGATTGGTACGTTCGTCCGTGCCCGCGCCTTCCTGACCTACCTGGGGGTAGAGGGACAGAGGACGGAGATAGGGCGTTGCCTTTGGCACTCCGTGCGGGCGGGTACCGCGGAAGGCCTGCCACAGGCGATCCTTGACATCTCGAGCGTAATGGCTCTGGACTGTGCGGTCGGCAATGGTTCGTACCTGCGCCATGAGCCGAGATTCGAGGCTAGCGCGGCGTTCCGGCGTGTCCGCTGATTGCAAAGAGGCTTCCATCTCCCAGATCACGTGGGAGAGGGGCTTTGCGTCCGCGATAACCTTTTCCATAGCATTTCGACCGCCGTGTTGAATGAGGCTGTCAGGGTCTTCTTCGGCGGGGAGGATGGCAAACCTCAGGGACTTCCCGGGTGTGAGTAGGGGCAGGGCCCGCTCAGCCGCCCGCGCTGCTGCCCGTCCACCCATCGCGTCCCCGTCGAAGCACAGGACTGGTTCGTCCACCACCTGCCACAAGAGACGCATCTGGTCCTCCGTCAATGCTGTGCCCAGTGGTGCCACGGCGTGAGAGAGCCCGGCGCGGTGCAAAGTAATCACGTCCATATAGCCCTCGGTGACGAGGGCTTGGCGCTTCTCGCGCATGGCTGGTAGGGCCTGTGCCATGCCGTAAAGCATGCGGCCCTTGTGGAAGAGGGGGGTCTCGGGCGAATTAAGGTATTTGGCGATCTTATGTGCTCCACTGTCGGAGGTAGGAATGGCCTTGGCCATAGCACGGCCACCGAAAGCGATGACCCGGCCGCGGCGGTCGGTGATGGGAAAGATGATGCGGTTGCGGAAGCGGTCATAGGATTCACGTCTGTCCTCGGGGGTGATGATAAGCCCAGCACTTATCAGCAGTTTCTCAGAAATACCTTTTGCCGTAAGCGCCTGTTTCAGAGAAGTGCGAGTGTCTAGGGCGAGCCCGAGCCGGAAGGCGGAAAGGGTAGCTTCGTCGAGGCCGCGACCGTGCAAGTAGGCGCGCGCCTCTCCGCCGCGTGCCCCCATAAGTTGTTTGGTAAACCACAGCGCCGCAGTCTCCACCACTTCCAGCAGAGAATGACGTTCCTTTTCTCTAGCGCGATCCTGGGGCGAGGATTCCGGTACCGCCAAACCGATATCCTCGGCCAGGCGTTCCACCGCCTCAGGGAAGGGTAGGTTGTCCGAACGCATGACGAATTCAATCACATCGCCATGAGCCCCGCAGCCGAAACAGTGATAGAAGCCCTTTTCCTCGTTGACCGTGAAAGACGGCGTTTTTTCATTGTGGAAGGGGCATGGGCCTAGATACTCGCGCCCGCGCCGGGTGAGTTTTACGCGGCGCCCAATCACGTCGGCCAGTGGGATGCGATTGCGTAGTTCACCGAGAAATTCGGGGGGAAAACCCACGTATAATTATCCTCTTGTCTCTGTCTCTAGCCGTCAGCTGCCACAGGGGCCTGGCCTAGATGGGCTTTTACGGTGTTGCTTGCCACCTTGAAATCCATGCGGCCTGCGTATTGCTCGCGTAGGGCTGCCATAATCCGTCCCATGTCCTTTGGCCCACTGGCGTCGGTATCGGCGATCACCCGTTGGACCGCCGTCTCTGTCTCTTCTTGGGTGAGTGGTTCGGGAAGGAAGCTGCGAATAACGTCGGTTTCCCTGGATTCCCGCTGCGCCAGGTCCATGCGCCCACCCTTGTGGTAGAGCTCAGCACTTTCTATCCGCTGCTTGACCATAGTCTGGAGCATCTCAATAATTTCATCATCATTGATGCCTTCCAGACAACCCTTGGACTTGGCGGCAATGTCACGGTCCTTGAGCGCTGCCAGGATCAGCCTCAGGGTCGCTTTGCGGTAATCATCCTTATCCTTGACGGCCAACTTCAGCTCGTCACTGAGGCGCGTACGCAACATGGCAGGAGTCGTAAATGATAAATTTCAGGACAAACGATGACCCTACAGCAACTCACCCATGAGTGCAAACTAGATTTTTTTGATAACCTATTGAAAATAAATTTCTTTTTAATCAAGTTCCCCCTTGACGACGGCACAGTATTTGCCTATCAATCGCGCAATTTTGCTGCTGCCAGATGAGGCGAGGCACCTTTCATAGGATTCGCCGCCCATGACGCCACCTCCCACGAGGCCTGCCCCACGGCGCGCGAGCGCGCGTAAGGGGAGGGAGTCATCACGGATGCCGCCGCCACCCCAGAAATCAAAAAAGAAACCGGGCAAGCCATCCGGGAAATCGGATGAAATACCATCTGCGGCCACAGCGGTGCTGGTGCTGGCCGATGGCGGTGTATTTCTCGGCCATGGCGCTGGCGCGTCCGGGATTGCCGAGGGCGAGCTCTGTTTCAACACTGCTATGACCGGCTATCAGGAAATCCTCACCGATCCCTCCTATGCCGGACAGATCATTTGTTTCACCTTTCCCCATATCGGCAATCCCGGTGCCAACGATGAGGACATGGAGAGCTTCGTTCCCGCCGCCCGCGGGCTGGTACTGCGCGCTTCCATCACCGAGGCCGCCAATTTCCGCGCCAGCGGCGGCTTGGATCAATGGCTGAAGGCGCAAAAGCTGATCGCCGTGACCGGGATCGATACCCGTAAATTGACCCGCCGCCTGCGCCAACAGGGCGCAGTGAACGGCGTGGTGGCCCATGACCCGGATGGAAAATTCGACCTCGACGCCTTGCGCGACCGGGCCGCATCCGCACCCTCCATGGAAGGTCTCGACCTCGCCCGCGAGGTCACCTGCGAGGGCCCCTTTGAATGGGACCAGACGCGCTGGGCGCTGGGGCACGGCCACGGCCAAATGACGAACCCAAAACGCCATGTGGTGGCCATGGATTTCGGGGCCAAACACAATATCCTGCGCTGTCTCGCCGATCTCGGCTGCCGGGTCAGCGTGGTTACGGCTTCCACCGCCGCGGCGGATATTCTGGCCTATAAACCCGACGGCATCTTTCTCTCCAACGGTCCCGGCGACCCCGCGGCTACCGGGCAGTACGCGGTACCGGTGATCAGGGAGCTCGTCGCCAGCGGTCTGTCCATATTTGGCATCTGTCTGGGTCACCAGATGCTGGCCTTGGCCCTAGGCGCGGAAACGCGGAAGATGCACCACGGCCATCGTGGTGCCAACCATCCTGTGAAAGATCTGGAGACCGGCAAGGTGGAGATCACCAGCCAAAATCATGGTTTCGTGGTAGACGCTGACACTCTACCGGAGGGCGTGACCGCCACCCACATGTCGCTCTTCGATGGCTCTCTGGAGGGCCTGATGGTGGAAGATAAGCCGGTTTTTTCGGTGCAGTACCATCCCGAAGCCTCGCCTGGCCCCCACGACGCCCATTACCTGTTCAAACGCTTCATCGCGATGATGAAAGTCTGATGCCCAAACGCACCGACATATCCTCTATCCTCATTATTGGAGCGGGGCCCATCATTATCGGCCAGGCTTGCGAGTTCGACTATTCTGGGGCCCAAGCCTGCAAAGCCCTCAAGGAAGAAGGCTACCGCGTCATCCTGGTGAACTCAAACCCCGCCACCATTATGACCGACCCGGAAATGGCCGACGCAACCTATATCGAACCGGTAACCCCGGAGATGGTAGCGCGCATCATCACCCGTGAGAAACCAGACGCTATCCTGCCTACCATGGGCGGACAGACTGGGCTCAACACCTCGCTTACTCTGGCCAAGATGGGCGAGCTCGAGAGGCACGGCGTGGAGATGATTGGCGCCAACCGTGAGGCCATAGACAAGGCTGAGGACCGTGAAAAGTTCCGCCAGGCTATGGATAAGATAGGTTTGGAAAGCCCTAAGAGCTCCCTTGCCCACAATATGGACGATGCGCGTACCGCGCTGGAGGAAATCGGCCTACCCCTTATTATCCGACCCTCTTTTACCTTAGGTGGCACTGGTGGTGGTATCGCCCATAACCGTGAGGATTTCGAGGCCATCGTCGTAGGTGGCTTCGACGCTTCGCCCACTGCTGAAGTGTTGGTTGAGGAATCTATCGTCGGCTGGAAGGAATACGAAATGGAGGTGGTACGCGACCACGCCGATAACTGCATTATCGTCTGTTCCATCGAGAACGTAGACCCCATGGGCGTGCATACGGGCGATTCCATCACCGTGGCCCCGGCGCTGACGTTGACTGACAAGGAATACCAGATCATGCGTGATGCCTCTATTGCGGTGCTGCGTGAGATCGGCGTGGATACCGGCGGCTCAAACGTGCAGTTTGCCGTTAATCCGGAAGACGGCCGCATGGTCATTATCGAAATGAATCCCCGGGTTTCGCGCTCCTCGGCGCTGGCCTCCAAGGCTACCGGCTTCCCCATCGCCAAGGTGGCGGCCAAGCTGGCCGTGGGCTACACCCTGGACGAACTGATGAACGACATCACCGGGGTCACGCCGGCTTCTTTCGAGCCCAGCATCGACTACGTGGTGACCAAGATCCCGCGCTTCACCTTCGAGAAGTTTCCCGGCACCGAACCGTTGCTTACCACCTCCATGAAATCTGTGGGTGAGGCCATGTCCATCGGTCGCAGCTTCCAAGAATCCCTGCAAAAGGCCTTGCGCTCCATGGAAACCGGACTCACTGGCCTCAACCGGGTGGAAATTCCCGGCGCCGATGGTAAAGGCGGTAAGAAGGCCATCAAGACGGCCCTAGCGCGGCCCACCCCGGACCGCCTGCTGGTAATAGCCGAGGCCTTGCGCCGCGGGCTTTCCGTAGCGGAGGTAGGCGAAGCCTGTCTCTTCGAGCCTTGGTTTCTGCGCCAGATTGCCGACCTGGTGGCGGTGGAGGTGGAACTGGAGCGGGACGGCCTGCCGCAAGATGTTGAGGCGCTAGCCCGGCTCAAGGGGCAGGGATTCTCCGACGCCCGGCTGGCTGAGTTGACAGGGCAAACGGAGACTCAAATTTCCGAACACCGCCGGAATTTAAGCGTCCATCCCGTGTTCAAGCGCATCGACACCTGCGCCGCCGAGTTCCCCTCGCAGACGCCTTATATGTACGCTACCTACGAGGAGACGGGTGGTGGCGCGGGCGAGTGCGAGGCCGATCCCAGCGAGGCGCCCAAGGTGGTGATCCTGGGTGGCGGTCCCAACCGTATCGGCCAGGGCATCGAGTTTGACTATTGCTGTGTCCATGCCGCCTATGCGCTGTCTGAGGCCGGCTACGAGACCATCATGGTTAATTGCAACCCCGAGACCGTATCCACCGATTACGACACCTCCGACCGCCTCTATTTCGAGCCGCTGACGGCCGAAGACGTGATCGAGCTGGTGCGGGTGGAGCGCGCGAAAGGCGATTTTCGTGGTGTCATCGTCCAGCTTGGCGGGCAGACGCCGCTGAAGTTGGCGCGCGCCCTGGAGGCGGCGCAGATTCCCATTCTCGGCACCTCGCCCGACGCCATCGATCTGGCCGAGGACCGCGAGCGTTTCAAAAAACTAGTGGCTGATCTGGGCCTTAAACAGCCTGCCAACGGCATCGCCGCCAGCCGCGGGGAAGCGCAAGCCATTGCCGCCGAGATCGGCTTTCCCGTGGTCATCCGGCCTTCCTATGTGCTGGGTGGGCGGGCCATGGAGATCGTCCATGACGATGCCGGGCTGAGCAGATATATGAGCGAGGCGATGCGGGTTTCCGGCACCATCCCGGTGCTCATCGATTCCTTCCTTCAAGACGCCACCGAAGTGGACGTGGACGCCGTGGCCGACGGCTGGAACGTGTATGTAGCCGGGATCATGGAGCATATCGAGGAGGCGGGCGTGCATTCGGGAGATTCTGCCTGTTCGCTGCCGCCTTATTCTCTGAATGCGGATGTGGTGGCCGAGCTCGAGCGTCAGACCCGCTCCTTGGCCGGGGCGCTGGGCGTGGTTGGGCTGATGAACGTACAGTTCGCGGTCAAGGACGGAGAAATTTACCTGATCGAGGTCAATCCCCGGGCCAGCCGCACCGTGCCATTCGTGGCCAAGGCCACCGGCGTGCCTATCACCAAGATCGCCGCCCGCGTCATGGCCGGGGAAAAGCTGGCCGATTTCGACCTGTCGCCCCCGGCAATCACCCATGTGGCGGTGAAAGAGGCGGTGTTCCCCTTCGCCCGCTTTCCCGGCGTCGATATCATCCTTGGCCCCGAAATGCGGTCTACTGGAGAAGTTATGGGTCTGGACACAGACTTCGGCCGTGCCTTCGCTAAATCCCAGCTTGGCGGTGGCACTAGCCTACCGGTTTCCGGCACCGCCTTTCTCTCGGTGCGCGACCACGACAAGCTGGCTTTAGTGGCGCTGGGGCGCAAATTGGCGAAGATGGGCTTCGATCTTGTGGCCACCCGCGGCACGATGGAATATCTCAACGGCGAAGGTGTGGAAACCGACGTCATTAACAAAGTATTGGAAGGCCCGCCCCATATTGTTGATGCCCTCGAGAACAATGAGGTACAGATGGTCATCAACACCACAGAGGGAGCCGCCGCCATTGCTGACAGTTTTTCTCTGCGGCGCACTGCACTAATCCATAATATTCCCTATTTTACTACTTTGGCAGGCGCACTTGCTGCGGCGGAGGCCATTGCCGCTCTGAAGCATGGGGAACTTGACGTAACCTCGCTTCAGGCGTATTTCCCTAGCTGATACTTCTGATTTACAGTTCCTAAACTGAGTGTTTGACGCCACCGCCGATTGGGCCGAAAATAGTCACGCCTGGTCGGAAGCATCCCCCATTTAACAACAATTTGGACAGCACAGTGACCGTCAATTCTAGGTTTCCTATGACAATTTCTGGTTTCGAATCTCTGAAATCAGAGTTGGAAAAGTTAAGATCTGTGGAACGCCCTGAGGTGATCCAGTCCATCGCCGCTGCGCGCGAGCACGGTGACCTGTCTGAGAACGCCGAATACCAAGCCGCCCGGGAGCGCCAGAGTTTTATCGAGGGCCGCGTCGCCGAACTCGAAGATAAAATCAGCCGTGCCCAGGTGATCGACGTTAGTACCCTTTCGGGTAAGAGCGTGAAATTCGGTGCCACCGTGGTGCTAGCTGATGAGGATGCCGACGAGAGAAGTACCTATAAAATCGTAGGCACTGATGAATCCGATATCAACAGTGGGCTTCTTTCTATTACCTCGCCACTGGCCATTGCCCTGCTCGGCAAGACAAAGGGTGATTCGGTGGAAGTGACCACGCCTGGTGGAGCTAAATCCTACGAGATCATTTCCGTCAAGTTCGCTTAGGCTGTGTCTGGCAACCAATTTAAAGACGATTCATCACAACGAGATATGTCTTCCTACACCTGCTGGGTCCTGAGTGAAGGCTATGCGGGGATGGAAAACCAAGGGATCGGCCTGGCCGAAGCCATGGGGTTCACACCCGAAGTTAAGCGAGTGTCCGCCCGCTTTCCCTGGACCTTTCTGCCCGCATGTGTGTGGCCATTCCCATTTCACGCGGCAGCAAAGGGGAGCGATGCACTCACTCCTCTTTGGCCGGATATTCTGATTACTATCGGGCGGCGCAGCGTGCCTCTCTCCCTGGCCATAGGTCGCAAGAGCGGCGGCAAGACTTTTAGAGTGCACATCCAGCATCCTACCGTTCCGGCAAGCGCCTTTAACATGATCGTGGCACCAAAACATGACAGGTTCACCGGCCCCAATGTCCATGTGACCCGTGGCGCCATACACCGGGTGACGCCGCAGAGATTGATCCAAGATGCGGAAACCTTTGCACCTCTCTATGCCCATCTACCGCGGCCGTTGGTGGGGGTTTTGGTAGGCGGTTTCAGCCGGCGCTATCGTTTTGGGAAACGGGAAATGGCGGGTCTGGGAGATAAGCTGCGGAAGCTATACGAAGAAAGCGGAGCCGGTCTCGCGGTGACGGGTTCCCGGCGCACGGATGTGGCCTGCATGGCGGTGCTGCGAGAAAAGCTGAAGGGTGTGCCCACGGTGATCTGGGATGAACAGGAAAAGGACTCCGGCAAAAACCCCTATTACGGCATCCTCGGGCTCTCTGATCTTCTCGTGGTTACCTGTGATTCCGTCTCCATGGTGAGTGAGGCCTGCGCCACCGCGAAGCCGGTTTTGGTGGCGTATTTTCCCGGAGGATCGAAGCGCTTCTGCCGTTTTCACCAAGCCATGGAGAAAGACGGCTATATACGCGCGTTTACGGGCCGCTACGAAAAATGGACGCCGCCACCGCTCGAAGACATGTCCGCCGCCGCCGCCGCCATACGCGGTGCCTTTCTTGTGCATGGGAAATAATGGCCGAGAATAAGGGGTCGGGGGCATCTGTATTTTTTGAACCGAGGAGGAAAAGCGTGCGTGCACCACGTGTGAAATCGGCTATAAACTCCCTATATCCATAGTTGCACCACGTGGCGCAAGAGTGTTTGCTGACCGCTATGAGCCCGTAAAATGAGCCTCAATATTGATACCTTCACCAACCGTAACTGGCGGCCGGGAAATAATTTCGGCGGCAACACCTTGTTCAAGGCGTTGGGCCATCCGCTGGCCGCCGTTAAAGCCCGTGCGTTGGTGGCGGAGATCGCGAGAAAAGGGTCTGTAGCCGTCTATGACCCCCTGGGCGAGGCCGGAGATTTCAGCAATTTCTACAACCTAGAAGCCTGTGATCTGGCCGGTATTTTCGTGCAGAATGTGGAGGAGATTGGCGCCAAGCGCTTGGGCCAGACCACGCGCCCGATCTCAGGAATCGGACAGAGTGGCTGTAAGACGGTTCTTGTGGCGGCCTTTGACGCTGGTCGGCTAGTCGACAATATCCGCCATATGATACCAGAAGGCACGGAGATCGTCAGCTTTGACGATGCCCGTCTTCCCGATGACATGCTCACTAATACTCGCAATTACCTGGCGCCCATCAACTTTGCCACCAATTTTGCTTTTCTGCGTGATGGCGGCGGCAATCACACCCGTGTCTCTTCCACCAATTACTGGAGCGGCTATGGGGCAAAGGACCCGGCGCTGTGGCTGTGTCTATTTGACGGAGAGGGCAAGATTCTAGCCAAATGGCGCGAGGAGTTGCTCCATGCCGGTGGCACCTATGTCATCGACAGCGCCGAGTTGCGGGATCGCTTCAGCCTCGGGGACTTCGCCGGCACACTGTTCATGCACGCGGTGTGCATCGCTGGCCATGACATCGTCAAGTACGCACTTGATATCTATGGTGACGACGACAAAGTTATGTCCTGTTCCCATGACGCCAATGCTTGGCCCGCTGATCTGTACGCAGGGATACCAGCGCCGGACGCTGGCGAGAAAGTGATTCTGTGGATTCAGAACAGCCATCCCGTGCCTATTCCCGAGCACGGGATCGGGCTTAACACCGTGGGCTCTCAGGATGTGCACTGGCTCGAAGAGACCATCCCCCCCTTTGGCACCCATGCCCTGGACGTGAGCACGTTGCTGCCGGAAGTAAGCTGGCCCATCCAGATCGAGATTCAAGCAGGGCGCTATTTCGTGCGCCCCCGCTACGAAGTGGTCAAAGAGGACGGCCGCCACCGCATCGCCCACGCCAATGTGGAACGCACCGATCTGGAGTGCGATCCTCGCATCCCGGAACTGGCCGACACTATGGGCAAAGGCTATATCATGCCGCTGCCGGTACTGCCGGTGGCGGAATTCACTACAACGGCGCTGCCCACGCCTATGGCCACCTGCCAGCGGGACCTGCCTCTGAGCGCTATCCTCGTCGACGGCACCGGCGATGAAATGGACCGCCGTTTTCTGGGCTGCATCCCACGCCGTGAAAGCCAGCCTTTGGACGTGGACGCCTGGATAGCCGAGACCAAAGACGGCCTTCCCAGCGGTTACGGTCATGTGGAATTCATTTATGATTTCCGAAATGGTGGTGAGGCTGATGGCTGGCTGCACGGTTTCTGTCGCTACGAACAGCGCCAGAGCGGCCACGTAGCCGAGACCTCCTTCGGTGCCCACATCTACAATACGGCACTGGTCTACAAGAATGAGCCCCAATCCTATATTGCACAGCCGCCGGGGCTTTCCACCCGTATCTTCCTACGCCTGGGATCGGGTACCACCGATACAATGTGCCACCTCATCTATCCCGCTTCCACACCTTGGCACGAAACCTCCGATACCCAGCTTACTCTCCACAACGCTCACGGCGAGGAAGTGGCCACGCGCGTCGTCAACATCCCTTGCAGCGGCTCCCTGCACTGGCGCTATAGCGATATGTTCGACGATAATGAACGCGCTGAGGCCGGCGATAACGCCTATGTGCTTGTTCGTGACGTGACCTGCCGTTTGTTCGGCTATCACGGCCTTGTCAATGATGGCGCTGCCTTTTGTTTCGACCACATGTTTGGATTCTAGGGGCCTTCCTGAATGGTGAACACGCACCACACTAGGGTTCTGATCCTCGGTTCCGGCCCTGCGGGTTGCACTGCGGCCATCTACGCCGCACGCGCCAATCTGGATCCGCTGATGGTGGCCGGTCTCCAGCCCGGCGGACAACTCACCATCACCACCGACGTGGAGAACTATCCCGGCTTCGCCGACGTGATCCAGGGGCCGTGGCTGATGGAGCAGATGCAGGCCCAGGCGGAAAAGGTGGGCACGCGGCGGATTTCCGACATCATCGTCGAGGTGGATCTCTCGAAAAGGCCTTTTGTTTGTAGCGGTGATTCCGGAGACACCTATACCGCCGAGACCCTGATTATCTCCACCGGCGCCCGCGCCCGCTGGCTCGGTCTGCCGGCGGAGAAGAAATTCATGGGGTTCGGCGTTTCTGCTTGCGCCACCTGTGATGGGTTTTTCTACCGCGGTAAGAAGGTGGCGGTGATCGGCGGTGGGGATACTGCCGTGGAAGAGGCCATCTACCTTACTAACCATGCCGAGAAGGTGACGCTTGTCCACCGCCGCGACGAATTGCGGGCCGAGAAGATCCTGCAAGAGCGTTTACTGAAAAATCCAAAAATCGAGACGGTTTGGAATAGCGTACTGACCGACATTCTGGGCCAGAATGACCCCCTTGGCGTGACTGCGGCGCGTCTCAAGAATGTGAAGACTGGTGAGATTACAGACATGTCCGTGGAAGGAATCTTTATCGCTATTGGCCATGATCCCGCCACCAAGATTTTCAAGGGTAAGCTGGATATGGACGAGGAAGACTATATCATCAGCGCTCCCGACAGCACCGCCGCCAGCGTTCCTGGTGTATTTGCCGCCGGCGATGTCACCGACAAGGTCTATCGCCAGGCGGTGACGGCGGCGGGCATGGGCTGTATGAGCGCCTTGGAAGCAGAGAAATTCTTGGCCGAGCAGGAAGACTGACTTCTGTGGGTTGCACCACCATCATTGGGTCTGTGACGGATTTCGGGGGGATTTTAGGGGGAGAGTGGAAAAACGTGGCGGTGGGCACGTTGTCCGGATCTTCAGGACGCCTTCTTGGCCTCGGCGCGTGCGGAAATCACCTGATCAGCATCGCGGCCCGTCAGCTCCTGCTTGTGGTCGAATTCAAAGGTATAGCTTCCTGCTCCAGAGGAGAGAGAGCGGAGCTCGATGATGAGGTCATACATCTCGGCCTGAGGCATAAGGGAGGAAACCTCGTCCCAGCTCTTCCAGCCAGACTTGGCGTCAAAGCCTAGAATCTGGCCACGGCGGCCGGAGATTACCCGTTGCGCTTTGGAGGTGAACTCTGTAGGCAGGGAGATGGTCACCTTGCAGATGGGTTCCAGAAGCACCGGCTTGCATTGAGGTAGGCCTTCGCTCATGGCCAGTCGCCCAGCTTGTTTAAAGGCCTGTTCAGAACTGTCTACTGCATGGTGCTGACCATCGGTTAGTGTCACTGAGAGATCCACTACAGGGAAGCCCAGCGGACCCGATTTCAAGTATTCCTTGACCCCGTTTTCCACCGCTGGGATGAACTGACGCGGCACGTGGCCGCCTACCACCGTGTTATCGAACTTGAAGCCAGACCCCCGGGGAAGAGGCTTGATGTCCACATGGACGTCGCCGAACTGTCCGTGGCCCCCTGTCTGACGCTTGAATCTAGCATGCTGGGAGACTGGCTTAGAGATAGTCTCGCTGTAGGGCACCTGGGGCTTCTTCATAGTCACTGAAGACAGGTTGAACTTGTTCTTGAACCTGTCTGAGGCGATCTGAAGATGCATTTCACCTTGGCCCCACAGCACCAGTTCGTGAGTGTCCAAGTTTTGTTCATATGAAAGCGAAGGGTCTTCCTCTCTAATCTTGGCCAACGCTTCGGTGAGTTTTACCTCGTCGCTGCTTTTTTCTGTAGAGATGGCGGCGCTGTACATGGGGGAAAGTGGTTTTGGAAAGGATTCTAAGCCGTCGGGAACCTTGCCAGAGGATGTGAGTATGTCACCTGTCTTAGCCGCCTCCAGCCGTCCCATAGCCGCTATCTCGCCCAGCTTCGCTTCCCCCAACTTTTCGTGTTTCTCGCCGGTAAGGCGGAACATTCCGCTGGGGTGAGCGCTACCTAGGGCGGTATTGTCCTTGATAGCGCCGCGAAGGATGCGTGCTAAGGAGAGCTTGCCCAGATGGGGGGCGTGAATAGTCTTGAAAATCCAGGCTAGAGGTTCGCCTTTGGCCTCGATTCCCAGCCGATCGGCAGTGGCCACGGGATCTGGCACATCGTGGCGCAACGCCTTCAAGAGGCGCCGCACTCCCTGGTCATTTTCCGCCGAACCGAAAAGTACCGGAACCACTTTGTCATCGGCGATATCTTTCTTGAGGAACTGGTAAATTTCCTCCTTTGGTGGCACCACGTCCTCGATAAGTTGGGTCAGCAGATCGTCGTCGAAGTCGGCCAGCGTTTCCAGCATTTCCGTACGAGCACTTTGCTCGATTTCCTGTAATTCAACGGGAATTTCCACAAGGTCGGAAGCCGACCCGCTCTTGTAGTTGTAAGCGCGGTCGCTGATGAGGTCTACATAGCCCCTGATGGTATCTTCGTCCTGGATCGGCACTTGGCGCATTACCAGTGGTCGTTCCGAGACCGCCTGATAGGCCGCCAGTACATCGGAAGGGCTAGCGTCTGCGGTGTCTACCTTGTTGATGAAAATCATGTGGGGGATGTTGCGAGAGTCAAGGAAGCGCAGGAGCGGGGACAGCATGATGGCACGATCGGTTTCCGGCTCCACGACCACCACAGCGATGTCGGCGATGCTGAGTGCATCCTGAGAATCCTGGAAAAATTCCACTGAACCGGGACAATCTATAAAGGTCCACTGGTCATCGAGATAAGTGGCGGGGGCGACGGTCAGTTCCGTGCTCATCTGTCGGCCACGAGCCTCCAGCGAACTATCGCCTACCGTATTGCCTTCTTTCACCGTGCCCTTACGATTAACGGTTCCTGTAATCGAAAGAAGGCTTTCAAGAAGCGTGGTTTTACCACTGAGATATGGCCCCACCAATACTGCGCAGCGCGGTTCCGCGAGCTTTGTCACTGTTTCCTCCCCATATCAGGACCCACTTCGAGCCGCGCCCTTGATCCAGGCAACTTGCTTGGAGAGATATGTTCCCAGCCTCACTGGAGGGATGCAAGGAAAATACGGAGAAGGTGACTACGGGCGGAGGTTTCAGGTGCCGTCGGTGAAAGGGGTGAACGCCTCAAAGAAGGCATTGTCCGAAGCCGCTATTGTAGGGCTTCCACGGCGCGTTTGATGCGCGTGCAGGCTTCGCTCAGGGCTTCGGTGGAAGTAGCGTAGGAAATACGGAAATAGGGCGACAGGCCGAAGGCCTCGCCTTGGACGCAGGCCACGCCCTTGGCCTCCAGAAGATAGGTGACGAAATCGCTGTCACTTTTCAGGACCTTGCCGTCAGGAGTCTTACGGCCCATGAGGCTGGCACAGGAGGGATAGACATAAAAGGCCCCTTCCGGCGTCAGGCAGGCAAGTCCCTCGATATCGTTCAACAGTCCTACTACCATGTTGCGGCGCTGGGCAAAGACGGCGTTGCGCTTGGCAATGAAATCCTGGGGCCCATTCAGAGCTTCCACTGCCGCTGCTTGGCTCACCGAACAGGGGTTGGACGTACTCTGAGACTGAACCTTGGACATGGCTTTGATGAGTTCCGTTGGGCCGCCGGCGTAGCCGATGCGCCAACCGGTCATGGCATAGGCCTTGGAGACGCCGTTTATAGTGAGCGTGCGGTTGTAAAGCCCTGGCTCAGCTTCGGCTGGGGTGACGAAGGTGAACCCGTCATAGACCAGGTGTTCGTACATGTCATCGCTCATGATCCAGATATTGGGATGGCGTAGAAGTACGTCGGTAACGGCCTTCATGTCATTGCGGGTATAGGCTGCACCGGTGGGGTTGCTGGGCGAGTTGAGGATGAGCCATTTTGTCTTGTTGGTGATGGCTGCCTCAAGGGCTGCGGCCTGGAGTTTGAATCCATGTTCCTCGCTGCATTCTACGACGACCGGGGTGCCACCCGCGAGCAGCGTCATGTCCGGGTACGAAACCCAGTAGGGAGCAGGGATGATCACCTCGTCACCTGGATTAAGGGAGGCCATGAGGGCGTTATAGAGCACCTGTTTGCCGCCAGCACCAACGATGATCTGATTGGTGCTGTAGGTGAGTCCGTTATCGTGCTTGAACTTTGCCACGATGGCGTCTCTCAGCGCCGTGGTGCCAGCTACGGCGGTGTATTTTGTCTCTCCCGCCTCGATGGCGGAGATGGCAGCGGCCTTGATGTTGTCGGGGGTGTCGAAGTCGGGCTCGCCGGCACCGAGCCCGATGACGTCGCATCCGGCGGCTTTCAGTTCCGCGGCCTTCTGGGTTACGGCCATGGTGGGCGATGGTTTGATGCGGGAAAAGGACTCGGCGATGATGGTCATGAAAGGCGCTCCACAAAATAAGAAGGCTGAAATTACGCTGCGAGGGGCATGCAGGCAAGCGTAAGGAGGTGTGGCGCTGGCATTTGATTGTGTGCTGGCGCATAAAAGAACAATGACCACTGCACCAAAAAAGAAAACTTCCGGGCAGGGTACGAAGGATGCAGAGGACGGCTTTGTCCTTGTCTCCGAGTTTACTCCTGCCGGCGACCAGCCTCAGGCCATTGCAGCGCTTACCACCGGGCTGGAGGCAGGAGATCGCGACCAGGTTCTGCTGGGCGTCACCGGATCGGGCAAGACTTTCACCATGGCCCATGTGATTGCCAATGTCGCGCGCCCGACCCTGATTCTGGCTCCCAACAAGACTCTAGCGGCTCAACTTTACGGTGAGATGAAAGGGTTCTTCCCCGGCAACGCAGTGGAATATTTTGTCTCCTATTACGATTACTACCAACCTGAGGCCTATGTGCCGCGCTCTGATGTTTATATCGAGAAGGAATCTTCGGTCAACGAACAGATTGATCGCATGCGCCATTCCGCTACCCGCGCCCTGCTTGAGCGTCGCGACGTGGTGATCGTCGCCAGCGTATCGTGCATATATGGCATCGGTGACGTGGAGACCTATTCCTCCATGACCGTGACTCTGGAAAAGGGACAGAAAATCAATCGCAACGACCTGCTGCGCCGACTGGTGGAACTACAGTACCGTCGCAACGATACCGATTTTCAGCGCGGCACCTTCCGGGTGTGCGGCGACGGTGTGGAAATCTTTCCCGCCCATCTCGAAGATCTGGCCTGGCGGCTGTCCCTGTTTGGTGACGAGATCGACGCGCTTACCGCCTTCGACCCGCTGACGGGCGAGAAGACCCAGATCCTGGACGCTATCAAGGCCTTTCCCAACAGCCACCATGTGACGCCCAAACCGACGCTGCAGAAGGCAACGAAGACTATCCGCGTGGAACTGGCCGAACGTCTGGCGGAATTCCGCAAAAAGGGGCTGCTGTTGGAGGCAGAACGGTTGGAACAGCGCACTAATTTCGATCTCGAAATGATTGAGGCTACGGGAGGCTGTGCCGGTATCGAGAACTACTCCCGTCATCTGACCGGCCGTAGGCCTGGCCAGCCGCCACCCACTTTGTTCGAGTACCTGCCAGAGGACGCCGTGCTCATCGTCGACGAGAGCCACGTCGCTGTGCCTCAGCTTGGCGGCATGTACCGCGGCGATGCCAGCCGCAAGACGACACTGGCCGAATACGGTTTTCGCCTGCCATCATGCCTCGACAACCGGCCCCTGAAGTTTGAGGAATGGGACAATATGCGGCCACAGACCATGTTTGTCTCGGCCACGCCAGGGCCGTGGGAGTTGGAACGCACCCATGGCGTCATAGTCGAGCAATTGGTGCGGCCCACGGGGCTCATTGATCCGGTATGCCTTGTACGGCCGGTGGAAACCCAGGTGGATGATCTTTTGGTGGAATGCCGAGAGGTGGCGGCTAAAAACCAACGTGTACTGATAACCACGCTCACTAAGCGCATGGCCGAGGATTTGACGGAATATCTGCACGAAGCCGGGGTGGCCGTGCGCTATATGCATTCCGACATTGAGACCCTGGAGCGCATCGAGATCATCCGCGATTTGCGATTGGGGGCTTTCGACGTGCTGGTGGGTATCAACCTACTGCGCGAGGGACTGGATATTCCAGAATGTGCGTTGGTGGCTATTCTCGATGCTGATAAGGAAGGCTTTCTGCGTTCCAAGACCTCGCTGGTGCAAACTATCGGCCGTGCTGCCCGCAATGTGGAAGGCCGAGTTATTCTTTGTGCCGATACGGTGACGGAATCCTTGAAATACGCACTAGCCGAGACGGCGCGTCGCCGCGAAAAACAGCGGGCCTACAACGCTGCAAACGGGATTACTCCGGAATCGGTGAAGAAATCTATCGTCGACATCTTGGGTAGCGTATATGAAAGGGACCACGTGACGGTGGGCTTAAGCGGAGGTGGGGACGATCATCTGGTAGGCGCGAACCTGAAGGCCCATCTGGAAGGGCTGGAAAAACGTATGAAGGTCGCAGCGGCCGAGCTGGAATTCGAAGAGGCGGCGCGACTGCGCGACGAAATCAAGAAGCTCGAGGCCGGTGATCTGGGGCTAGCTACGGAATGCAAGGCGGATGGCGTGCGCGGCCGCTCGCAATCGGGGTGCGCCGGTATGAGGCTAAGAAAGAAGAAAAAAAGCAAATACAAAAGGGGGCGCTAGAGAAGGGAAAAAGTGTTACACCCGCCACAAACGTACTGTTCGCTCTCCCTTTTTCTCCGCTAGAATAGAAAGATTCCTGAGGTGTTACTTAAGAATGTCTGCGTTCCGCCATGTCTGAAACTCCCTTCGATGAATGCCACTTCGCTACACCGCCCAGAGCCGTCTTGGTTACGGGTGCAGCGCACCGCATAGGCCGCGCCATCGCCCTTGATTTGGCTCGCGACGGCTGGGCGGTCGCCGTGCACTACAACCGTTCCAAGTCGCAAGCTGAGGAAATGGTGGCGAAGATCACAAAGGCTGGAGGCCGCGCCGTGGCCCTAGCCGCTGATCTTGCCGAATATGGCGAAGCGGCAGGACTGGTTCCTCGGGCGGTGAAAGCACTGGGGCCGCTGGGCTGTCTCATTAACAATGCTTCGCGATTTGAGGCAGACACACCGGAGACTGCCACCCGTGAAAGCTGGGAAACCCATATAGAGGTGAACTTACGCGCGCCCTTCGTGTTGACACAGGGCTTCGCCGCGCAGGTGCCAGCGGAGTCTAGCGGCTGCGTAGTCAACATTATCGACCAGAGGGTATGGAACCTTACCCCCTTCTTCACCACCTATACCCTGAGCAAGGCTGGGCTGTGGATCTTGACCCAGACCTTGGCCATGGCCCTGGCGCCGAAGATTCGCGTTAACGCTATCGGTCCCGGCCCCACCATGGCCAGTGCTCGCCAGACAGAAGCTCAATTCACCAGGCAGTGGCAGTCTACGCCTTTGCAGCGCCGTACTCCCACGGAAGAAATCTGCGCCGCCGTGCGCTTTCTTCTTTCCGCTCCCGCCATGACGGGACAGATGGTGGCGTTGGACGGCGGCCAGCACTTGGGCTGGGCACAGCTTGACCGGGATTATCTACCTGAAGAATAAACGGGCACGTCCTTTTTTACGGAGCGACGACACACTCTTCCCCGTTATTTCCGGGACCTAAACTGTGCCAGGCTCTAAAAGGCGATTCAAAAAATAACATTTCTAAAAAGATCATATAAACAAAATGTTAATGGCATTTTTAAGCATAACAGGGAAGTTGTGCACAGCGCGTGTGAACTCCGTGAATTTGTGAAGAGGATTAAAGCAAAAAACTTTCGAATACTATTCTGTTGCTACTTTAGTTTTGATTTGTCAATGATAATCAATGAGTTAACTTTAATGCCTAAAATATAAGCATTCACGTAAAAATCCCACTCTACCTAAGGGTAAACGTCTAAAGAGATGAGTTGTCAACAAAATTATCCACAGATTTCGTGGATAGTATTTTTTTGCTTCCTTCCTTCCAAAGCCATATCAATAAGTTAGTCTTATCGCAGGCCCGTAGACGGGCGTGGTAGGCCTGACCCTGCCGCTCTCGAAAGGTGGCAACGCCTCTCTCAAAGGGTGCATCTTTCTGGACAAGTAAAGGGTCCCCAACGGGACAGGCAGGATGTTTGTGAACGGATTCTGTCATCTGCGTACCGTGGCTGTGAGGATAACTTATGAGGTTTACGGAAGCGGAGCATCTATGAGCGGCAAGGATCAAAAGCCGGGCGCTGCCGGCAAGGCCTCTGGAGAAAGGACCACGTTGGTGGCTCCCGCTGCTGCCGGGCTGGCGGTGATTCGCAATTGCATGAAGACCCTTCCTACTAGGCCCGGCGTCTATCGCATGATTGGTGCCGGCGACAAGGTTCTCTACGTGGGTAAGGCGAAAAACCTAGCAAAGCGGGTAGCTTCTTATACCCATTTCGCGAAACTTCCGCGGCGGTTGCAACGGATGGTTGCCGAAACCATGGCCATGGAGATTGTCACTACCCATACCGAGGTGGAGGCGCTGCTTCTGGAGAGCAACCTAATCAAACGGCTTACGCCGCGCTATAACGTGCTTCTGCGTGACGACAAGTCTTTCCCCTATATTTTCATCGTCGGCGACCATGATTTTCCGCAGATCTGCAAGCATCGCGGTGCACGTTCCCGTAAGGGGGAGTATTTCGGTCCCTTCGCCTCGGCCGGGGCAGTCAATGAAACGCTGAACATTCTCGCACGCGTATTCCTCTTGCGGAACTGTGACGACAGCGTGTTCACCGCCCGCAGCCGCCCCTGCTTGCTCTATCAGATCAAGCGTTGTTCAGCACCCTGCGTTGGCCGCATCGATGCCGGGGCCTACGCCGAGCTGGTGGCCCAGGCCAAGGACTTTCTTTCCGGTCGTAGCCGGGACGTTCAGAAGCGTCTGGCCGTCTCCATGCAAAAAGCTAGCAAGGCATTGAATTATGAGATGGCGGCTGCCTATCGCGACCGTATCCGTGCCCTGTCTCAAGTCCAGTTGCACCAAGACATCAACGTGGCGGTTCTAGGAGACGCCGAAGTTATCGCTATTCATCAAGTTGGTGGCCGGAGCTGTATCCAGGTGTTTTTCTTCCGTGGTGGGCGCAATTATGGCAACCGTTCCTATTTCCCCTACCATGACGCCAATCTGGCGGCCGAGGAAATTCTGGGACCTTTCATCACCCAGTTTTACGAATCCCGTATTGCGCCTCCCTCTATTCTTCTTAGCCATGACGTGGCCGATCACAGACTGATAGAACAGGCACTTACCTTGCGTGCTGGGCACAAGGTGGTACTGACACGACCGCGCCGCGGTGCAAAATTTAAGCTGATGGGACATGCCCTGATCAATGCTGAGGAAGCGCTCTCGCGGCGTTTGGCCGAAAGCGCTTCGCAGCGGCAGCTTCTGGAGAGAGTAGCCCGGGTTTTCGGTCTCGACGCACCGCCAAACCGCATTGAGGTCTACGATAATAGCCATATCCAAGGTACCAAGCCTGTGGGTGCTATGGTGGTGGCGGGGCCTGATGGTCTTAACAAAAAGGCCTATCGCACCTTTAATATTAAGGGGGGTAATATCAAGGGCGTAGATATGAAAAAAAGCGGGACGGTGGAGGATACTTCCGGTACGACTTCACTAATATCCCCAGGTGACGACTACACTATGATGCGTGAGGTGTTGACCAGGCGCTTCACTCGCGCCCTTAAAGAAGATCCGGCACGGGAGAAGAAAGGCTGGCCCGACTTGCTACTGATTGACGGTGGTGCCGGGCATCTTGCTGTGACCTGTCAGGTGATGGCCGATCTTGGGCTAGGCAGTATCCCCGTGGTGGCCATTGCCAAGGGGCTAGACCGTTGCGCTGGAAGAGAACGGTTTTTTCTCCCCGGCGGCGAGCCCTTCGGCCTCAAATCCCGTGATCCAGTGTTGTTTTTCCTGCAACGGCTTCGTGATGAGGCCCACCGTTTTGCCATTGGATCTCATCGCAGAAAGCGCTCCGCGGCGCTATCACGGTCTACGTTGGACGAGATTGTGGGTGTGGGGGCGGTGCGTAAGAAGGCTCTTCTCCAACATTTTGGTTCCGCCCGGGACGTGGCGCGGGCCGGGTTTAAAGATCTAGAGGTTGTTTCCGGGATCAGTAGGACGGTAGCGAAAAAAATCTACGACCACTTTCATGACGATGGATAAATCAAGATATGGAAGATAAGATGTACGCACGTCCTGCTGTTTCTCCGTTTTCGGGCCCTCCCGCGGCATGATAACCACCCTGCCCAACCTTCTAACTCTGTCGCGTATCGCCGTGATTCCCATCCTTGTGTGGCTGTTCTTCCTTGATGGCGCCGTTCCGCGGTGGATTGCTCTTGGGTTCTTCACGCTGGCGGGGATCACCGATTTCTTCGATGGCTATCTGGCTCGCGTGCGTGGCCAGTATTCAGCTTTGGGGAAATTCTTGGATCCGGTGGCCGACAAAATCCTTATCGCCGCCGTTATCCTGATGCTGGTGGCTTTTGATCGCATCTCCGGACTCACAGTGTTACCAGCAGTGATAATCCTGATACGCGAGATACTAGTCTCGGGTCTGCGCGAATTCCTTGCCAACCTTCACGTGGGGGTGCCGGTTTCCAGGCTTGCCAAGTGGAAAACCACCATCCAGATGTTCGCGCTGGGTTTTCTCATCGTTGGCGATGCCAGCCCCGACTGGATCCCGGCGGTGCTGATCGGTGACATCGGAGTGTGGTTGGCGGCGGGGCTGACCCTGATCACGGGCTATGATTATATGCAAGCAGGCTTGCGCCGTATGCTGGCTGAGGAGGGGGAGCATCGCAGCGAGGGAAAGGAAAAGCCAGAGCAAGGTCCACGTGAGTAGCAGCGACACCATGCGCTCCCACGGTTGACAATCCTCCCGCACCAACCCTTATCTCCTTAAACGATTTTTTTCTAGGGAGAGAGAGGTCAATTCATGAAGGTTTTTGGTCTAGCGGGATGGAGCGGTAGCGGCAAGACTACCCTGCTGTCAAAACTGCTCCCCGAACTGATCGGAAGAGGCGTCATGGTCTCCACCATCAAGCATACCCACCATTCTGTGGAAGTGGACGAGCCTGGCAAGGACAGCTACGTGCACCGCGAATCCGGTGCCACTGAGGTGTTGGTGGGGTCGCCCCAGCGCTGGGCGCTCATCCACGAAAACCGCGGTGAACCGGAGACTTCTCTCGACGGCCTAATCGCGCGTATGACGCCGGTGGATATATTGCTCGTGGAGGGGTTCAGGGCCTATCCCCACGACAAAGTAGAAGTCTACCGCCGGGACAACGACAAACCGCTGATCTGCACTGAGGACCCCCATATTGTGGCGGTGGCTAGCGACGTGGACCTGCCCAAGGTGCGTTTGCCTGTATTCGCTCTCAGCGACGTGGCAGCGCTAGCGTCGTTTATTCTTGTTCGCTGCGGGTTGGAGGGAGGCTAATCCATGGCACAACTTTCAGACGATTGCTTTGCCTTCGGCGGCGAACTGATGCCCACCGACGAAGCCTTGGCCATCCTCGATGAACGGCTTTCTCCGGTGGTTTCCCTCGAAACGTTGCCGTTGCGCAGGGCCCATGGTCGTATCCTCGCTGAGGACGTGGTGGCCCAGAATTTCGTGCCACCCCATGATAACGCCGCAGTAGATGGCTATGCCGTCTATTTTGATGATCTCGACACAGGAGAAGAAACCACTCTACCGGTAGCAGCACGTATCACTGCTGGGCATCCCCTAGGTCGGCCACCACGCCGCGGCGAGGCTCTGCGCATCTTCACCGGCGCTCCTGTTCCCGGCAAGCTCAATGCTCCCGGCCACGATACGGTACTGATGCAGGAAGATTGCTGCGAGGAAGACGGACGAGTGACTATCCCCCCAGGTATTGCCCGGGGCGCCAATCTACGCAAAAAGGGCGAGGACATGAGGCCTGGTGACGTGGTCATGGAAAAGGGCCACCGTTTGCGTCCCCAAGAGATAGGGTTAGTGGCTTCCCTAGGCCTGACCACGATTTCTGTCTATGAGCCCCTATCCGTGGCAGTGTTTTCCAGCGGCGACGAGGTGCGGGACCCCGGAAATACACTGCCCGAGGGCGCTATCTTTGACGCGAACCGCTACAGCCTGTTTGCCCTTCTTGAGGGTCTTGGCTGTACAGCGACGGACCTAGGGATCCTTCCCGATGATGAAACCGCTATCAGGGAGGCATTGGACAAAGCCGCCGGGAACCACGGCCTCATTCTGACCTCGGGCGGCGTCTCTACCGGTGAAGAGGACCACATCCGCACCGCAGTGGAGGCGCTTGGAAGTCTCTATTTCTGGCGTCTTTCTATAAAACCGGGGCGACCGCTGGCCATAGGACAGGTAGGGACCACACCTTTCATGGGCCTGCCCGGCAACCCGGTGGCGGTAATGGTCACGTTCCTGCGCTTTGCTCGTCCGGCGATTTTCAAACTGTCAGGGGCTGTGGATTTCAAGCCGCTCCTGTTCCGGGTCCGCTCCACCTTTTCTCATAAGAAGAAGCCCGGACGCCGGGAATGGTTACGTGTGCGGTTAGTGCAAGGTCAAGGGGATGTATTGCAAGCCGAAAAGTTTCCACGCCAAGGCTCGGGCATCCTGTCCTCCATGGTGGCAGCTGACGGTCTCGTTGAACTGGCCGAGGAAGTGTCCTGTGTGGCAGAGGGAGATATGGTGGATTTCCTGCCATTCCGTGAGGTTTTATCATGAAAGTACTGTATTTTGCCTGGCTACGCACTAAAATCGGCTGTGCACAGGAAGAGCTTTCCCCACCTGCCAATGTGGGTGATGTGGCGGCACTGATGGAATGGCTGAAGGGGCGTAGCCCCGGCCATGCCGAGGCTCTAGCCGACCTCTCTGCCGTGCGCGCCGCCGTCAACCAGGAATTCGTCTCCCTTGACCACGTCTTAGCAGCGGATGACGAGGTGGCCATGTTCCCGCCCATCACCGGTGGTTGATGCTATGACCGCCACCATCATCAGGGTCCAGGAAGAAGATTTCGACGTAGGAGAAGAGCTTGCTCGGCTCTCTGAGGGCACCGCTAGAATGGGCGCTGTGGTCTGTTTCGTGGGGCTGGTTCGCGATGTGGCAGGCGTGGATGCTATCGAGAGTATGACCCTAGAGCATTATCCGGGGATGACGGAGGCAAAACTACGACAGACTGTATCCCAGGCCGAAAAGCGCTGGCCCTTAGAGGGCTGTCTTGTCATTCACCGATATGGTCACCTTGAGCCCAGAGACAGAATTGTTCTTGTGGCTACTGCCTCCTGCCATCGCGATGCCGCCTTTGAGGCCTGCCGTTTTGTCATCGACTGGCTCAAGACCAGTGCACCTTTCTGGAAAAAGGAAAAGAGCGCCGACGGCGAGTATTGGGTCGAACAGGAGCACAGTGATCGTGAGGCGGCGCGGCGATGGGAAAAGGACTAGCTCTGGAGGGAGGTCAGGTGGCGTTGGCGGCTTTTTTCTGATAGGCAAGGACCAGAGCTTTGTAGTCTTTAATCATCTGGCGGCAGATCTCGCCCACCTCAAATTGGTATTTTCCGATCTCAGATACCGGCGTCACCTCCACTGCCGTGCCTGTGAGAAACACCTCATCTGTGCTAGCAAGCTCTTCGGGTATGATAGCGCGTTCCACTACCTCGATTCCGCGCTTGCGGGCCAGATCGATGACGCTGCGCCGCGTAATGCCGTCAAGGAAGCAGTCTGGGTCCGGCGTGTGTAGCACGCCTTTTTGCACGAGGAAGACATTGGCTCCAGTGGCCTCGGAGATGCGGCCACGGTAATCGAGCATCAGCGCATCGTCGTATCCTTCCGCCTCCGCGGCATGTTTGCTCAGGCTACAGATCATGTAGAGGCCTGCTGCCTTGCTGTCAGTAGGCGCGGTATTTGGCGCCGGGCGCGCCCATTTAGCGATAGTCAGGCGAATGCCTTTCAGCCGCGCCTCGGGTGTGAAGTAAGATGGCCAGGGCCAAGTGGCGATGGCCACGTGGATACGGGTCTGTTGGGCAGAGACCCCCATCATCTCGCTACCACGCCAGGAAACCGGGCGAATATAGCCGTCCTCGATATTCTGGGTGGCCACTATTTCTTCGCTGGCGGCGTCGATCTCCTCCACAGAATATGGGATCTCGAACCCCATAACTTTTGCCGAATGAAACAGGCGTTCACTGTGTTCACGTAGCTTAAAGATATGCCCACCATAAACCCGTTCCCCCTCGAACACACAACTGCCATAGTGCAGGCCATGGGTCAGCACATGGGTCTTGGCATCGCACCATGGCACCATTTCACCGTTGAACCAGATAACACCGTCGCGATCGTCGAAGGGAAGAATCGGCATAAAAGACAGACCCCAGAAAAAAGCAGCCTTAAATCTAGGCCTGCTTAGGCATACAATAGCCGTATAGAGATAATTTGACCAATGGTCGAAGGCGATTAAGTCAACATGATGAAAGCATATTCCAGCCCTGAACCATCTCCAGGCCACCCTGATCCGCCAGCTCTGCCAAAGGAGCCACCGCATATTCTGGTCGTGGATGACGACACGCGGCTACGTGAGCTATTAGAAAAGTACCTCTTCGACAACGGCTTCCGTGTCACCACAGCGGAAGATGCCGCCGCCGCTCGGACCCGGCTGAAGTCGTTCGCCTTTGATCTGATTATTCTCGATGTCATGATGCCCGGAGAATCTGGAATAGAACTCACTGTCTCACTGCGCGGCCAAAATCAGGTGCCGATTCTCCTACTCACCGCTCGCGCCGAATCCGGCGATAGAATCGCAGGGTTGGAGTGTGGTGCCGATGACTATCTTACCAAGCCCTTTGAGCCCCACGAATTGGTCTTACGGGCACGTGCCATCCTACGCCGTGTGCCGAAGGAAGAAAAACCCCCCGAAGAAGTCCGCTTCGGAGCCTTCCGTTTCCACATACGACGCGACGAGTTGTATAGGGGCGCCGAGCGGATCCATCTCACCGGTACCGAGAGCAGTCTACTTAAGGCCCTTGCCCTGAATGCTGGTGTGCCGTTGTCGCGTGAGGAATTACAGAGCCCGAGTCAGGTTTCAAGCAATACACGTACCGTGGATGTGCAGGTGGCTCGTCTGCGCCACAAGATTGAAGCCGACCACAGGGCTCCGGATTACCTCCAGACCGCCCGCGGCAGAGGCTATCTGTTGCGTATTGATTGAGGAAAGCAAAAATTCCTATGAAAATAATTAAGCGTCTTCTTCCCCGTACTCTTTTTGGGCGCTCTATCCTCATCATCGTCGTACCGTTGATCCTGCTTCAGGTGGTGACCACTCTAATTTTCTTCAACCGCCACTGGGAAACCATCTCACTGCTACTCTCGCGCAGTTTCAGCGGTAACATTTCCATGGTCATCGACACCATGAACCGTTTTCCTGATGTGAAGGACAGGGAATGGATCTTTCTCATCTCGCCAGGGAATCTGGGCCTTGAACTGAGCTTTGATGAAGGTGCGATCCTTTCGGAGGACACGGCAGAAAAACCCAAGGGACTGATTACAGAAATGCTAGCGCGTGGCATGGACGAACGGGTACACCGGCCGTTCCACATTAACAACGAGAGTTTCGGCGACAAGGTCCAAGTAAAAATTCAACTTCCTGAAGGTGTACTGAACGTACTTGGTAAGCGTAAACTGCTATTCAGTTCGACCACCTACATCCTGATCATGTGGATGATTGGCACCTCGCTCATTCTGTTCATCGTAGCCACCATCTTCATGCGCAACCAGGTGCGCCCCATCCGTCGCCTAGCTGTGGCCGCTGATAATTTTGGAAAGGGCCGCGATGTGCCCGACTTTAGGCCCGGAGGGGCGGCGGAAGTGCGACAGGCGGCGGCGGCCTTCAAGCTTATGCAGGCGCGCATCCAGCGTCAGATAAGCCAGCGTACGGAAATGCTGGCTGGGGTTTCTCACGATCTTGGCACTGTTCTGACGCGGATGAAGCTGGAATTGGCGCTACTTGGTGAATCGCCGGAGGCTAGGGCCCTGGCTGCAGACGTGGTGGAAATGGAACACATGATCGAGGGCTATCTCGCTTTCGCCAGGGGTGAGGGAAAGGGAAATACGGAACCAGTAGAGGTAGACCCACTGTTGAAGGAGGTGGTGGGGAACGCTCGCCGCAACGGGGCCGAGATCAAGCTGGAGGCTGCAACCGGCATGACTATTCCACTTCGTCCCAACGCTTTTCGGCGTTGTCTCGGTAACCTGTTGGGAAACGCCGCCCGCCACGCCAAACATATTCGCCTTGCTGCACGGCGGCTAGACGGGGGCCTTGAAATTACTGTTGATGACGATGGTCCAGGCATTCCTGAGGATAAACGCGAGGAAGTGTTTAAGGCTTTCTTCCGGCTCGATTCTGCGCGTAACTTAGACGGTGGCGGTGCCGGGCTGGGGCTGAGTATTTCGCGTGATATTGTTCATGCCCATGGTGGTGATATTTCCCTAGAGACTTCACCACTGGGTGGTCTGCGTGTGGTGGTGCGGTTGCCAGTTTAAAAAGGACGGGTTGCAAACCTGGTATAAAAAAGGACCGCCAACAGGCGGTCCTAATTTCAATGGAAGGAAGCCGGGAACCCAACAAGGGGAAGGATTGCGAATTCCCTGCCTAACTTCTAGTTTCTGCTGGACTTAACTGACGTCAGTAGCCTTGGTTGGGGACGAGACTGGTTTCACTGGGTTCGTGAAGTAGTCTTTGACCTCATCGAGGGACTCGGCAACACGCTTGTTGATGAGGCCTAGGCTCTTAGATGTGGTCTTGGTGGCCATGTCGTTGAGATCCCAGCTATTGGCGAGCACAGACTGATAGACGGTCTTGACAGCCTGTGCACCCTTGATGGTGGATTCCTCGATAGAGCTCGGGATGGCGGCGTCTTTGGTGATGCCGGTCAATTCCTCGACACCTTGGCTAATCATTTCGCCCTGGCGCTTGGTGATCTCCTGCACGCTTTCAAAGGCAAGCTGACCGGCGCTGGTAAGGGCATCTACATTCTTTTTGTGAGCAGCCATGATTCCCTCGGTGTTAACTGCCGGAATCTTAAAGGCAGACATCACCTTGGTGAAATCCATCTCGGGGAAGGGGTTGGCTGTATTGGCACTCATTTTCAATTCTCCATAAAGAGGTATTTTTACGCGTATAATTATGCTGCACTGCACAATAGAGTGTTAATATGGATCAGATAGACTCCTAAGTCAATAGTCATTGTGCGATGCAATATAATTTTGCGGCGCACATATATGGAGCTTTAGAGAAGATTTGTAGATTGGGAGTCTAACGTCTGCGAATATCTATTTGGAGAGTTGGCGCGCTCGCGCTGTGGCGGCGGCCACAGCTTCGGTGAGAAGCTTTTGCATCCCCGGCTCCGCCATGAGAACCTCCAACGCCGCTTCGGTGGTACCACCAGGGCTGGCGATATCTCTCTGCAATTGTGCTGCTGTCTTGCGTGTTTTGTCCAGGAGTGCGCCGCTGCCCGATACCGTAGCGCACGCCAGCTGCTGGGCTAGATCTTCGTCGAGTCCGGCGGCCACTCCGGCGCGAGCTAAGCATTCGGCCAGCAGGAACACGTAAGCTGGACCACTTCCCGAAACTGCCGTTACCGGATCGAGCAGATTTTCGGAATCGACCCAGGTGAAAGCACCAGCCGCCGTGAACAGGTCAGCAGCGAGCTCGCGTTGAGTGTTTCCGACAGTAGGACTGGCGCAGGCTACGGTCATGCCGTGGCCGATAGCCACAGGTATATTGGGCATAGCACGCACAATGGCAGCATCTGCCCCCAGATGACGGGTCAAGGAGGCAATGGTGCGTCCGGCAGCAATGGAAACGAAGAGAGCCCCGGAACTCGTTCCAGCGGCACCGAGCTTGGCATACTGGGGCAATGCTTCCTCCATCATCTGTGGCTTGATAGCGAAGACCACCACCTGCGGCACACCTTTGGTTTCGGAGGGGGAGGAAAGGACTGTGAGACCGTGACGTTTGCGTAGGGCCGTGGCGGTCTCCTCATGGGGTTCCACCACCACAACCGCCCCGGTGGTAAGGCCGTGATTAAACCAGTGTTCAAGAAGGGCGCTCCCCATCTTCCCGTAGCCCACGAGAAGCAGGGAAGAAGGTAGCGTTATCACGCTTCGCCGACCGTCTCGAGAAGGGCGGTGTCTATGGCTTGTAGAGGCGTACGTCCACCCCAGACCACAAGTTGAAAGGCCGGATAATAGCGTTCAGATTCCGAGAGCGCGATATCTACAAGATCTTCCAGCTGTTCCACGCTGGCGCCGTGCATCCCACGCAGCAGAACCCCGTGGCGGAAGGACAGTAGCCGGCTCTCGGAGGCAAGATCGAAATGACCTACCCACAGTCGTTCGTTGATTATGGAAAGTAGCGTGCATACCTCCGAAATCTTGGGCTCTGGCACCTTCATGTCATAGGCGCAAGAAAACTGCATGGCGCTAATTTCCTTAGCCCAGCCGAAATAAAGGCGGTAGTCACACCACTGGCCGGAAAATTCCACCCTCAGCTCACGGTCGCTGGGGCGGTCGAAAGGCCATTCGTTAGAGCTGACGATTTCCTCCATGAGGTCGAGAGGGTTAGCCGGAATATCACAGGTCTCAATGTGATGAGTAATCATGACCGAGCCCTCCTAGTGCAAGCCGCCGACCACGGGCCCCAGGGCATCAGATATGTCGTGGGGCTTGGGTATATGTACACTATAGATAGTAGGGTGCCAGAATGACGACCCCCGCGCAACATAGATTTATGCCTACACACATGCAGAAACACTAAATGTTGTGGATAAAGGTGGGGATAGCGGGGATAAGAGGGAAGGAGTCGATAGGCTCAGCCCTTAGCGCCTTTTATACCGGGAGTTTCACTTTTGGCAGTCTTAGTCTTCCAATTGCTAGGTTTTGTCGTTCGGGCAGGGGATTTTTTCGAGGCGCGCCTGGTGGCGGTTTTTTTCGTAGCGGGCTTGTGCCGCGGTTTTATTTTCAGCGCAGTCTCCAGCACTGCCACCCGCTTGCTTAGTTCTTCTTGCTGGTTGCGAGCTTTGGCTGCCATGGCTCGTACCGCCTCGAAATCCTCGCGTGAGATCAGGTCCATCTTATTGAGAACCTTCTCAAACTGCTGACGTAGGACGACCTCTGTCTCTCTTTTGATTCCGGTCGCCACCGACAGGGCACCGCCGGCTACTTTGGCCAGATCGTCGAGAATATGGTTGCGAGTCTGCATGGCTAGGCTCTCGTAAACTAGGTGGTGACGGGCAGCAATATGGGCACAACACTGGAGAAGGCGTGTTCTGCGCCCTTATTATGGAACCCCCGGAGCATAGGGTGCAACCGTTTGTCTTTCCTACGCGACCCTCCCCTTGCGGCATTTCGGGGGGATGCCTATAACGAAAGCCGGTAATGCAGTCTCCAATTCCCCCAATGACGGCAGAATAAAAATGTATCTGATCACCGGCGGCCTCGGTTTTATCGGCTCGAATCTAGCGGCGGGGTTGGAAGCGCGCGCCGACGGTGAAATTGTGGTCTGTGACCGGCAGGAAAAGGGTGACAAGTGGCGCAACCTCGACAAACGTAACATTTCGCGAATCGTCCCCCCAGAAGAGATTTTTGCATTTCTCGATGATCTGGGAGGGGATTTGACTGCACTTTTTCACATGGGCGCCATATCGTCCACCACCGAGACCGACGTGAACCTTGTCCTCGACACCAATATCCGATTCTCCCTGGACCTGTGGAAATGGTGCTGTAGGCACGAGAAGCGTTTTATCTACGCCTCTTCGGCGGCCACCTACGGCGACGGCTCCCAAGGTTTCAACGATGATGAAAGCGACGCTGCCTTGGCCGTGCTGCGTCCCCTCAACCTCTACGGCTGGAGCAAGCATCTGTTCGACCGCCATGTGCTGGGTTTGAGCCGTGGTGGTGAGGCCCCCCCACAATGGGCAGGGCTCAAGTTTTTTAATGTCTATGGTCCCAACGAGTACCACAAGGGTGATATGAAAAGCGTGGTTTGCCAGATTTTCCCCGTGGCCAGGGAGGGAAAGCCGTGTCGGTTGTTCAAGTCGCACCAACCCGACTATAAGGATGGCGGCCAACTACGCGATTTTATCTGGGTTAAGGACTGTGTAGATGTGATGTTGTGGTTTCTCGACAATCCTGACTTGAACGGGATCTATAATCTGGGCACGGGAAAGGCGCGGAGCTTCGCCGATCTTGCCGCAGCTGTCTACGGGACGTTGGGATTGGAATGCGCCATAGAGTACATGGACATACCCGAGGAAATTCGCGACCATTACCAGTATTTCACCCAGGCCCGTATGGACCGCCTGCGCGTAACTGGATACGCCAACCCGTTTGCCTCCCTAGAAGAGGGAGTGCAGCGTTATGTGCGGGAGTTTCTCGATACTCCGGATCCCTATAAATAGCGGTAGTATTTACGCCGCTTGCCCTAGATGCGGGAGTAGACCGTGATTTTGGTTCTTCCTTATCCTCATATTGACCCAGTAGCCTTGGCACTAGGGCCGCTGCTCATCCGCTGGTATTCCCTGGCCTATATCGCTGGGCTGGTTCTGGGCTGGCGCTACTGTCTAGCGCTGGCGAAGCGTCCGCTGGCGACAATCGCCCCGCAGAGGATCGACGACTTTCTGTTATGGGCGACTCTGGCGGTGATTCTGGGCGGACGGCTGGGCTATACTTTGTTCTATAAGCCTGGATTTTATCTCAGCAATCCGGAAGAAATTTTCCTGGTGTGGGAGGGCGGCATGTCTTTCCACGGCGGATTTCTTGGTCTGATCGCCGCCATTGCTCTTTTCTGTCGCCGTCATGCCATTCCTTTTCTTAAGCTTGGCGACTTTGTTACTGCCGCCGCTCCACTCGGCCTTTTCTTCGGTCGGCTCGCCAATTTCATCAATGGCGAACTCTATGGCCGAGTCTCTGATGTGCCTTGGGCAATGGTCTTCCCTCACAGTGGGCCCTATCCCCGTCATCCCAGCCAGCTCTACGAGGCGATCCTTGAAGGACCAGCCCTGTTTTTCTTACTCTATGCCCTGATTCGCTACGGCCGCGCCTTAGAAAGGCCGGGACTGGTCAGCGGAGTCTTTACTATGGGCTATGGCCTGTCGCGCATCGTAGTGGAGTTTTTCCGCCAGCCCGACGCCCATCTCGGCTACCTTTTTTCCGGAGTCACCATGGGGCAGCTTCTCTCTCTGCCTATTTTTCTTTTCGGCCTGTGGCTGACTACGAAAGTGGTGCGAGAAGACAACACGGAACCTCCAGATAACAAAGCGGGAGAAACCAACTCGTGAGAATGCTGTGACGGGGCTGGAGACGGAGCTGCGTGCACGCATGAAGAGTGAGGGCCCGCTCACTGTAGCCCAATACATGGCAGCAGCTTTGGGCCATCCAGAATTCGGCTATTATATGAAGCGCGATCCATTGGGCCGTGCCGGAGATTTTATCACCGCCCCCGAAATCACCCAAGTCTTCGGAGAACTGCTGGGCCTGTGGTGTCTCGATTACTGGCGGTGCTTGGGATCTCCCGATCCTTTTCTCTTGGTGGAGATGGGGCCGGGGCGCGGTACCCTGATGGCGGATGCCCTACGTGCGGTATCTATGAATCCTGATTTTCTTGCTGCGGCACGGGTACATCTTGTGGAAAACAGCCCAGTATTAAGAGCTCATCAGGAAGAAGTCCTCCACGACCACGAGGTGGTTTGGGTAGAGTCCCTTGACCGCATTTTTGGGGAGGTTCCTCTACTGCTTATGGCCAACGAGTTTCTTGACGCCCTGCCTGTGCATCAGTTTCAACGAGCGGCTGATGGCTGGCGCGAACGCCTAGTGGGGCTAGACTCGGAGACGGGCGGGTTCCGCTTCCTGCTTACCGAAGGAACCGTTTCTCTACCGGAGACTTTGGCCGCAACTGAGGTGGCGGATGCGCCTCCAGGAAGCATCACCGAAATATGTCCCGGCGGTTTAACCTTCTTAAGCGACCTCTCCGCGCGCCTCGGTTGTTATGGAGGCGCGGCCTTGGTGGTGGATTACGGCTATGCCCGGAGCGCCATCGGGGACACCCTTCAGGCGGTACGTGGTCATTGCCCATGTGCCGTTCTGGAGGCACCGGGCTACACCGACATCACCGCTCACGTGGATTTCGCCGCCCTCACGACTACGGCCTTGGACTCAGGAATACATGTCCACGGTCCGCTTTCTCAAGGCGCGTTCCTGCGCTCTCTAGGGATCGAGGCCCGTACCGTACAGCTAACCGAATCCGTGCCGGAGAAAGAGCGCTGGCTTCTGAAAAGCGGCTGCCAGCGCTTGATCTCAGAGGAGGAAATGGGCACCCTGTTTAAGGCTTTCGCCCTCACGGGCTCATCGCAGCCGGTGCCTGCGGGATTCTAGTTTCTCCCAACTCATTTTCTGTAACAACACAGGGCCCGTTATGACCGCCGATACTTCCGTTCCTATCGTCAGTTCTGGGGCTTTCAATAATCATAGTGGTATCCATCATGCCTTCTTTACCCGTCAGGGGGGGGTGAGCACGGGCATTTATGAGTCGCTTAATTGTGGTCCCGGTTCCAATGATGATCCGGAATGTGTACGCATAAATCGCGACCGGGCCATGGTGCGGCTAGACGTGTCTCCCAATTCTCTTGTCACGCCCCATCAGACCCATAGTGCCACGGTGGCGGTGGTGAGGGGGGTCGTCCAGGAAGGAGAGGTGCTACAGGCGGATGCCTTGGTGACAAAATCCCCGGAGATGGTGTTGGGCGTTCTTACCGCTGATTGTGCTCCGGTCTTGTTCGCAGACAACCGCGTCGGCGTGGTCGCGATAGCTCATGTGGGGTGGAAAGGCGCTCTGGCTGGAGTAATCGAGGCTACGGTCGAGGCTATGACCGGTCTCGGTGCAGCTCCTGAGCGCATTACCGCCGTTATCGGCCCCTGCATTTCCATGCGATCCTATGAGGTGGGACCGGAATTCCCGGACAACTTCCCTGGTTGGGGAATCGGAAACCACAAAATTTTTGCTCCGGCCCCGCGCCAGGGGTATTTTTTATTCAATTTTTCGGCCTATATCTTTCACTGCCTCTATGCTCTGGGACTCAAGAACGCCTCTCGGTTACCTTATGACACCTGCGCCGAGGCCGGTCGCTTCTTCAGTTACCGCCGTGCCCGGCTTTTCGGCGAATCTGATTTCGGCCGCAACCTGTCGGTTATCTTTCTCGAAAATTAGCCGCTTTCAAGGGCGTTTACAGGCCCCCGACACCCTGTTACATTCCGCCGCGTCCCGCCGGGTTCCGTTTCCGGACGGGGTTTTTGGGTTTTCCTTTTTTCGGTTCCCGGGCGGCTTCCGTTGCCAGGATATACGAGATGAAGATACTCGCAGGAAACAGCAATCCACCCTTGGCCGAGGCCATCAGCGCCTATCTCAACCTGCCCATGACAAAGGCGAGCATCCGCCGTTTTCCTGACATGGAGGTGTTTGTTGAGATTCTCGAAAACGTGCGTGGCGAGGATGTGTTTTTTATCCAGTCCGCCTCGTTTCCGGCCAATGACAACCTGATGGAACTGCTGGTGGCCATTGACGCCCTGAAGCGTGGATCGGCGCGCCGCATCACCGCCGTAATCCCCTATTACGGCTATGCCCGTCAGGACCGCAAATCAGGCCCCCGCAGCCCTATTTCCGCCAAGCTGGTGGCCAATCTTGTCACCGTGGCCGGGGCCAGCAGGGTGCTGACCCTCGATCTTCACGCTGGGCAGATTCAGGGCTTTTTCGACATTCCCACCGACAACCTGTTCGCTGCGCCGGTTTTCATCAAGGACATCAAGGAAAAATACAGGAGCAAGCAGCTGATGATCGTTTCCCCCGATGTGGGCGGCGTGGTGCGCGCCCGCGCCATCGCCAAGAGCATCAGCGTCGACCTCGCTATCATCGACAAGCGCCGCGAACGGGCCGGCGTATCCGAGGTTATGAACATCATCGGCGACGTGGACGAATACCATTGCGTCCTGGTGGACGACATCGTCGATTCCGCCGGGACCCTATGCAACGCGGCCCAGGCGCTGATTGATGCGGGGGCCTCGGGCGTTACCGCCTATGTCACCCACGGCGTGCTTTCGGGCGGCGCCGTGGATCGGGTGGCCTCCTCGCCGCTTGACCGGCTCGTCATCACCGACAGCATCATGGCCACCGAAGCCATGGGTGAGATCAAGAATATAGAACAGTTGAGCATTGCCTCGCTTCTGGGCGAGGCGATCCTAAGAATCAGTGAAGAAAAGTCGGTGTCCAGCCTCTTCGAGTGAGCGGACGCCTGTTTTCCATCGGCGCCTCGGCACTCCTGGGAGGCTGGCGCGCCGGAAACCGCCGCCAAGACAACACGGCAACAGACGTTGTGGAGTGAGAAAAAATGCCGGAAATTGCAACCATCTCCGCCGAAAAGCGCGAACGGGCCGGAAAGGGGAATGCCCGTGCCGTCCGCAAGGCTGGCCTTGTGCCCTGTGTTATCTATGGCGACAAGAAGGACCCTGTGACAATCTCGCTGGAGAGCAAGCTGCTCGGCCGCGAGATCGGCCAACAGGGCTTTTTCGTGCGCCAGTACGATATCGAGGTGGACGGAACCAAACACCGCGTGCTGCCCCGTGACGTGCAGCTGCATCCCCTTACCGATCAACCCATTCACGTGGATTTTCTTCGCGTTACCGCGGACACCAAGCTGCACGTGAATATCGAGGTGGTGTTCCTGAACGAGGAAGAATCCCCCGGGCTCAAGCGAGGCGGGGTCATCAACGTGGTGCGCCACGACATCGAGGTGATCTGTGCCGTGGCCAACATTCCCACGGCCTTCGAGGTGGACCTAACCGGACTCGATATCGGCGACAGCGTTCATATAAGTGATCTTGACCTGCCCGAAGGCGTGGTGCCCACCATCGTCGACCGCGACTTTACGGTCGCCACCATCGCCGCTCCCACCATTGTGGTCGAGCCCGAGCCCGAAGAGGTCGAGCTTGAAGAGGGCGAACTGGAAGAGGGCGAGCTGCCCGAAGGCGAGGAAGGCGAGGCCGTGGAAGGCGCCGAGGCTCCCAAGGGAGAGAAAGCCGAAGAAGGCAGGGATTCCAAGGGCGATTCCAAGGATTCCGAGTCCTAACCGTCTTTCCGCGAAGACAAGAAACGGGGCGGTGCCATGTTGCTTTTTGTAGGATTGGGAAATCCGGGCCGCGACTATGCTGGAAACCGCCACAATATCGGCTTCATGGCGCTCGACCATCTGGCCGTGGCTCACGGCTTTCCTCCATTCCTCAAGAAGTTCCAGGGACAGCTGTCCGAGGGCGAGGTAGCCGGGGAAAAGGCGTTGGCCTTCAAGCCTATAACCTATATGAACGAATCAGGTCGCGCCGTGGGCGAGGCCGCGCGTTTCTTCAAGGTGCCGCCCGATCAGATTTTCGTTTTCTACGACGAGCTCGACCTCGCCCCGGGCAGGCTACGGGTCAGGTTCGGTGGTGGCGCGGCTGGCCATAAGGGCATCCGCAGCATTGCTTCCCACCTCGGTCTCGACTTCTGGCGTATCCGTCTCGGCATCGGCCATCCCGGCCACCGCGACAAGGTGACGGGCCATGTGCTCAAGGACTTCGCCAAAGCAGACAAGGCCTGGCTCGACCCCCTGATCGACGCCATCGCCGAGAGCCTACCCCTATTGGTTGCGGGCGAGGACGAGGGCTTCATGACCAAGGTGGCGCGGCTAGCCCCACCCCCGGCTCAAGAGTCTCCGGCCAAGGAGGAGGCGCCGGGTGAGGGAGGCGGAACCCCGTCCCGGAAAGCAGATTCGGACCCGGCCTGATGGGGTTTAACTGCGGCATCGTCGGCCTGCCCAATGTGGGCAAGTCCACCCTGTTCAACGCGCTCACCTCCACCGCCGCGGCAGAAGCAGAAAACTATCCCTTCTGCACCGTCGAACCCAATACCGGGCGGGTGGCAGTGCCAGATCCCCGTCTCGATGAACTGGCGCAACTGGCGGGGTCGGCCCGGGTGCTGCCGACCCAACTCGAATTCGTGGATATCGCGGGGCTGGTGCGCGGCGCCAGCAAGGGCGAGGGGCTGGGCAACCAGTTCCTGGGCCATATCCGTGAGGTGGACGCCATCGTCCATGTGCTGCGCTGTTTCTCCGACGGCGACATAACCCATGTGGAGGGCGATATAGACCCGCTGCGTGACCGCGACACGGTGGAAACGGAGCTCATGCTGGCCGACCTGGAAAACCTTGAGAAACACGCCGAGTCCGCTACCAAGAAGGCGCGCAGCGGCAACAAGGAGGCCAAAGACGAACTTGACCTGATGACCCGGGTCCTGGAAGTGTTGCGCGAGGGTAAGCCGGCCCGCTCCTTCAGTGATAATCCCGACCAGCTGCGGGCGCTAGCGCGCTTGCAGCTACTGACCTCAAAGCCGGTGCTCTACGTGTGCAACGTGGAGGAAGGGGCCGCCGCTGGCAACGAGTTCTCGGCGTGTTTCGCGAAGACGGTGGAAAAAGAGAGTGCGGGTTGCGTGGTGATCTCGGCGGCCATCGAGGCCGAGGTGGCGCAGTTAAGCGACGAGGCGGAGCGGGAAGAGTTTCTCGCCGTCCTGGGGCTGGAGGAAACCGGTCTCGCCCGCATCATCCACGCCGGCTATGCGCTGCTGAACCTCATTACTTTCTTCACCGCCACCCCCAAGGAAGCCCGCGCCTGGACCGTGCGCCGGGGCATACTGGCGCCGGCGGCGGCGGGTGTCATCCATACTGACTTCAAGAAGGGCTTTATCAGCGCCGAGACTATATCTTACGATGATTACATATCATACGGCGGTGAACAGGGTACGCGCGACGCTGGCAAAATGCGCCAAGAGGGTAGAGACTACGCTGTGAATGACGGAGACGTGATCCTGTTCCGCTTTAATGTGTGAGGGTGCGACTCCTGGGTTCAGATGATGTAACTTACGATATTAACTAGTCGCTGATGTACTTCATCTGTAATCTGAAACAGGAGGAATGCTGCGGCCTCTAGGTATTAAGATGAGCAGCCGCGTTTTCCTTTGCCTTTAGTCATAGACTGACGCTTTCTAGTAGTGAATCTTCTAAGCGTCTTTTTCATCTCGACCGATGAAAGCAGCTTCGGTTTTCCCAACAGGCGTACCCGCCAGTACAGTTCTGCTAGGTATTCCACCTCTCTGGTAAGTTCTGCCGCTTTGTCAATGGTCTCACCTATGGCAATCATTCCGTGATAGGCGAGAAGACAGGCGCGGCGGTTTTTTAACGCCACTATTGTATTTTGTGCCAATGTTTTGGTTCCGAAAGTAGCATAGGGCGCGCAGCGGATGTCCGTGCCGCCGGCAAGAGCTACCATGTAATGAAAGGGAGGAATTCCGAGGCCCTGACAGGCTAGCGCTGTAGCAGATACGGAGTGAGTGTGTACTACTGCGTTTATCTCCGACCGGGAGGAGAAAATATCAAGATGAAGCTGCCACTCGCTGGAAGGCGAATGCTTACTACTCGTTCTACCCATGCTGGTTATCGAGACAATATCGGAAGGCTCGAGAGTCTCGTAGTTCATGTTTGTGGGTGTGATAAGTATGTTGTTGCCCACGCGGAGACTCACATTACCTTCCCGGCCATGGACCAGACCTTTCGCATGCAGCGATCTGGCGGTAGAGATGATAATGCGGCGCTCTTGGAGCAATGATATTCTTTTACGGGTCACCACCGCAGACTAGTCACGAGTAAGTGAACAGAAAATGAATGTTGCATTACTGGGAATGTCGCACCGGGACTCATATCGTTCCTTGACCTGCCAATTCTGGGTAAAGCTCTGCAAGCCCTTCGCGAGAAGCATGGCAGATGCCGCGCTCGGTGATGAGCCCTGTCACCAGCCGTGCTGGGGTCACGTCGAAGGCTGGATTAGCTGCAGCGGATTCTTCAGGAGTAACGTACACAGCTACCATCTCACCTTCTGCTGTTCGTCCTGAAATCCACTTCACTTCGGTTGGATCTCGTTCCTCGATAGGGATTTCGGCAACGCCACTGCTCATGGTCCAATCAATGGTAGACCCCGGTAGGGCTACGTAGAAGGGGACTCCGTTATCGTGAGCAGCTAGTGCCTTCAGATAGGTGCCTATCTTATTACACACGTCGCCGTTGGCGGTGGTTCGGTCGGTACCAGTAATGACTAAATCTACCTTACCATGCTGCATCAGATGCCCCCCAGCATTATCGACAATAACACTGTGGGAGACACCATTCTGACCCAACTCCCAAGCGGTGAGGGATGCTCCCTGGTTGCGGGGCCTTGTCTCGTCCACCCATACATGGATGATAATCCCTTCATTATGGGCAGCGTAGATGGGCGCCAAGGCCGTGCCCCAGTCCACCGCTGCAAGCCAACCTGCGTTACAGTGGGTGAGGATATTCACTGGCGTATCTTTGATCTTACCTTTCGCTATCTCGACAATAAGAGGTAGGCCGTTGAGGCCAATATTGTAACAGATTGCCACGTCCTCATCACAGATTTTTGCTGCCTGCACATATGCCGCTGTACACCGCTTATCCTCAGGAAGAGGGGTGAGAAGAACCCGCATTGTTTTTAATGCCCAGCGCAAATTGACAGCTGTGGGGCGAGTAGCCATCAGGGTGTCACAGGCATTGTCAAGGGCGTGGTCGGAGGCATCCTCGCGCAGTGCCAGACAGACACCATAGGCGGCGGTAGCGCCGATTAGCGGTGCCCCGCGAACAAGCATGGCGGAAATGGCGTGGGCGGCCTCGTCCAGCGTGGTCAGGCGGCGGATTACGAAATGATGGGGCAGCTGCGTCTGGTCAATGATCTCCACCGCCCAGCCATCCTCGGCTTGGCGGATGGTGCGCGTTGGTCTTCCGTGCACCTTCATGATGTTTCTGTCGGCTTCTGTTTTCCCAGCACACGGCCTGCTACCGCATCAAGACGTCGGGCCAGTTCAGGATCCCGCGCTTCTGGAGCAGTAATCAGGGCGTATTCTAGCGCCATCTGGCACCCTTCCGTGCAGGGCCCCTTGTGGCCACCCAGTTTTGGCATTAGGGCACCGATGAGCAAACGGGCCCTGCGAGTATTGCTTTGCAGCACTTCGACAATCGTTTCCACTGTTACGTTATCATGATCAGGATGCCAACAATCGAAATCAGTGACCATTGCGATGGTGGCGTAGCAGATCTCCGCTTCGCGGGCTAGCTTGGCCTCTGGCATGTTGGTCATGCCGATTACGTCGCAGCCCCAGCTACGATATAGTTCAGATTCGGCGCGGCTGGAAAACTGAGGGCCTTCCATCACCAGATAGGTGCCGCCGTGCACTACGGGAATCTCTGCCTCCTTTGCTGCCGTCTTGGCATGCTTACCGAGCCGGGCACAGACTGGGTGAGCCATGGAGACATGGGCTACAAGACCAGATTCGAAGAAGCTTTTGTTACGAGCGAAAGTACGGTCAATGAATTGGTCGATGATGACGAAGGTGCCTGGCGGTAGGTCTGGATTGAGGCTACCCACTGCGCTTACCGAGAGAATATCGGTAACGCCAGCCCGTTTCATAGCATCAATATTAGCACGGAAGTTGATTTCCGACGGTGGAAGGCGATGGCCTTTGCCGTGGCGAGGAAGAAACACTAGCTGCACGCCCTCCAACTCACCGAAACATAATTCGCTGGAGGGTTTACCAAAGGGGGAATGGACCTTTTCCCGGTGCTGGTTGGTTAGGCCCTCCATGTCGTAGAGACCGCTTCCGGCGAGAATGCCGATGACGGGAGGATAGCTGGGGGGCATGGGAAAACTCCTCTAGGCTAGGTCAAGGGAAGGTGGGTTCAGTTCAGGCGCGACCATACTTTGTGCTTTACGGCGGCAAGTAAGGCAGTCAGCACTAACAAAAACAGCATAGCCTTCAGGCCCAGCCGCTTTCGTGCCTCCATCTCTGGCGAGGCGGCCCAGGCCAAGAAGGTGGTGACGTCAGAGGCCATCTGGTCCACCGTGGCCAGCGTGCCATCGGAATATTCTATGGTGTCGTCATAGAGGGGCGGCGGCATGGCGATCTGGTGCCCCGGGAAGACGGCGTTGTAATACATACCGTCTGGCAGTTCTTCGTCATCGGGGGCATCGCCATAGCTCGTAAGTAGGGCGTAGATATAATCGGCTCCATTCTTGCGTGCCTTGACGATCAGAGATAGGTCCGGTGGTAGGGCGCCGTTATTGGCAGCGCGAGATGCTTGGGTGTTGGGGAAAGGGGAAACAAAATGGTCTGAGGGCAAGGCGTTGCGCTGGTACATTTCTCCCTCATCATCAGGGCCGTCGGTAACATCGAAATCGGTGGCGAAGGCCTTGATGTCGTCCTCGCTGTAGCCTAGCGCGGCAAGGTTGCGGTAGGTGAGCAGGCGTAGGCCGTGACAGCCAGAACAGGCCTCGTTATAGATCTGATAGCCGCGCTGTTGGGCGGTGCGGTCAAAACTGCCAAAAATACCATCAAAAGACCAGTCGCGCTTCTCGATCTCGATTATTTCTACAACCGCGGCGGGGCTGGGGAGAAGGAAAAGGCCCGCCATAAGGCTGCAGGCTGTGGTTAGGGCTCCTCGTATCACGATCTCTCCCCTTTCTTTTCGTTCAAAACCGAAGATACGACACTTGAGGGTAGGGGCAGTGGTTTTTCGAAACGGGCGACAAGGGGGATGATGATGATGAAATAGGCGAAATAGAATGCTGTCCCGATGCGCCCTAGGACTACGAAAGAACCCTCTGGTGGATTGGCACCGACCCATCCCAACAACAGGCAGTCTGCGAGAAAAATCCAGAAGAATTGTTTAAAGATGGGACGGAAGCGAGCGCTGCGCACTTTCGAGGAGTCGAGCCATGGTAGGAAAAACAGAACCAGAATCGAGCCGAACATAAGGATGACGCCGGCCAGCTTCGCTTCCACCAGGATGAAACCGAAGACCTCGATATCGGGCACCACCCGCAGGATGGCGTAGAAGGGAAGAAAATACCATTCGGGCACGATATGGGGTGGTGTGGCCAGTGGGTTAGCCGGAATGTAATTGTCGGGCTCGCCGAAGAAATCGGGGGCGAAAAACACGAAACCTAAATAGACCAGGAAGAAAACGCCGAAACCGAAGAAATCCTTTGCCGTGTAATAGGGATGGAAGGGGATAGTGTCCTGCGGCTCCTTGGCATCAACGCCCAGCGGATTATTGGATTTCACCATGTGCAGAGCTACCAAATGAAGCGCTACAACGACGAAGATGAGAAAGGGAAACAGATAGTGGAGAGCGTAGAAACGTGTCAACGTTGGGTTTGCAATGGAATAGCCACCCCACAGCCAGTTCACGATGGAGTCGCCCACTAGCGGAATCGCCGAAAACAGATTTGTAATCACTGTGGCGCCCCAGAAGCTCATCTGGCCCCAGGGCAGTACATAGCCCATGAAGGCGGTGGCCATCATCAGCAATAGGATGACAACCCCCAGCGCCCACAGAATTTCGCGTGGCGACTTGTAGGAGCCGAAGTAAATCCCCCGAAAAAGGTGAATATAGACTACGATGAAGAACATGGATCCGCCATTCATGTGGAGATAACGCAGCAGCCAGCCGTAATTGACGTCGCGCATGATGCGCTCCACGCTGTCGAAGGCGTAATCCATATGGGCCGTGTACTGCATAGCCAACATGATCCCGGTGAGGGTCATAACCACCAGCACGACGCCAGCGATGGAGCCGAAGCTCCACCAGTAGTTCAGGTTTCGCGGGGTGGGATAGTCGCGCAGTTCACGGTTGAGGAAAGTGAATACCGGGAGGCGTTCGTCGATCCATTTGACCACGGGGTGCGCGCTTTTGGATGTAATCATTGAGGCTGTCTTCTAGCCGATCTGGATCGACGTTTCGTTGATGAACCGGTAAGGCGGCACCACAAGGTTAGTAGGTGCCGGCCCTTTGCGGATACGACCAGAAGTATCGAATTGGGAACCGTGACAGGGGCAGAACCATCCACCCCATTCACCCCGGGGTTGGCCCGGTTTCTGGCCTAGTGGAATACAGCCGAGATGGGGGCACACGCCGACGACAACCAGCCACTCGGGCCTGATATCGCGGTCCTCGTCAGGCACGGGATCGCGCAACTCCGCCAGGTCCACATTGCGTGCCTGGGTGATTTCCTGTTCGGTGCGGTGGCGGATAAAGACGGGCTTGCCGCGCCAGACTACGGTAATACTCTGGCCCGTTTCCACTGGGGACAGGTCCACCTCGGTTGTGGACAGGGATAACACGTCAGCTGCTGGGTTCATGCTGTCGATGAAGGGCCAAGCGGACAAGGCCGCGCCTACGGTGCCCACCAAACCGGTGGTGAGAAGGAGGAAATCACGGCGGGACTCGTCGTCTCCGGCAGCACCTGCGTCCTGTATCTTTTTGTTCATGAGTGATTCCCCTGTATTATCCCCAGATTCATGTCCTAAATTTCAGCTATTGTCCTAGCCAACAAGCCTCACCATGGCAAGGAAAAGTGCAGGAAAACTGCACACAATCTGTTCAAGGTCTCAGAAAACTGATCACACCTACTTTAACGCCCTTAGCTTCGCGAGGCAGTCCTTTCGGGTAGGCTGGAAGTCTTCGGCGATCCACCAATCCTCTAGTTGCGAAAGAAGCTTACCCACCGCTTCGCCAGGCTCCATGCCCATCGCTATTACGTCCGTGCCCGTTATGGGCAGGGAAGGCGGTGTCCAGCCATCGGCCTCGGCTAACATTTTCTTGTAGGTTTCTTTTCCCTGGGGATCGGTAGCCCAGGCCAGCAGGACGCGGTCGTGGAAAAGCTCCGGCCCTGATGTATAGAGAGCGCGACGCCACCGGACGAAATTGCCCCCGAGATCATACCCATCTCCGGTAAGCGCTATCATCCGGTCGCATTCAGTGTTGGAGAGTTTTAGTCGTGCCGCCATTGTTTTTGCCACGCCCACCGCTCTTTTGTCGCTCAGAAGAACGGCGAGGCGGCGCAGGGGGTCAGGCTCTCCCAGTTCATCCTCGATAGCGGTGAGGGCGGCAAGGGGGCTTTTCTGACCCGTTACTGTTTTTATCTCCGGCAGCACATGTTTGAGGATACCATTTTCTTTCATAAGCTGGATGTCCGATGCTGGGTCGGGGGCGGCCAGAAGCTTCTTCAATTCGCACCATACCCGTTCCACCGAAAGTCTTTCCAGTTCCGGGGCAGCCTCACGACAGGCGGCAAGGGCTTCCTCGTCCGCCCCGCCGCTGCCGAACCAGGCATGGAAGCGGAAGAACCGCAACAGCCGCAGTACGTCCTCAGCGATGCGTTCCCGAGCATTGCCGACGAAACGCACCCGGCCCGCGCACAGATCTACCTTGCCTCCATGGGGATCATAAAGGGTGCCATCGGGATCACAGTAGATGGCGTTAATGGTGAAGTCGCGGCGCATGGAATCGGCCTCCCAGTCGTCGGTGAAGGCGATCTTGGCATGGCGGCCATAGGTCTCCACATCACGGCGCAGGGTTGTCACCTCGAAGGGTCTACTCTCTACTACAGCGGTGATGGTGCCGTGTTTGATCCCAGTGGGGATGGCGCGCAGCCCGGCCTCTTCCAGGAGCGCCGTTACCATCTCCGGCGTGTCCGGCGTGGCTAAATCGATGTCGGCTACGGGACGCGCCAGCAGCGTGTTACGAACGCAGCCGCCCACGAAACGCACCACAGTTCCCTTGGCGCTAAGAGCGTCAATCACGGCGCGGGTTTCCGGCGCTATCATCCAGGGCGGTACAGGTATGCGTTGTCCGGTCAACACGGGATCATTTTTTTCGAACCGAGGGTGGCGTGCTCTCGGCGGGATCACTAAATTCGCTGGGCATGATGTGGCCGTTTTCCATATGGGGGGGAGTATACAGACTCCAAGGCGGTTCGCCGTCATGGAGTGCCAGCATACCTAGGGTTAGGCACAACAGGGCTACGCCGGCGCCGACTAGAAGTAGCCACGGGGTCTTTTTCCAGGACACCTCTTTGTCATGCGCTTTGGCACGCCGCTGCGCCGGTAGCATGAACATGAAATAAATGGCTGTGGGCAGCAGTAGCGGTAGCAGATAGGTGAAAAAAATCCGGATCATGTTTAGCTCAGCATTTTACGAAGGGCTATCAGCATAACCACCGTTACCTCTAAAATAAAAGGCCGCCTTCGAAAAGGCGGCCCCCAAAACACCGATCAAGAATGCCTCTAGTTATTGACGTTTCCCCCCTCGCTTTCCTTGCTAGCGAGCTTTGTGGTCTTGTCACGAAGGGCGTCGATAAGTGCCTCGACTTTCCCACCGCCGCTACGGATTACCGAGGTGAATTCGGAGCGCTGGGTAACGACCATACTCACTCCTTCCACAGTGATGTCGTAAATCTTGTATGCGTCATCGGATTCCGAAACACGCCAGCTCAGCACGATGGGCGGTCCACCACCGGGCTGTTCAACTTTCGATGAGATAACAAACGTGCTACCGCCTGCGGACTGCCGAGACCCGGTGACCATGAAAGTCTCACCACCGTAATGACGGAACTTGGCGGCATAGGTCTGGACAACAAACGTGTTGAAGAGATCCTGGAATTTCTTGCGCTCCTCCTTGCTGGCCTTTTTCCAATAACGCCCGAGCACAAACCGGCCGATGGCCGGTGAGTCAAAGCCTTCCTCATAGAGCTTTCCAAAACGGGACCGTAGTTCCTTAGTGGGGAGGCCTTCTTCCGTAAGGGCGTTTATGGCCCTGTCTCCAAAATCTTGAATGAAGGCTCCGGCCGGGCCGATGCTCCCATCAGCCCGGACAGAGGATATGGAAGAAATAGGGCCAACCGCCACGAAAACCGCGCAGAGAAGGAGCCAGCGAGAAAGCGGAGAAACATTCATTGTCTGCACTGTTTCTTAATGAACTAGGGAAGCTTTATCGGTGCTCGTAGAATAGTCAACTTGGCTCATGAAACTGGGGCCAGGCATACCTTCTTCTTGTTCACCATTTTCTATCTCGGACTCACGCCGCTGGCGATAAAGGCTGCGCACGGTAGCGTAGAAATCAAGCGAACCTTCCTCGATGTCGTCAAGGACGTTGAGAACGCGGGCGCGTTCGTCAATGCCCTCGATCCCACCGCGAATCAGCCAGTATTCAATCTTCGCATCTTCGTCAGCAAAGATGTAGGACCAAGGATCTAAGAAACTGTCCGCCACTTTACCCGTAATAGCGCGAGGGCTCGATGGCCCGAAGACAGGAATGACGACATACGGGCCTGCGGGTGATCCCCACACGGCAAGAGTCTGTCCAAAATCTTCACTGTGGTGTCCTTCCATCCCCATACGGGAGGCCACATCGAACATGCCGCCGATGCCAACGGTGGAATTGATGGCAAACCGTTTTAGTGTAACGCCGGCACGGCTGAATTCACCCTGAAGGAGGTCATTGGCTAGATTGACTGGTGCGCTGACATTCTCGACCATGCCGCCGATGGAGTCACGTACGGGGTCGGGGAGGAGAGCATAGCCCTGAGCCAGCGGCTTGAACAGAAACCTGTCTAGTCCCTGATTAAGGGCGAATATCTTGCGATTGGTAGGCTCCAGAGGATCGTTGATTTCCTCGTACTCGGCCAAAGCATCAGGGTCTTCCGGAGGTGTGGCACATGCTGTAACGAAGAGGGTAACTAACGTAATTCTGGCGAGATTTCCTATAAAATGTGACACTTTCATGTGACGTCTATCCCCCTCGTAGAAAAAGCATAAAAACTCCTGCATTGCTGGTAACACAGGCCAAATAAAAAAACCAGTTTGGAATTGTAGCAGCAAATACGCAACAGTCTACTGTTGCATTAATGCTACATTCTTAGCAGGAGTTGTTAACTTTGACCCGTGCCGGCCTGAAAACCTTTCCCCCGAGGTCGTTTCCTCCAGGGACCTTTTTCCGGGGATAGTTTATTGAATATAAGGGGTGGTTATGGCCTCATCACGTAGTCGGCTCCCCTTGTAAAGTCGGCCCTATTGAACAATAAGAGACTATCATGAGCAATGCTTCCCACCATGTGTCTCCGCCGCCCGTGGTGCCGCCGCGGTGCGACGGCATGAAGGTTTCGTTCGAGTTCTTTCCACCTAAGACGAAGAAAATGGAGCAGACCCTGTGGGCCGCCATCAAACGACTGAAGCCCCTTGCCCCGCAGTTTGTATCTGTCACCTACGGCGCTAGCGGCAGCACCCGCGAGCGCACTCACGCCACGGTGGCGCGCATCCGCCATGAAACCAATCTTGAACCGGCAGCCCACCTTACTTGTGTGGGGGCGAACCGGGACGAGGTCGACGCCATCGCTAGCCGCTACTGGGAGGATGGTGTCCGCCATATCGTCGCCCTGCGTGGCGACATACCTGGACAAGAGGATACTTACATGCCCCATCCTGGCGGCTATGCCTACGCCTCTGACTTGGTGGCGGGTCTTAAAAATGTTGCCGATTTTGAAATTTCGGTAGCAGCCTATCCTGAGACCCATCCAGAATCACAGAACATGCAGGACGATCTCGACAACCTCAAACGCAAAATCGACGCCGGGGCCAGCCGGGCCATCACCCAGTATTTCTTCGATGTGGATGTCTTCTTCCGTTTTCTCGACCGTGCTGCCGCGGCGGGAGTCGAGGTGCCCATCGTCCCCGGCATTCTACCGGTAACTAACTTCGCCCGGGTTACGGAATTCTGCCGTGTCTGCGGCATCTCTGTGCCGCTATGGATGGCTCAAATGTTTGAGGGCCTCGACGACGACCATGAGACGCGCAAACTAGTAGCCGCCGCCATCACCGCCGAGCAGTGCAAGCTCCTGCAGGCCCGCGGTATCAGGGAATTCCATTTCTACACTCTGAACCGAGCCGACCTGTCCTACGCCATCTGCCATATCCTCGGTTTGCGGCCGCATGGGAGCACGGGCGGTGGGGTTGCGGAATAGCAACGGCTCATGACCAAACTCATGGATTATCTGGACGATCGCGTCCTTCTTGCCGACGGGGCTATGGGCACCCGGGTGCAAGCGCTCAACCTGAGTGTGGAGAAAGATTTTTTGGGCCAGGAAAACTGCACCGATATCCTCACCAAGAGCCGTCCCGACCTGGTGCGTGACATCCATATGGGCTATTTCGGTGCCGGGGCAGATGCTGTGGAAACCAACACCTTCGGCGCCTCACCAGTGACGCTGGGGGAATTCGGGCTTTCCGAGGAAGCCCTAGATCTCAACAAACGCTCGGCTGAACTGGCGCGCGAGGCAGCGGAGGAATTCACCAGCGATGACTGCCCTCGCTTTGTCCTGGGTTCCATTGGGCCGGGTACTAAGCTGCCAAGCCTCGGCCATATCGACTACCAGACGCTGGAGGATTCTTTCGCCATGCAATGTGCTGGTCTGGCCGCGGGCGGTGTGGATGCCTTTCTTATCGAAACCTGCCAGGACACGCTGCAGATCAAGGCCGCGGTCAACGGCGCTAAGCGTGCCCGAATGGAGGCCAAGACGGACATCCCTATCATCACTCAAGTCACGGTGGAGACCGCGGGGACGCTGCTAGTGGGGGCCGACATCGCCGCCGCGGCCACGGTGGTGGAGGCTCTAGATATTTCCGTGATCGGATTGAACTGCGCCACCGGCCCCCAGGAAATGTCCGAACACGTGAAGTGGCTGGCGGAAAACTGGCCGGGGTTTATTTCCGTCCTACCTAATGCGGGCCTCCCGGAACTGGTGGACGGCCAGCCTCATTACCCCCTGAGCCCCGAAGAATTAGCCCATTGGCACGAGCGCTTCCTAGACGAAGACGGGGTCAACATAATCGGTGGCTGTTGCGGCACTGATATCCCCCATATCGAAGCCTTGGACGCCATGCTGCGCGAGCGCGCTGCCAGTACCAAAGGTGGCAACAGAGCGCGGCCCAAACCAGCCAAGCGTCGATCCTATTGGGTACCGTCGGTGGCCTCCCTCTACGGCCAGGTTTCCTATCGCCAGGAAAACGCCTTTCTCGATATCGGCGAGCGCTGCAATGCTAACGGCAGCAAGAAATTCCGCGACTTGCAGGAAGCCAGGGACTGGGACGCCTGTGTGGAGATAGGGCGCGAACAGGTGCCTGATGGTGCTCATGCCTTGGACATATGCACTGCATTTGTGGGCCGTGACGAAGAGGCGGATATGGTGGAAGTGGTGAGTCGTATGCGCGGTGCTGTCACTGTGCCACTAGTGTTTGATTCTACCGAACAGAACGTGCTTGAGGCGGCACTGCGGCTTTATGGCGGCAAGCCCATCATCAATTCCATTAACTTTGAGGACGGCGAGGATCCAGCGAACGAGCGGATGAAGCTGGTACGGCATTTCGGCACCGGACTTATCGCGCTCACTATCGACGAAGAAGGTATGGCCAAGACGACGGAAAAAAAGGTAACCGTGGCCCATCGTCTTCATGATTTCGCTTGTACTCGGCACGGCTTGCCACCTTCCGACCTGCTGATCGACCCTCTCACATTCACCATCTGCACCGGCAACGAGGATGACCGTAAACTTGCGCTCATGACTTTGAACGCAATCGAACAGATTGCAAAAGAACTTCCCGAATGCCAGATCATCCTGGGACTTTCTAACGTGTCCTTCGGGATCAACCCGGCGGCGCGTCACGTGCTTAATTCTGTTTTCCTGGACCATGCCCTTAAACGGGGTGTAACCGGTGCTATCCTTCATTCCAGCCGTATCATGCCGTTGCACAAGATCCAGCCAGAAGAGGTGAAGGCAGCAGAGGACCTGATTTTTGACCGCCGTGCAAAGGACCATGATCCATTGCAGAACTTTCTCGCCATGTTCGAGGGTCGCGCACTAGAAAAGCAGGAGAAAAAGAAGCCTCCGGCCAATGTGGAGGAACGGTTAAAACTGCGTATCATCGACGGTGACCGCCAGGGCATTGAGGCTGATCTCGAGGAAGCCTTGGGCGGGATGAGCGCGCTCGACATTATCAACACTGTCCTTCTCGACGGGATGAAGGTGGTAGGAGATCTCTTCGGTTCGGGACAAATGCAACTGCCCTTTGTGCTGCAATCGGCGGCAACCATGAAGACGGCAGTAGCCTGTCTGGAACCTCACATGGAGCACGTGGAAGGCCGAGAAAAAGGCGTTATAGTATTGGCCACGGTGAAGGGCGATGTGCACGACATCGGCAAGAATCTGGTGGACATCATTCTCACCAATAACGGCTACAAGGTGATCAATCTCGGCATCAAGCAGCCCATTGAGCACATCATGGCAGCTGCACAAAAACACAAAGCCGACGTCATCGGCATGTCAGGCCTTCTGGTGAAATCTACCGTGGTTATGCGCGAGAACTTGGAAAAAATGACTCGTGAGGGTTTTGACCTACCCGTAGTGCTAGGTGGAGCAGCGCTCAATCGTAAATACGTGGAGCGAGACTGCGTCGCTGCCTATGGTAGCGGCAGCGTGGCCTACGCCCGTAATGCCTTCGACGGGCTCAACTTTATGGACAAGGTGGCTGCCAGAGAATTTGATGCCCATCTTGCTTCAAATGTGAAGAAACGTGGTGTGAAATCCATCAAGACCGAGCAAACAGAAGGGTCCAAGGCTCCGCTGGTTGCGAAGCTGCGTCCGACAGATTACGAAGCGGCGAAGCTACAGCGCAACGAGCTAACGAAAGACGTGACGATTCTAGAGCCACCCTTCTGGGGAGCCAAGATCATCGATTTAGTGCCCATCAAGAACCTGCTAGTCTTTCTTAATGAAGCCATGCTCTACCAGTTCCACTGGGGCTACAAGAAACAAGGCCGCACGCGGGAGGAATTCAGGAAATGGGCGCGTGGTGAGTTGAAACCAATCCTAACTCGCATCGCCAAACAGTGTCACGACGAGAAGATCATTGCTCCCCGGGCGGCTTACGGCTATTGGAAATGTGCTGGCGACGGCAACGACGTGATTCTCTTCGAAAAGGATGGAATGAGTGAATGCGCCCGTTTTACTATGCCTCGGCAAAAGGGTAAGAACGGCCTGTGCATCGCAGATTTCTTCCGCGATATTGGTGGGGAAAAGCGCGATCTCATCGCTCTGCAGGCGGTGACAGTAGGGCCAAGGGTCTCGGAGGTGGCGCTGGAATGGTTCCACGCCGATAAATATCAGGACTATCTCTATCTCCACGGTTTCGGCGTGGAGATGACGGAAGCCCTAGCCGAATACGTGCACAAGCGCATTCGCACTGAGCTCGGCTTTGCTGCCGAAGACGCCCGCGACGTGGAGAAGCTCATCAAGCAAGGCTACCACGGGGCTCGCTATTCCTTCGGCTATCCCGCCTGTCCCAACCTTGCTGATCAGGAAAAGCTCATCGGGTTGTTGGACGCGGAACGCATCGGTCTCACCATGAGCGAGAGCGATCAGCTGCATCCGGAACAGTCCACCACGGCTATTGTGGTGCACCATCCTCAGGCGCGCTATTTCACCGTGTAGAGACGTGGCGGAGGGAAGCGCGGCGGCGCCGAGGATATAGTCGGCTTTCTCGGCGTTTAATGCTGGTGGGAAACTATCAACATGGGAAACCAGCAAGGGGTCCTTGACCATGTCGTGCCATGTTATAAACGTCCCACCATGAGCGATCCCCATCACAAAACGAAACCGGAGACCCCGCTCGCGGGAAAGGCGGAGTTTCCCTATCTGGCTGGCCTCAACGGTGCTCAGCGCGAGGCGGTAGAGGCTATGGATGGTCCGGTTCTGGTGCTGGCTGGGGCCGGCACCGGTAAAACCCGTGTGTTGACCACGCGGCTGGCGCACATTTTGGCTTCCGGTCGTGCCTGGCCGTCGCAAATCCTGGCTGTCACCTTCACCAACAAGGCATCGCTTGAGATGAAGGAACGAGTGAAGGCTATCCTCGGTCGGTCTACCGAACACACGTGGCTCGGCACCTTCCACGCTCTAGGCGCGCGCATCCTGCGCCGTCATGCCGAACTGGCGGGACTGAAGCCAAACTTCACTATTCTCGACACCGATGACCAACTGCGTCTGGTGAAACAAGTGATGGAAGCTGCCAACTTGGACACTAAACGCTGGCCCCCGCGCGGCCTGCTGGCCGTCATCGAGCGCTGGAAGGATCGTGGGCTGGCCCCAGAAAAGGTGAGCGCGGGGGATGTGTCAGAATACGTTGGCGGCCAATCGCTTGTCATCTACCGCGCCTATCAGCAACGCTTGCAAACCTTGAATGCTGTGGATTTTGGTGACCTGCTTCTGCACTGCCTGACTTTGTTCGCCACCCACGGTGACGTGCTTGCCGACTATCAGCAGCGCTTCCTTTATCTCTTGGTAGACGAATACCAGGACGCCAACGTGGCCCAGTATCTGTGGCTACGCTTTTTGGCGCGGACCCATCACAACATCTGTTGTGTGGGTGACGACGACCAGTCAATCTATGGCTGGCGCGGGGCCGAGGTTGGCAACATCCTGCGTTTCGAAAAGGATTTCCCCGGTGCCAGGGTAATGCGGCTGGAACAGAATTACCGTTCTAGTCCGCATATCCTAGGCGCCGCCTCGGGACTTATCGCCCACAACCAGGGGCGGCTGGGTAAGACCCTGTGGACGGACAAAGAGGCGGGTGGCAAGGTGGTGTTGCGCGGGGTCTGGGACGGTGAGGAGGAGGCTCGCGTGACGGGCGAGGAAATCGAGGTTCTGCAGCGCAAGGGCCACGCGCTAAGCGAAATCGCCATCCTCGTGCGTGCCGGGTTCCAGCTTCGTGAATTTGAAGAGCGATTTATTACCTTGGGTTTACCCTATCGGGTCATCGGCGGGCCCCGCTTTTACGAGCGCCGCGAAATTCGCGACGCCATCGCTTATTTCCGAGTCACCTTCAAACCAGATGACGACCTTGCCTTCGAGCGCATCGTCAACCTGCCACGGCGCGGTATCGGCGACGCCACCATGCAGACACTCCACCATCTCGCCAGCACCGAGAAGATTCCGCTTACAGTGGCGGCTGCGCGTCTGGTGGAGACCGACGAATTGAAACCCCGTGTCCGCGCCCCTTTGGCGAGGCTTCTTGATCAATTTTCCATATGGCGTGACCAGGCCTGTGGAATTCCTCATTTTGAACTGGCTGAACTGATACTCGACGAATCTGGTCTTACCGTTATGTGGCAGAAGGACAAGTCCCCCGACGCGCCGGGGCGGCTAGAGAATCTCAAGGAACTAGTCACGGCCATTGAAGAATTTGAAACCCTACCTGGTTTTCTAGAACATGTGAGCTTAGTGATGGAGTCTACCGAAAATGCTCAAGGAGATATGGTCAATCTTATGACCCTGCATGGCGCCAAAGGACTGGAATTTGATACCGTCTTCCTTCCAGGCTGGGAGGAAGGAGTCTTTCCACATCAGCGGGCCATGAATGAGGAGGGTACACGTGGGTTGGAGGAGGAACGGAGGCTGGCCTACGTGGGGCTAACCCGAGCGCGGCACAATGTGGTGATCTCCTTCGCCGCTAACCGTCATCTCTACGGCTCATGGGAAAGCTGCCTACCTTCGCACTTTTTAGATGAGATCCCCGAGGAGCATATAGAGCGCGAAAGTACACGCGGAATCTACGGCTCGGCGCGCGAAAGTGGCAGACTTGCCGAGGATGCTCCCGGCTTTGATTACGCTCCGGCCATGAGTGACGGTACTCAGCCCCGCGTCATCAAGGGCCGCGCCAGACCCTTGAAGCAGGCGTGGTCAAAAGCCCGCGAGCCACAAGACATCGTGACCGGTGACGAAGTCTTTCACATCAAATTCGGCTACGGCCGGGTGTGCTCGGTGGACGGCGACAAACTTGAAATTGCCTTCGAGACAGGTGTGAAAAAGGTGCTGGAAAGCTTCGTGGAGAAAGCGTGACACGAACGTGAAGTCTTCCCCTTTTTCCTCTTCCCTATCTTTGTGGCGCGAGTTCTGGCTGCATATCGTCTCCAGCAGCCTTTCACTGCGCATCGTGTTATTCTCGGGCACTGGGTGACGCTGATGCTTCCCCGCCATATGAAAGGCTGTATGAGGACCGCCTTATGAGTAGGAAAAAGAAAAAAGCTTGTAGAAAGTCTTCCGCAAAGGATGTGCCGCTGGCGCTGCTACGGGCCGAACTTGCCCGGCGCGGTCTGGATGGATTCATCGTCCCTCATACCGACGAATATCAGAACGAGCACTTGCCCCTCCACGCAGAAAGACTGGCCTGGCTCACCGGCTTTACCGGCTCGACGGGCCTGGCACTGGTTCTGGAAAACCACGCCGCCGTTTTCACCGACGGCCGTTATACCCTTCAACTGGCGGCGGAGACGGACACCTCACTTTTCACGCCCCTGCATTTGACGGACGACCCGCCGCCGGATTGGCTGGCAAAACGCATCAATAGGGGTGCGCGTGTGGGCTACGATCCCTGGCTCCATAGTCCCGACGAGCTGGGCAAATTCAAGAAGGCCTGTGCGTGGGTGAATGCTTTACTTGTGCCCTGCAAGGACAACCCCCTGGACGCCGTATGGGTGGATCAGCCGTTGCCACCCGCTGCTCCGATGGTACCCCATGATCTTACTTTCACCGGAAAAAACTCGATGGAGAAGCGATGCGACCTAGTGGCGGATCTGAAGAAACAGGGCATCGCCGCAGCGGTGTTGACGGCTCCCGATTCCATCGCCTGGCTTCTGAATATCCGTGGTGGTGACGTTGACCATACGCCGTTGCCCCTGTGTTTTGCCATCCTTCACGCCAGCACTCCGGCTGGACCAGTGGACCTGTTCTTAGACCCAGCCAAGGGGAGCAAGACACTGGACAAGCATCTAGGGGTGGACGTCCGGCGGCACGCCTTTGGCGGATTGGAGCCGGCGCTGGACCGACTGTCGGCAGCGGGCGGAAAAATCCTCCTCGACCCGGCGCGTAGCGCCGTCTGGTTCTTCGACCGCATCGCCGCCGCTAAGGGGGAGATCAAACGCGGTGCCGATCCTTGCCAGCTTCCCAAGGCCTGTAAGAACGAAGTTGAGCTTGACGGTATGCGGGCGGCCCATCTGCGCGACGGCGCGTCGCTGGTGACGTTTTTGGCTTGGCTGGCGCGCACCGCACCGGAGGGCGGGATTACCGAAATTACTGCTGCCGATAAACTAGAATCCATGCGCCGGGGTAATGATTATTTTATGAATTTGAGCTTCCCCACCATTTCCGGATCTGGGCCTAACGGAGCCATTGTTCATTACCGGGCCAGCGAGGAGACCAACCGTGAACTGGTACCTGGCGACATCTACCTATTCGATTCCGGGGGCCAGTATCTGGATGGCACCACTGACGTTACCCGAACCGTCTTTATCTCCGGGACAAGCGGTGAGACACCCACGCCGCAACAGCGCGACCGTTTTACCCGTGTACTCAAGGGGCATATTGCCATCGCTACGACACGGTTTCCCCAAGGCACCCGGGGAGAACAGCTTGACACGTTGGCGCGCGCGCCACTGTGGCGGGAGGGGATCGACTTTGATCACGGCACTGGCCACGGCGTGGGCAGCTATTTATGCGTTCATGAAGGGCCGCAGCGTATCAGTAAACTGGGCGGCGGGGTGGCGCTGTCCGCCGGTATGATCCTTTCTAACGAGCCTGGTTACTACAAAACTGGGGCCTACGGTATCCGCATTGAGAGCCTACTCGTTGTGAGCCCCGCTCCTAAGGTGAAGGGAGCCGAGCACGCTATGTTGGCTTTCGAGACCATAACCTTGGTCCCCATTGACCGCGCCCTAATCGCGCCCGATCTGCTGGAAGCGGGGGAAATCTCCTGGCTTAATGCCTATCATGCCCGCGTGCACGAGGCTCTGACGTCCGTTGTAGATGCGAAAACGGCGGCCTGGCTAAAGGTCGCCACAGAACCATTCTAGGTATCTTACCTGGCCTCGGTCTGGTCAGCAGGAATGCCTTCGAATGTAGCGCCCGTCCTACCGTGGAAATAGCCATTGGAAATGGGCATACTACCAGTCTCCTCGGTGATGATGGTGTTTGCCTCCTCAGGTGCCATCCTGCTCTCGAGCACAGCGCGGAAGGCCTTGGCAACGCGTGCCATGTCTCCGCTATGAGGTGAGAGACGGAAGCGTCCGATGCCTAAATCCAAGAGAGCCGAAAGATCGCCAATCAAATTGCAATAAGTGTGTGACATGGTCTGCACGCCATTTATGGCCAGGAAGGGCTCGCCGTTCAGAGTGTCCACATCAAGCCCGTCGGGATTCTTCTCACAAACGAACTGACAGTTATCCCTGGAAAGGTTGTGACAGCGAGCGTGGTAGCAGCGCGCCGAAATGGCCAGTGGTAGGCGTCCGAAGACCATCACTTCCAACTCGGCAGGGACTGATTTGGTGAGGGTGGCGATTGAGGATGCTGAGAGTTCTACTGGTAGTGTCACACGCCTAGCGCCGTTATGCACCATATAGGCAAGCGTGTCTTCGTTATAGATGTTGACGAAGGGGCCGATGGCGTGAGGTCGTCCCTTGAGCAGAGCAGCAGCAGAAATGTCATTGGCTTCCACCAGGAAGTCCGTGTTTTCCACTATCTCACGCACCAGGGCTATCTCGCGCTCGTTCATGATCAGGGCTAGTGTCGAGAGCACAACCTCCTTACCTGCCGATAGCAGGCGCTCGACCACATCGGTAAGATAAGGCGCGAAAAACTGAGCTCGTTTGGAACACACCACCTCGCCCACGCAGATCGTATCCACTGGAGCCTCATCGGCCATGCGGAAGTAAAAATCACGCCAGCACTCTGGGGCCCAATTGAACAGGACTGGTCCGAGCGTCAGATTTGTGTAGCTTTCCTTCTCCAAGCTAGCCTTCCTAGCGCCAGGTCTTTTCGTAAGCACCGGATGTTTTCCGTTGGCCTTCGGTGACGGCGATCAGATCTTCTCTTGATACGGTGAGTTCATCAGCTGCTGCATCGACGGCGTAGCGGAAAGCGGCCACAACTTGGGAAATGTAGGCGCGGCCCCGCTGCCGTCCCTCGATCTTCAATGCTGTTACGCCAGCAGCCATGAGCTCCGGCAGTATATGGATCGCATTGAGGCTGGTAGGTTCTTCGAACAGATAGTGAGCCTGTCCGTTGGCTACGAAGCGACCCTTGCATAGGGTCGGATAACCGGCTTTTTCACCCTCGGAAAAGGTATTGATGATATAACCGCCAAGGCGGGAAACAAGCCGCCCCTCTTCTTCTTCGTAGCGCACATGGCTGGCCGGTGAGCAGACACCGCTGATATTGGGAGATTTACCGGTTACGTAGGACGAGAGGGCGCAGCGGCCTTCGGCCATGACGCACAACCCACCGAAGACAAAAACCTCGGTCTCGATGGCGATCTTGCGGTTGAGTTCGGTGATTTCTGCCACGGTGAGTACACGCGGTAGTATCACCCTTTGGATGCCAAAGGCCTCTTGGTAAAAACGGATTGCTTCGGTGTTGGAAGCCGACGCTTGTACTGAAAGGTGCCGGCGTAATTTAGGATGCATACTCGCCGCGTAATCGATCAGTCCGATGTCGGCGAGAATGATGGCGTCGGCACCCAGCACCGACGCATCGTCGATAGCCTTGCGCCACGGTCCGGAATTTCCTGCTTTAGGAAATGTGTTAATGGTGACGTAGATCTGCCTGTCGAGCGCATGGGCGTAGTCTAATCCCGCGCGCAGTTCGTCACGACTGAAATTGAGGCCGGGGAAATTACGGGCGTTAGTAACGTCGCGGAACCCGAGGTAGACCACATCGGCACCGGCATCGACGGCGGCCCGCAGCGAAGCCGGAGTCCCTGCAGGACAGACAAGCTCAAGCTTTTTAGACATGGTTTTCAATTTGCAAACAGTGACCGCCACGGGCCTGCGAATCTACCTTCTTGTCTAGCCCTTCTGGATGCATCTCACGGATATTGTCCAGGTGCATGGCTGGGGAGATAAAGACGGAGTAGATTGTTTCCATATTGCGGGCGGTTTGTAACGCCACTTCCGCAATAGTGTCAACCACGTGTCGCACTGGATATGCCAACGGTCCAAACATCGAGAATAAGTCTTCGAGCAGGTCGATTTCTGCGTCATCCACAGCATTGCGCAGGGCCACCACCGCCTCGGTGTCTCCCTCCACCACAAGTGAACGCGAAAAGAATAGGGCATCGCCGTCGCTGGTGCCCTCAAGCAAGCTGACTAGCGCCATTAGCGGTCCGCGCACTGTGGCCGTTGCTTCGATAGCGTCCGCATTCCGCGCCGCCATTAGGCTCGGCTCGGCGGAGTTGGTCCTAAGGACGAAAACGAGCGGCAGATCTGTGGGGTCGATTAGAAAGACCGGATTTTCCAAGCACGACAGACGATCGAAGACTTCCGGATGACGTCGCCAGATTGTCGTCATGGCAATGTGCAACGCGGGCTGCATTAGAGTCGGCGGCAACGGACACAAGGCCATCCCGGCGAGTAACACCGGTGACAGCGGCAACGGCAACTCTGTGTTCCCACATCCTAGGACAGCCTCTTTCATAATCTACGTATCACCTCGCTGGGGCATGGTAACCAGATTTCACATGGGAAGTGCTCACCAAATTACGTCACACTAACAGTGCCCGTACGACACCTCTGAAAGTGAAAAGCCGCGATTGCTGTCAATTCCGGCGCTTCCTAGGAAATATTAATTAATAACTCAGGGCACTTTTGTATTTTTCCAGAAAAACAGGAGGCAAAACTAAAAAAAGTAATGTGTTACCGAACTGTTATAAGTATCCACTATAGAGGCATTCCTGGGAGCTAGCGGGTGTGACTGGTTGTCGCAGGCGTGACTCTAATGGGAAGATTGCGAGGTGTTGGACTATTGTGATGACATTACTTATTTGTATACAGATTATCACGTGGCTAGTGTTACAGAAATTACTCGCACAATAAGAGGAAACAAAAAATGCTTCTTGGCAGTGAACAGGTAGAAGAGTTTAGGAGTAAGGGGTTCATCGTATTGAAAGGCTTCTTAGACGAGGCGGTGATGGAAGAGGTCTCTGCCTACTTGGACAAACTGCGGGACAAGCAACCCGCTGAAGGTCAGGAGGCGAAGTACTATGAGGAAAGCCCGGCCACTGGCGAGAACATTCTGGTGCGCATAGAGAATGTTCTTGGTGATAACAACCCCGAACTCGGCCAACTTCTTCTTGCTCCCGAGGCTATTGAATGTTTGACCCAGCTTCTGGGTGAGCCTCCTATTCTGTTCAAAGAGAAAATCAACTACAAGCTACCCGGCTGCCGGGCGGACAAGCTGCACCAGGATCATGCTGCCGGCTGGAACGCTTACGGTGACTTCTACATCACGATGGGCATTGTGGTGGACGAGAATAGGAAAGAAAATGCTGCCCTGAGCTTCATGAATTCAGGAAACTACGAGCGTAAACTCATGACGGAAGATTGGCAGCCTTTGTCGGAGGATGATCCTCCATACGTGCCAGAGGACGAATATGTGCTACTTGAGGCTGATCCCGGAGACGTCATCTTTTTTGATTCCTTCGTGCCCCACGGTTCTCCACCCAACACTAGCGACAAGAGTCGGCGAAATATCTTCCTGACCTTCAACAAAAAATCCGAGGGTGATAAGAGGGCCCAATACTACGAAAATAAATGGTCGAACTACGCACCGAATCAGATCGGCAATGCACGTTCAGAAGAATCGTACCGAGTATAAATATTGCGGTTTCTTAACTTTTCCCTCTTTTCCCCGTCGTGGTCATGAGGGGATGGGAAATTCAGGTGTCCCAGCTGAGAAAGGCCTTCAGCCCCAGAAAGGCTGGGGTGTCGTGGGTAATCACCCAGGTGGGGATATTCGAAAGGTAATCAGAATAACGGCCTTTATCCTCAAAGCGAGCGCGGAAGAGCGTGTCCGCGAACATGGGCCCTAATCGGGGCACAATACCTCCGGCAATGTAAACCCCGCCGCGTGCCCCCAAAGTAAGCGCTAAGTCGGCGGCCACCGTGCCGAGCATGGAGCAGAACATTTGAAGTGTTTCGGCGCACAGCCTGCATTCACCGCTCAGGCCATCCCGAGTAATGTCATCTGGGGTCTCGGCCGGAGTGGATTTGTTTTCTATCTTAGCCAAGGCTCCGGCGATATTGACCAGCCCCTGTCCAGATAACATGCGTTCGGCGGACACATGGCCGAATTTTTCCCGCAGAATACCAAGCACTAGGCTTTCCCGGTTGTTGGTTGCAGCTATGGTCACGTGTCCGCCCTCGCTGGCTAGGGGTACGCCGCCCGAAGAAGATGGTACAAAACCAGAAATACCGAGCCCTGTGCCGGGGCCCAGTACCGCCTTAACACCGTCCTTTTCCTCTCTACCGTCGCCCACCTGATCAAGGTCGTGTTCACCTAAATGAGCCAAAGCCAGGGCGATGGCCGTGAAATCGTTGACCACCTCGAGCCGTGTTAAGGCAAGGCGTTTTTTGACTTCTGCTATGGAAAGGGACCAGGCGCGGTTGGTGAAGGTCACGCTATCATCCATCCCCCGCAGGGGTACTGGTGCAGCTACGGCGAAGGCAGCTTCACGGGGGGAAGCTGCCAGGCCGAGGGACTCAAGATAGGCTACTGCCGCTGTGCCGAGGTCAGGATAGTCGCCGCTGGTGAGGGTTTGAAAATGGACGATCCCGCTATCTTTATCGAGCAGGGCGAAACGGGCGTTGGTGCCGCCGATATCAGCAAGCAGCTTTGGTGTTTGCGCCGGCCTTGCCATTGTCAGGCGCCCTCGAGGGTGGCGGGAGCCTTCTCTAACTCCGAGAGGAAACTGTCACGCCAGGAGAAGATATCGTTCTTCTTCAGGGTCTCCATCATGGCTCCCCATCTTTTACGCCTTTCTTCAAGGGGCATAGTGATAGCGCGCTGTATGGCATTGGACAGGTCATCCACATCGAAGGGATTAACGATCAGGGCCTCAGTCAGCTCCTGCGCAGCCCCGGCGAACCGCGACAACACCAGCACCCCGGGATCAGCGGGGTTCTGGGCGGCAACGAATTCCTTGGCTACCAGATTCATACCATCACGTAGAGGCGTCACCAGACCAACGCGGCCGATACGGTAGAACCCAGCAAGCCGTTGCATAGTATAGCCTTTGTTGAGATAACGGACTGGGATCCAGTCGAATTCTGCAAAATAACCGTTGATATTCCCGGCCAAGGTTTCAAGTTCGTGGCGAATATCAACATATTCGGGCACTTCGGTGCGCGACGGCGGGGCAATTTGCAGGAATACCACCTGGTTGAGGTTCTCCGGATAATGCTTTAGCAAGCGTTCATAGCCGCGGAAACGTTGCGCCAAGCCCTTGCTGTAGTCGAGTCGGTCAACGCCGATGACGAGCACACGTTCGTTGAGGCTTTTGCTCAGGCGGTTGACGGCCTTGGTGCGGATGGCGCGGATGGATTGCTGGGCGATGGTCTTGGTGTCGATGCTAATGGCAAAGACGCGAGCAAGCGTGGTGCGGCCAAAGGCTCGCACCACTCCGCTCTCGAAGATTTCCCCCCCAGCTTCGTGGATAATGTAATCGTGAAAGGCGCGCAGATCACTAGTGCTCTGGAAACCTACTAGGTCGTAAGCGCACAGGCTTTTGATGAGACTCTTATGGTTGGGAAGGGTGAGCAGAATCTCCATAGCCGGAAACGGCGTGTGAAGGAAGAAACCAATGGGCTGTTTCATGCCCGCGTCACGCAGGTGCTGGCCCATGGGTATCAAGTGGTAATCATGGATCCAGATCAGATCGTCCTCCTGAAGGAATGGGAGGAGCTTGGTGGCAAACAGGCCATTGATCCGCAGATAGGCCTCGAAAAAATTGTGGTCGAAGAAGGCCAGATCGGTGCGATAGTGAAACAGGGGCCAAAGCGAGCGGTTGGCGTAGCCGTTGTAATAGAGATCGAAGTCTGGCTCCGGCATGGGAAGGGTGGCGAAGGTGAGGCTGCCGGCTTTCACGATTTCCGGGTTTGGATCTGTTCCCTGGCAGGTTTCTCCGTTCCAGCCGAACCACAGTCCACCGCGCTGCTTTAGGGCGGCAAGAACGGCCACTGCCAGTCCGCCAGCACTGGCATTACCTTCGTCACTCGGGGTGACGCGGTTGGAAACGACGATCAGGCGTTTCAAAAGGCTCCCTCCCAGCTTTTGCTCAACCGCATGGCGGAATTAACGAGACCCACCATGGAATATGTTTGCGGGAAGTTACCCCAGAGCTCCCCGGTTTTGGGGTCAATGTCTTCGGAGAAAAGCCCAACATGGTTGCGGTGGGCAAGCATATTCTCGAATAACTCCCGGGCTTCCGCTCTGCGGCCGATGGCGGCCAACGCGTCGATATACCAGAAGGTACAGACGAGGAAAGCATTTTTGGGCTTTCCAAAATCATCGGCCTTGGCGTAGCGGAACAAAAAATCGCCGTGCCGCAACTGTTTTTCGATGGCCTCCACTGTGCCCACAAACCGTGGGTCCGTGGGTTCAATGAACCCCAGCTCATGCAGTAGCAGAAGACTAGCATCCAGTTCTTTGCCGCTGAAGCTCTCCACGAAGCTGTTGAGATCAACGTTCCACGCCTTGTTGAGAATCACCTTACGTATGTGCTCGGCCTTCTGGCGCCAGAATCTGTTGCGTGGCTTGAGGTCGAGTCGGGTGGCAATCCGCGCCAAGCGATCGCAAGCGGCCCAGCACATGACACTGGAAAAAGTGTGCACACGGGAACCGCTACGCAATTCCCACAGCCCCGCATCGGGCTGCTCGAATAGGTCCAGAGCGCGGTGGCCCAACGCCTCGAGGGTCTCGTAGAGATCTAGATTCCCGGGTTGGACTAGTCTCTGGTCGAAAAAGAACATGGTAGCGGTGAGAATGATACTGCCGTACACGTCGTTCTGTACCTGTTCGTAGGCTTGGTTACCGGCCCGTACCGGCCCCATACCACGATAGCCGGCGAGATGGGGCTCTGAGCGTTCGGTAAGCTTAGTGTCTAGCGTGATGCCGTAGACTGGTTGCGGCGTCCTATCGTCGGTGGTAGAGGCAATGTTGAGGATATAGCGCACATAGTCTTCCATAGTGCGGGTGATGCCGAGACGGTTGAGAGCCTGGACCACAAAATAGGAATCCCGAAGCCAGCAGAACCGGTAATCCCAGTTGCGTTCGCTGTTGGGAGCTTCGGGGATGGAGGTGGTCACTGCTGCCAGGATCGCCCCACTTTCCTCGAAATTGCACAGTTTCAGCGTGATGGCGGCACGGATCACTTCTTCCTGCCATTCGAAGGGAATGGCTAGGTGGCGCGCCATCTCGTGCCAGTGCTCGCGGGTGTTTTCAAAGAAGGATCGTCCGGTGGCACTAATGGCTCGGGACAGGCTTTCGTCGGGCCCCAGGATTAGGGTGTGGCCGTTATCGAGGAGGAAGGGAATTTCGTCCATAACGTAAGCTACGGGCAAGTCGGTGGTCAGGCGTAGGGTCAGCTCCGGAGACACGTATCGGATATGGTTGCTGCCGTAGGTAGTTTCCGGTGTTCCTGCACCGTAGCTGTGGGCAGGCCGCAGCCGCACCCGGACAACTGGGTTTCCGAAAAGGGGGCGGATATGCCGCACCAGCATCACCGGGCGGTAGATGCGACCGAACTGTTTAAAACGGGGGGCGAAATCGGTGATCTCCACCGCACCGCCGATGCGGTCGTGGAGGATGGTGCGCAGAATGGCGGTGTTGGGCAGGTATTCCTGGGAGCTATGGGAAAAGTTTTTTAGTTCAACCTCATAAAGACCGCGCGCATCCTCGGTGATGTCGCCGTTAAGCAAGGCGCTGAAGACGGGGTCAGCGTCAAACCGGGGCAAGCAGGCCCAGACCACCCTAGCTTGCTGGTCAATAAGGGCGGCATAGCTGCAGTTGCCGATGAGGGCGAGATTGAGGTCGCTCATATGGGTTTCATGGTTTGTAATAGACGGGGCTTGCTAACACGTTGGTTCCAGTATCCGGAGTGAATGCCGCCTTGGGAAGGGTCTTTTACGAAATCCCAGTACATAATTCTGAGGTTGCGGAGGGAGCCCCGGGCGAGGGTAGTCGAGTAACGCGGTCAACGGGCAAGGCGTTCAAGCAGCCGCCCCACTTCGCTAGGGTCCCCGATTATGTAATCAGCGGAAGTTTTCCGCTCGTCGAAACCGTCTTCGCTGTCATTCCCCACAAAGACGCCGATTCCCCGGCCCTTGAGTGCCCGGAAGGCATCTTCGTCGGTGATATCGTCGCCAACGTAGATGGGTATGACATCAGGGGTGTCGAGGCCCAAGGCTTCTAGCAGGAAAAGAACCGTCCGGCCCTTGTCCCAATCCACCTTGGGCTGGATTTCGCACACCATTTTGCCATGGGTAAGCCGCAGCTCGGGGTGTTGCTCTAGAGTTCGGGCTACCACTAGAGGCACTTCCTTACGTGTTTCCGCCGTTACTTGGCGGTAATGTACGGCGACGGAGGCCTTCTTGGTTTCTATGAGGACACCCTTGAAACCAGCAAGTTCTTTTTGCAGGTCCGAGGCGACCCTGGCCAGTCGTTCGGTAAATTCCATGCCCTCCTCACGCCGCACGGCCACGTTATTTGGCGCGGCAATGTCGAATCCGTGATTCCCGGCATAGATCACATTGTCCAGCCCCACCAGATCTTCCACGTCCTCACGGTCGCGGCCGCTGACCACGGTCACGGTACAGCGTTTGGCTAAAGAAGCGATGATAGCGCGCATATTCTTGGAAAGTGAGGCCAATGCAGGCCGCTCGGCAATATAGGTGAGCGTTCCGTCATAGTCGAGAAAGACTGCTAATTCCTTTCCCCGAAGGTGTTCATCAAGCTCTACCTCCCGCGCCAAGGCGGAAGGCAGATCGTAAATGCTGCGTGGCGCTATTTTTGGGTTCCTGGCATGGGTCATGCCGGCAACGCCCGCTGCCGAAATCCGCCGTGCCAGGACGTTACCAACCGCAAAGACAAGACATGTACTCCGTGATGTGAACCGTTCAGTCCTGTGGCGCAGTTGTACGCCGTTGGGTGCTGCCGTCAAGACTGCTTTCAGTTGCAACTGCATTCTCGCCCTTTCTGTCATTTTCTGGCGGAGTTATTTGAGGAAAGGGAAAGGGCCAGGAGATTTTGAAAACCTTCTTTTGAGGGATAATGCGGTGCAAAAAATATAATATTTATAATTAAACTTTTTTTATGTATATAAAATTTTTTTATAGAAAACATGAAGATACAGTTTTTTCTTGTAATATAACATCCCTGATACTATTTTGTGCATTGCGGTATCTTCCTTTTACCCCCCTTGATGATGCCGCTGGACACCTTTTGGTGTTCCCTCCCTGAACTCGGGCCGTGTCTTGTGCGCGGCCCGTTTTCTCATTGAGGCTGGGCCTAAGGCGGGCACTAGCGGTCGGGGCTTGCATTAGCATGCGGTTTGGTTGTAAATCGCGCATTCTTCATATGGCGCCACTTCCCGCCCAAACGGCGGTATTCTCGAACGGGCGATTAGCTCAGCGGGAGAGCACCTCGTTGACATCGAGGGGGTCACTGGTTCAATCCCAGTATCGCCCACCACGTTCCCCGGAGGGTGTTCTCCCCTGGGGAACGCTATTTTCTCATTCTAATCGACTATATGCTGCCCAAGACCGACGGGATTTCCGTGGAGGTAAAGAACTGAGTGCTGGCTTCTAACGATGTCAAGATCTTCCGCTTTCACGCCTTTAAAAAGTGAGGAAACGTGGGCTTATACTCTGCCCGGTAAGGTTGACAGAGTCCCCCCTCGGTTCGTATGTTCCGCAGCCTTCGATTGCGAATATGTGAGAGCGACGGTAATGAAAGTTGTTAATTCCCTCAGAACAGCGAAGAAACGCCATAGGGAATGCCGTGTGGTGCGCCGTAAGGGACGAGTCTACGTAATTAATAAGAGAAATGCCCGGTTTAAGGCCCGACAGGGCTGAGTTTTCTGCCCGCGGCGGCTATTTTCACCCGTGTGTCGCGTCTTTTTCCCCTCTCCCGACCGTTCCCGCTACTAGCCCTCCTCTTGGGGGAAATGTCGCTTCTCGCCCTCTGTCGCGCTGTCGGATACGCTGCACCTGGAAATTCTTGTGAAGGGACTGGTAATCGCTCCCCTGACGGCAAATATGAATTCCACACCAACCCGATAATAGGAGATGACCATGGATGATCAAGCTCGTACCGAACTGGAGGCCGCCACCTTTCGTCGGTTGGTAGACTATTTCCGCAGACGCACTGACGTGCAAAATATAGACCTCATGAACCTGGCTGGTTTCTGTCGCAACTGCTTGTCAAAATGGTACCGGGCCGCTGCTGAGGAAAGGGGGCTGGAAATGAGCTATGACGAAGCCCGCAAGATAATCTACGGTATGCCCTATGGAGAATGGAAAGAGAAATACCAGGCCGAAGCTACGCCCGAACAGCTAGCCCAGTACGAAATCTCCCACGCCCGCGCTGAGTCCGAAAGTTAGGACGTGTCACCATCAAAAGCTTCCCATTTAACTGGATATTACTTTAAGGTCCGCTGGCGCAGATGGGGAAGGGAACACTGAGGCCATGCCTTAGGTGCGTGGGCAGAGAGGGGAACGCCATGGCTTTTGGATCGGATCACGCAGCATGAGCGTACTCGTCACTGGCGTTGCTGGATTCATCGGCTTTCATGTCACTGCCGCGCTTCTAGATCGTGGCAAAACGGTGGTCGGGGTGGACAACCTCAGCGACTATTACGACGTGTCCCTCAAAGAGATGCGGTTGGCCCGCTTCGGGGACGAGAAGGGCTTCACCTTTCGACGCCTCGACATCGCCGATAAGGATGCCATGATGGCGCTGGTAGCTGAGTTTCCCGACATTGATCAGGTTATACATCTCGCTGCCCAGGCCGGGGTGCGCTATTCGCTAGTCAATCCCCACGCCTATATCCACGCCAATGTGGCCGGACAGCTGGTGGTGATGGAGGCTTGCCGCGCGTTAAAGAAACTGCGCCATCTGATCTACGCTAGTTCCTCCTCAGTCTATGGTGATAACAACAAGCTTCCCTTTTCCGTGGAGGACCGGGTGGACAACCCCGTCTCCCTCTACGGGGCCACCAAGAAATCGGCGGAGCTTCTGGCTACTTCCTACGCCCATCTCTACTGCCTACCTGTGACAGGGCTTCGTTTCTTTACCGTTTACGGCCCTTGGGGACGGCCCGATATGGCGGCTTTTATCTTTACCAAGAAAATCCTTGCTGGGGAGGAAATCGCCGTTTTTAACGGAGGCGATATGAAACGGGACTTCACCTATATTGATGATATTGTAGCCGGGGTTCTGGCCTGTCTCGACAAACCTTTCAACAATAACGGTAATGAAAGCTCCCACCGCGTCTACAATCTTGGCAATCACCGGGCCGAGCCGCTCATGCGGTTCATCGGATTAATAGAGCAAGCGCTGGGACAAAAGGCAAAAGTGAGGATGGAGCCCATGCAGTCCGGCGATGTAAAGGAAACCTACGCTAATATCGAGACCAGCCGCCGTGATTTCGGCTTCGAGCCGATCACCTCTATTGACGAAGGCATACCCTGTTTCATTAAGTGGTATAGGGACTATCACGGCGTTTGAACAATACAGGGGATTCCCGTGCCGCCAAGTTCCATATGAGGAATAGAATCTCAGAATCTTGGCATGATCACCGTGCCTTTGGGACTGGTCTGTATCGCTGCTTTATTTTCTGTATAGGGATTCCAGCGCCGCGCCGTAGAGCTCGCGTAATTTATGACGGCGGATTTTCATAGTGGGGGTCATGAGGCCGTTCTCCACGGTGAAGGGCTCCTCGGCGAGGATGAAGTGACGCACTCGCTCTATCTGATTTAGCTCCTTGTTTACGCGGTCCACGGCCCCGGCCACGGCGTCACGAGCCTTGGGCGATCCGGTAAGGTCCTCCTCTGGCATAATGAGGGCTACCAGATGCGGTCGCCTGTCACCGTGGACCATGACTTGGGCGATTTCCGGTTCCAGGACAAGAAACCCCTCGATGCGCTGGGGCGAGATATTATCTCCGCCGGAATTTACGATGATATCCTTCTTGCGGTCGGTGATGCGGATGTAGCCATCCTCGTCCATCTCGCCGATATCACCAGTATGCAGCCAGCCATTCCTGATAGCCTCGGCAGTGGCTTCCTGGTCATCCCAGTAGCCCTGCATCACCAGTTCACCCTTGACCAGAATTTCCCCATCGTTGGCGATCTTCACGGTGACGCCTTTCAAGGCTGGGCCCACGGTGGAGATACGGTTGTCGGAGACTGGGTTACAACTAATGATAGGTGCCGATTCGGTCTGACCATAACCTTGGAGAAGGCGTAGACCAAGCGCCGTGAAGAAAAGCCCGGTCTGGTAATTAAGTGGTGCACCACCGGAAACCAGGGCCTTCAAGCGCCCGCCAAAACGTTCCCGCACTTTACGCCTCACCAGAACATCCAGAAGGAAGTTGACTGCTTGCTCCAAGGAATTTAGCGGGTCGCGCCCTTCATAGGCGCGTACACCTAGCGCTAGAGCCCGGTTAAAGAGTTTTTCTTTCAATCCACCTTCGCGAGCCAACCCCTGTGTGATGCGCTGGTATAGACTTTCATACAACCTCGGCACGGCGGTCATGAGGGTGGGGCGGGCCTCAATCATGTTAGCGCCCAGGGTCTCGATCTTTTCCGCGTAGTAGATCTGGGCGCCGATAGAAATGGGGAAGAACTGACCCGCTGTATGCTCGTAGGAATGAGACAGTGGCAAGAAAGACAAAAACACTTCATCGCCTAACCCCAACTGGGTGAGAGCGTCAAAAGCGCTGCCACAATTGCTGAGGATGGCCCCGTGGCTTAGCATCACCCCCTTGGGTACGCCGCCAGTACCTGAGGTGTAGATAAGACAGGCGATATCCTCTCGTTTTAAATTTGTTGCCAGGGCCTTGATCTCACTAGCCTTGGCCTTGTTTGCTGCTAGCGTATCATCCCAGGAGAAAAGCTGGAATCCCATGGTTCGGGCTATATCCAGCGGCTCCATGGCGATGATGAAATCAAGGCTGTCGCTGCGGTGGGCCGCTGGGAATAGGTGTTGGGCCAGGTCGGGTGTGGAGACGATAGCGGCGCGGGCGGTGCAGTTACCAAGGATATGCAGATGGTCGTCGCTGGTATTGGTGGTGTAAGCGGGTACCGTGATACCGCCTGCGGCCATGATAGCTATGTCGGAGATTAGCCATTCGGGGCGGCTTTCGGAAACCAGCATAACTCGTTCGCCACGGGCAAGGCCATGCACACGTAGCCCTGCGGCTAAAGCGCACACCTTTGTCGCCGCCTCTCTCCAGCTCATTGGGTGGTAGGCACCCTTAGCTTTGGCCCAGAGAAAGGGCTTGTCACCCCTCTCGGCGACCTTCTCGAAGAACATGGTCGCTAGATTGGGCCAGGTTTCGTATCGCATTGTGGGTTTGGACGCGGCCATGCTCCTTTCGCGCGTATTTTTACTAGAAACTACCAATCGAGACCCATAACTGATCACTTTGCAAGAAACGAATGGCGCAATAGGGCGCAAAGGCAAGATACTCACTTGTCAAATTAGTCCTGACGCGGCATTGTGCGCCGCTGTTTTGCTCAGGGTTTTGGCGGAGTACATTAAAATCCTGGAAACCAAGGGCTTGGAGGGATAATGAAAATCGCTATACCCAGGGAATGTAGGCCTGGAGAAACGCGGGTGGCGGCTTCGCCGGAAGTGGTAAAAAAGCTCGTTGGTTTCGGCTTCGACGTGGCCGTTGAAAAGGGGGCTGGAGAGGCCGCCGCTATCACCGATGCCAATTTTAAGGACGTTGGTGCTACCATCGCTGAGGACGCTACCGCCACATATAAAAACGCTGATATGGTGCTCAAGATCCAGCGTCCCATCACCGATGGTGCCGAGGGCCATAACGAACTCTCCCTAATGAAAAAAGGTGCCGTAGTGCTGGCCCACATGGCGGCACTGACCCACAAAGAGGATGTGGCCGCTATGGCCGAGGCCGGGATCACAGCCTTCGCCATGGAACTGATGCCGCGTATCACCCGTGCCCAGTCTATGGATATCCTTTCCAGCCAATCCAACCTTGCGGGCTACAAGGCGGTGCTTGACGGCGCGGCCGAATACGGCAGCGCCTTTCCTATGATGATGACCGCCGCCGGTACCGTCCCCCCGACCAAAGTGTTTATCATGGGCGTGGGTGTGGCCGGGCTTCAAGCTATCGCTACCGCTAAGCGCCTAGGCGCTATCGTTACGGCCACCGACGTGCGGCCGGCCACCAAGGAACAGGTGGAAAGTCTCGGTGGCAAGTTCCTCGAGGTGGATCCGGAGATGGAAAAAGACGCTCAAACTGAGGGCGGTTACGCTAAGGAAATGCCGCCGGAATACTTCGAAAAGCAGAAACAAGTGGTGTCCGAGCACATCAAGAGCCAGGACATCGTCATCACTACTGCTCTTATCCCTGGAAGGCCCGCCCCAGTGCTTGTCACCGAGGACATGGTCAAGACCATGAAACACGGCTCAGTAATCGTGGATCTGGCGGTGGAGGCGGGTGGCAACTGCCCGCTCTCGCAGCTTGGTGAGGTGGTAGTTAAGTACGGCGTGACCCTGGTGGGTCACGACAACGTGCCGGGCCGTCTGGCTAAGGACGCCAGCCTTCTGTTTGCTAAAAACCTGCTCAATTTCCTATCGCCCCATGCGGACCAAGAAAAAAAGGATCTCAATTTCGACTGGGAGGACGAAACTGTTGTTGGCACGTTGCTCTGCCGCGACGGCAAGGTAGTCCATCCCATGCTCACGGGAGGTGAATGATATGATCCACGCCATTCTTTCTGACCGCGCCGCGACACTAGCCGATCAAGTGGGCACGCTAACCAACCAGGTGGCCTATGAGATAGCCGTACCAGTGGCCGAGGCGGCGACTGGGAGCGACTCCTTCCTCCAGCTTTTTACCGTCTTCATTCTTGCCTGTTTTATTGGATTCTACGTGGTGTGGAGCGTCACGCCGGCTTTGCATTCGCCACTGATGGCAGTGACCAATGCTATCTCCAGTGTCATCATCGTCGGCGGTCTCATCGCTGCCTCACCGGCAGGTGCAGTGGACTTCCCCAAGCTCATGGGAATCCTCGCCGTGACCCTGGCCTCGGTGAATATCTTCGGTGGTTTCATCGTCACCCAGCGCATGCTGGGTATGTTCAAGAAAAAGAAGAAATAGGGGGACGGTGATATGAGTGCGACACTGACAGGATACGCTTATCTCGTTGCTGGTGTGTGTTTCATCATGGCGTTGCGGGGGCTGTCTTCGCCCGAATCGGCGCGCCAGGGCAATGTCTACGGCATTGTCGGCATGGCCATCGCCGTCGCCACCACGCTGATGAATCCGCAGGTAGTGAGCCCCAGCGGCATCATCATCGGCGTTCTCATCGGTGGCACCATAGGCACCGTGGTGGCGCGCAGGATCCAGATGACTGCCCTGCCGCAGCTGGTGGCTGCCTTCCATAGTCTGGTCGGCATGGCCGCTGTGTTTGTGGCTGCCGCCGCCTTCTACAACCCCGAGGCTTACGGCATCGGTACGGTGAGCAATATTGCCGCCGCCAGCCTCATCGAGATGAGTCTGGGCACGGCCATCGGCGCCATTACCTTCTCCGGCTCGGTGGTAGCGTTTGCCAAGCTGCAGGGCCTGGTCAGTGGAAACCCCGTGGTCTTCTCGGGCCAGCACCCGCTTAACGCTGCTCTCGGCCTAGCTATCGTGGCTTCTGTGATCGCGCTTATTTTCAATCAGACCCCGGAAATGTTCTGGTTGGTGGCGGGGCTCAGCTTCCTTGTTGGCTTCCTCCTCATCATTCCTATTGGCGGCGCTGACATGCCGGTGGTGGTGTCCATGCTCAACTCCTATTCGGGATGGGCGGCCTGCGGCATTGGCTTTACCCTGGGCAATGTGGCCCTGATCGTCACCGGGGCGCTGGTGGGCTCGTCCGGCGCTATCCTCAGCTACATCATGTGCGTAGGCATGAACCGCTCCATCTTCAACGTGATGCTGGGCGGATTCGGTGGCGAGGTGGCGGGTCCCGCGGCCGGAGCTGGCGGTGACGACCGCCCGGTGAAATCGGGCAGCGCCGACGATGCCGCCTTCCTCATGAAGAATGCTAACAAGGTCATTATCGTTCCTGGATACGGCATGGCTGTGGCCCAGGCCCAACATGCCCTGCGCGAGATGGCCGACAAGCTTAAGGAAGAGGGCGTAGAAGTGGCCTACGCCATCCATCCAGTGGCGGGCCGTATGCCAGGTCATATGAATGTGCTTCTAGCCGAGGCCAATGTGCCCTACGACGAGGTGTTTGAATTGGAGGAGATCAACCACGAATTCGCCACTGCCGATGTGGCCTTCGTCATCGGTGCCAACGACGTCACTAACCCGGCGGCTAAGACCGATCCCACCAGCGCCATCTACGGCATGCCCATTCTCGATGTGGAAAAGGCAGGCACAACGCTCTTTATCAAGCGTTCTATGGCCACAGGCTATGCCGGGGTGCACAACGAACTGTTTTTCAGAGACAAAACTATGATGCTATTCTCCGACGCCAAGAAAATGACTGAGGAGATCGTGGTAGCGCTGGGCTGATGCCTACTTAAGTATCCTAAGAATCACCAGGGGCGGAGCCATCTGAAGCTTCGCCTTTTTTGCTACGTAGACGCGGAAAGGGGCTAGTAACCTTCGCGCAACATGCGTTTGCGCATGAGTTTGCGTTGACGGCGCAGGGCTTCAGCGGAGACACGAGCCTTTTTTTCAGAAGGTTTCTCGTAAGAACGGCGCAGCTTCATCTCGCGGAAGATGCCCTCGCGCTGCATCTTTTTCTTGAGCACGCGCAGAGCTTGATCGATATTGCCGTCGCGGACGGTGACAGAAACGATGGCATGTTCCCCTTTTTCTCAAATATAACACCCCGTTAAGGGGCTTTGCCAAATGGGCCGCGCTTCATAACACAGCATACCAGGATTGTGAAGTCCTTCTAAACCACCGTATGACTTTGGAAACCTATATGAGGTACAAAAAATCTGGCACAATGGGGTGCTTTACCGGAGGAAAACGGGGCATCATATTAGCCATATGGCCATTCTGAAGATCGCACGCATGGGCCATCCGGTGTTGCGGGGCAGGGCAGAGGCAGTAGACGATCCCTGTGCTCCGGAAATCCGCGCTCTGGTGGCTGATATGATGGAAACCCTAGAAGATATCTGTGGCGCTGGCTTGGCCGCGCCCCAGGTGCACGTGCCCTTGCGGGTGGTGCTGTTCCGGATCCCCGCCGACCGTATCACTGAGGAGCCTGGGGCAAAGCCTGTCGGATGGACGGCTTTACTCAACCCTGTAGTGGAGCTGGTGGGTGACGAAATGGAACTGGGATGGGAAGGTTGTCTCTCGGTGCCGGGGCTGCGCGGAGTAGTGCCGCGCCATACTCACGTGCGTTACGGAGGCATCACTCCGGAGGGTAAAGAAATAAGTCGCGAGGCCAGCGGCTTCCACGCTCGGGTAGTGCAGCACGAATGCGATCATCTGAATGGGGTTCTCTTTCCTACGCGCATGACTGATCTCTCCCTGTTCAGCTTTACCGGGGAGCTGCGTCACGGCCTCGCCGACGAGGTGAATGCGCGCCGTGATACGGCGGGACGTATTCCCTAGACTGGGAAAAGAAAAAAAGAGAACCAGATATGGTAAAACAGAGCCCTATGGAACGAGCTCTCCGACTTGTGGCTTTGAGCATTGTAGTATTGAGTTCTGCTTTTTTGGGCTGCTCCCAAACCGGAAGCTATACTGGTGCGATGACATATGGTGGGGGAGATGAGAATGGAGTAACTGTTTATCACGGAATTTACTTTCACCCTGAGATAACGCTTCCAGAAGCCGAAATCCATTGTAAAAAATTTAGGAAGACACCTCGTCTATTAAGTTGCCAGTCTTTTTGGACGAATAGTTGTGATTACGTTTGTGAAGAGCCGATCTAAGGCCGATTAGGCTTCAGCTGGTGTCGCTACGCCGCCCGCTCAGAGTCATAGTCAACAAGCACCGTATAGGCACCTAACGTTGAGGAGACACCCATGGACCGAGAAAGGACGCAGATTCTTCTCGCTGCCCTGCCTCATGTTCCCTTCGACGGCTGGACACAGGAGGTGATCGGGGCTGGTGTGGCCGATTCTGGCCTAGACCCTGACCTTGCCTGGCGCGCCTTCCCCGGTGGTCCCACTGATCTGGTGGAATTCTTCAGCCTATACGCCGACCGCAAGATGGTGGAAGTGCTTGAAAACATGTCCCTAGAGGATATGCGAGTACGCGACCGCATCACCGAAGCTGTGCGTGTGCGTCTTGACCTCCTCGCCGGCCACCGCGAGGCGGTGCGCCGGGCGCTGGCCTTACTGGCACTGCCTGCCCATACCGCCTTGGGAGTGACATGCCTGGCTCGCACTGTGGATGAAATGTGGCGTGCCTCTGGCGATATGACAACCGACTTCAACTTCTATACTAAGAGGGGACTTCTGGCTGGTGTCTACGGGACCACGCTGTTGACTTGGCTCGCCGATGAGACTGAGGATTTCTCAGCCACCTGGACCTTTCTCGATCACCGCATCGACGATGTAATGAAAATCCAGAAGGCGCGATGGTGGCTGGACAAGAGGGTGGCCGACCTCCCCGATCCCTTGGCTATTCTGCGCTGTTTCGGGGAAGGGAACCCGGATAAAGCGGATCGACTGGCAGATTCTTCCGTTTAAGTAATAATCAGTCTTCCGGATTTTCGGAGACGTTGGCCGTCTGTTTGGCGCGAAAATCCTCCAGCGCGGCGGCGATGACCCCATCGCTCAGACCCAGCACCGAAGCGGCCAGAAGGGCGGCGTTGATGGCTCCGGCCTTGCCCACGGCGAGTGCACCTACAGGGATGCCGCCAGGCATCTGCACCATGGCTAGCAGGCTATCCATGCCGCCAAAGGCCTTGTTGGGCAGGGGCACGCCGAATACTGGAAGTGGTGTCAGAGCGGCGATGGCGCCGGGCAGGGCCGCGGCCATGCCGGCACCGGCGATAAAGACCTTCAGGCCTCGTTCCTTGGCCGTGGATACATAGGATTCAAGTCGCGCTGGGGTGCGATGGGCGGAGATGACCTTAGCTTCACAGGGAATACCGAGCTCCTTCAGGGTATCCAAGCTGTGGTGCATAACCTCCCAGTCTGACTGGCTGCCCATGATGACGGCGACGAGGGGCATGTCCGGGGGAGAGTTTTTGGCCATGACGTATCCTTACCAGGTGATCGAAGTCATGAGGACGGCCATTATAGGGAGGCCGCCCTTCAAGGCAAGATCGTGCATGGGAAGACCTGGGAAGCAGTGGGAAGGTGGGGAGTCAGGCGATGATATCGGGCAGCAGCTTATCTTCAATCTGGGCGATTTGGTCCTTCAGCGCCAGTTTGCGTTTTTTCAGCCGCTGGATCTGTAAAAAGTCGCAGGACCGACTCTCGTCGAGCTTGGCAATGACGTCATCAAGGTTCTTGTGTTCGCTCTTGAGTTCCGCCAACCGCTGATTCAACTTTTTAAGATCGTTCATGGCTTGTCACACCATATATAAACTCCCCCATTGTAGCAGTATTATCACCGAGAGCGCAGTGACATTAAATTTTTTATACCTGTTTTCACCCTTGTGAACACAGAGGATGCCGCAGTGCCTTACCGTAAATTTCATTTTTTGTCATATGCTGCTGGAAATATTTCACGGTGATGCCTAACATACAAATATAGCATTACGGTCAAAATATTCTGAGGAGAACGCCGATGGGGATCGAGGATCACGTTGTGCAACTGCGGGCGAAGCATTCGGAGCTGGAAGCCGCAATCGAGGAAGAGAGCAGCCGCCCGCATCCCGACGATATCCACTTATATGATTTAAAACGCCAGAAACTACGGGTTAAAGACGAAATTACTCGTTGTACCGCGCATTGACAGTTTTCTGACGGGCTGTTTCCTGGGTGGGGAATCCACAGAAAAAAGGCAGTGCATTACTTGGTTTTTACCAAAATATGCCGGTGTGCTGGTGTGGTGCGCCGGTATTTTTATAGCTGGTTACGGCCTTAAAGATTAAAGCGTCCCAGATGGGTCTGTTGAATCGTCTCGCGAAGACTCATCCTGAGGGGAATCTTCCAAGGGCGGGACCGCAGGTGTCTCTTCTGATCCCGTGTCTTGCGCGCTTCCCGGGGAAGGTTCGGCCACCGCCGGATCAATGACGGCGGGGCGGGCTTGGGTTTTAGACTTCTTTTTTGCCTGTCTGGCCTTTTTCTCGCGCGCCTTGGTAATCTCCGCATCTATCTCCACGCGGGTGCACAGGCCAAGTTCCACGGGATGACGGGGTCTGAGGTTGGACGCATTCCAGTGGGTATGGTCACGCACAGCATTAATGGTGGGTCTGGTGGTACCCACTAGGCGGCTGATCTGGGAGTCGTTGAGCTCCTCCTGGTGCTTGAGCAGCCAAGCAATAGCGTCAGGTTTGTCATTGCGCTTGGAAATGGGCGTATAGCGTGCCCCCTTTGGCTTGCCCGTGGAAACGGGAATATCGGGTTTTATTAGCTTTAGCTCGGTGTTGGGATCGGCCTCGCAGCGGCTTATTTCCTCGCGGGTTAACTGTCCGTTTGCAATGGGGTCGAGCCCTATAATTCCGCTCGAAACTTCGCCATCAGAGATGGCCTGGATTTCCAGAGAGTGCATACCACAGAGCTTGGCGATTTGGTCGAAGGTCAGGATAGTGTTGTCCACTAGCCAGACGGCGGTTGCCTTGGGCATCAGAAGTGCGGGCATGAATTATCCTCAACTGGCGTTTAGGTGTCTGTTACAGGACGCTAAAAGGGTTTTATCGCGAATTGCGGTGTGAGTGAATTATTTTTCCTGGAGAGGTGTTTCCGCGACAACAATCCTAGATTTTCAGCACGATTTTACCCATATACGCTCCACTTTCCATCAAACTATGGGCCTTGTTGGCTTGGGTTAAAGGAAAGGTAGCGTGGATCAGCGGCGCAATATCACCGCTTTCTATATGGGGCCAGACCCGTTTCCGCAAGGCTCTTGCGATGGCGCCTTTGACTTCCACGGGACGGATACGAAGGGTCGAACCAGTAATGGTAAGCCGTTTCAACATGACGGGAAGGAAGTTTACTTCTGCTTTTGAACCTTTCTGGTAGGCGATATTCACCAGTCTGCCGTCGGCGGCAAGCAGGCTGATATTACGAGGCAGATAATCTCCACCCACCATGTCAAGAATCACATTCACACCCTTGCCGGCGGTGACCTTCATGAGCACATCCACAAAGTCCTTTTTATTGTAATTAATGGCGATTTCGGCACCGAGTTCCTCACAGACAGCGCACTTTTTGGGGCTTCCGGCGGTAACGAAGATCCGGGCGCCCAGTAGGCAGCCGATCTGGATGGCCGTGGTGCCAATACCGCTTGAGCCGCCATGTATAAGAAGGGTTTCCCCTTTCTGGAGATGGGCTCGGTCTACGATATTGGCCCAAACGGTAAAGAGAGTTTCGGGTAGGGCCGCGGCCTGTATCATATCAAGGCCCTTGGGAACAACGAGGCACTGAACCGCCGGGGCAAGGCAGTATTCGGCATAGCCACCACCGGAGACCAGCGCGCAGACTTCGTCTCCAGGTTTCCAGAAAGTTACATCCTCACCAATGGCGACGATGACGCCGGCGACCTCGAGCCCGGGGATATCGGTGGCTCCCTTGGGCGCGGGATACATACCCTGTCTTTGCATCACGTCAGGCTTGTTGATACCCGCCGCTGCTACCTTCACTAGAACCTCGCCTTTGCCAGGTGCCTCAACCGAACGGGTCACTGTGGTCAGTTTCTCCGGGCCGCCTGGCTCAAGGATTTCAATGGCCGTCATAGTGGCGGGAATCTCGGTAAGCTTGGAGGTCATGGTCGTGTCCGAGAGCCGGGGATCATGCTGTGGAGGCGAAAGGAGGATGGAAAACTGATGCACAGCTCTAGTATCATTCACCTTTACTGGCAAGGCTAGAGTGGTCCTGCTATGGCATTGAGGAGGCCCTAGTCATGGAAGACGAAGACAACCTTCCACTTCATGTGTCTGATCAGAGTTTCATTCCCCGCAAAATGGACACCCTGTCGGTGGAGGAACTAATGGAATATATTATCCAAATGGAGACCGAAATCACGTGCGCACGTGAAATGATCGAGGCCAAGAAGCAATTGCGCGACGGTGCGGAAGGCCTGTTTAAGAAATAGTGACAAGTACGATAAAGAATTAACTGCCGTTTTTAAGGGCTTTTTTAAACTCTGGACCTAACTGAAACGCTGGAGGGTTGGTGGGAGTCGTGGGAAGGCTAGACGCCCCTTCCTTTGAAGCGTTTGTTGAAGCGGGCTAGTTGGCCGCCGGTATCAACGAGATGCTGGGCGCCACCTGTCCAAGCCGGGTGGGTCTTGGGATCGATGTCAAGCTTGAGGGTTTCTCCTTCCTTGCCTAAGGTAGAGCGGGTATTGAAGGTAGTGCCGTCGGTCATGACCACGGTGATTTCGTGATAATCAGGATGAATGCCTTTTTTCACGGCCTAGTTCCTCTCAAAGTGCGTCAAGCCCCGGCGGCGTGCTTACTCCGCGGTGGTGTGGGGCCGACGAGGCCGGGGTTATAGCTGAACTTGCAGGCGCCCACAAGTCCTCCTTTTGTAAGTAGATGTAAGGTGATATAGGGGGATGCGCGTGTCCTGTGCCATTCCCATTGCGCGCCCCTTTCCCAATGCTTGAAAGTGCAAGATCGAAAAAGTCACACCATGATGGATGAGACCCTCTTTGCTACCCTTGCCGACGCGACCCTGATGCACCTGTTTGAGACCATAGATAGTGCTGCGGGAGATGAGCTTGAGGTAGATCTGGGCGAGGGGATATTAACCGTTGAACGAGAGGACGGCGGTCAATACGTGATCAATAAACATGCTCCCAACCGCCAGATCTGGATGTCCTCGCCGGTTTCTGGTGCTCGTTACTTCAGATATGACACCACTTCCACAAGCTGGGTGGACGCCCGCGCCACATCAGACGGGGAGGCTATGATCATGGGGGTTGTTCTAGGCCGCGAGCTTAGCGCTGCTTTGGGCCGTGAGCTTGATTTGGCTGCACCAGGGACGGGGATGGAATAACATGTCCGGTTCTTCCAAAAAAGATAATGCCGTGACGGCAGAGAGGCGCGAGGGACCCAGTCTTTCGGGGCATAATATCCACTGCCTTGCACGCTTACTGCGGTTTCTGCGCCCTTACGGCAGACAACTGATTGGCGCCATTATCGCCCTTACGGTGGCGGCGGGGACGGTTTTGGTCCTAGGCCAGGGGCTACGCCGGCTCGTGGATGAAGGATTCAGCAGCGGCGACACAGTCCTTTTGGACCAGGCACTGATCGGCTTGCTCATCATTATCGTAGTTCTGGCTGTGGCTTCGGCAAGCCGATTTTTTCTTATGTCATGGATTGGGGAACGCGTGGTGGCTGATCTGCGGCGTACAGTCTATGACCATGTAATCTCTCTTTCCCCCAGTTTCTTCGAGATTACCCGCGTGGGGGAAATTCTCTCCCGGCTGACCACCGACACCACCTTGATACAGGTTGTGATGGGGTCTAGCGGCTCCATGGCTGTACGCAATATCCTTCTTCTGATGGGTGGGTTGGTCATGCTGGTTGTCACCAGCCCGGCGCTTACTGGCATGGTTCTAATGGTGATGCCTCTGGTGGTGTTGCCTATCATCGTTTTCGGGCGACGGGTAAGGCAGCTTTCCCGTGATGCCCAGGGGCGCATTGCCGATGTAGGCGTCCATGTGGATGAAAGCCTAGGTGCCATCCGCACGATCCAGGCCTTCGGCTATGAAGCCCTAGACCGCCTCCATTTTGGCGAGCGTGTGGAAGAGGCATTTACCACCGCTATCCACCGCATCCGCGCTCGGGCCTGGCTCACAGGTCTGGTTATCCTTCTTGTGTTCGGCGCCATTGGGATCATTCTGTGGCTTGGTAGCAAGGAGGTGGTGGCGGGCGAGATTAGCGCTGGTGAACTCTCTGCTTTCGTTTTCTACGCTACGGTGGTGGCGGGCGCTGTAGGTGCGTTGAGTGAGGCGGTAGGCGACATACAGCGCGCCATCGGCGCTACGGAAAGACTGTTCAAGATTCTCGATACTTTGCCGGAGATCACACTGCCAGCTAAGCCCCAGCCCTTACCAGAACCAGCGAAGGGCGCGGTGGCCTTTTCTGGTATCAGCTTTTCCTATCCTACAGGACCGGACATGGCGGCGCTCAATGGGTTTGACCTTGAGGTGGCTCCGGGGGAGAAGGTGGCGTTGGTGGGTCCATCGGGAGCCGGAAAATCCACGGTATTTCAACTCCTGCTACGGTTCTACGATCCCCAGAAGGGCGTTGTTAGTCTCGACGGGGTGGATCTACGCAACGCTGACATGGCTGCGCTTCGGCGGCGTATTGGCCTAGTGCCCCAGGAACCCGTGATTTTTGCTGCCAACGTTTGGAAGAACGTGCGTTACGGCAATCCTGAGGCCTCGGATGACGAAGTGAAGGCAGCGGTTGTGGCGGCGGCGGCAGAGGATTTTGTCTCGCGTCTACCTGCTGGTATGGATAGCTATCTCGGTGAGCGTGGGGTGTTGTTGTCTGGCGGTGAGCGCCAGCGTCTCGCCATCGCACGGGCAATTCTGCGCAATCCATCCGTGCTTCTTCTCGATGAGGCTACAAGCGCGCTGGATGCTGAAAACGAGCATCTGGTACAGGACGCCATGGATAGGCTCATGGCCAACCGCACTACCCTTATCATCGCCCACCGCCTGGCTACTGTTCTAAAAGCTAGCCGCATCGTAGTCCTTGATCGGGGCCGTGTTGTTGCCACTGGCACCCATGAGGAACTGGTGACCCGAGGCGGCCTCTACGCTCGGCTGGCGGCGCTCCAGTTCAAGAACGCTGCG